>JAFXDE010000003.1 GCA_017516315.1 Clostridia bacterium | reverse complement strand
ATGCAGATGCTACAGCAGTTCTTAACGCAGTTTGGGCAACATACGCTGACGAAGCTGAAGAAAACAAGTTCCCCATCGGTGGCGGTGACTCAGCCAACCTCACTATGGACGCTCCCGGCAAATTCGATGTAGCAGCTACAGAAGAGCTTGACGTTACTCTCGCTCTTCCCGCTTCTCAGACAGCTAACATCGAAGATGCAGCTTCAATGATGCACATGATGAACGCTAATAACTTCACAGGCGCTGCTTACAAGCTCAAGGAAGGCACAGATGTAAACGCTTTCGCTAAGGACTTCCAGGACGGTCTTAACGGCAGACAGTGGATGTGCGGCTTCCCCGAAAAGTTCGTAGTTATCCAGACAGGTAACTTTGTTGTAACTGCTTTCGGTAACGGTCAGATCATCGATCTCTTCAAAACAAAGGCTACAGGTGCTCTCGAAAACGCTGCTGTAGTTCTTGAAGGCGCTATCGCTGCATAAGTAAACGACTATGCTTTTTTCAAGTATCCCATTCATTTATTACTTTCTGCCGATAGTTTTTCTTATTTATTTCCTCGTTCCCCGCAAATTTAAGAATTTCACTCTTTTGGTGTCAAGTCTTATCTTTTATGCCTGGGGCGAGCCTAAGCTAACGGCAGTAATGCTCGTATCAATAGCTACAGGCTATATATCGGGACTTATACTTGAAAAGTACAGGAACACAAAAAAGGGCAGGCTCATTTTATGCCTGTCCCTTTTAATACCTGTAGGTTTTCTCGTATATTTCAAATATGCTGACTTCTTCATTGCCACCTTTAATTCAGCCACAGGATTATCCCTTCCTCTTCTGAAGGTAGTTCTTCCCATAGGCATCAGCTTTTACACCTTCCAGATATTAAGCTATCAGGTGGACGTTTACCGAGGCACAGAGGCACAGAGAAATCCCATAGACCTTGCCTGTTATATCACTCTGTTCCCTCAGCTTATCGCAGGTCCTATCGTAAGATATACGGACATCGAAAAACAGCTCCAAAGCCGCACTCATACAGCTGAGCAGTTTTCTTCAGGTGTAGTAAAGTTTACTGTGGGTCTCGGTAAAAAGATACTTTTAGCCAACACCATCGGCTCCTTCTGTGCAGCCTTTGACGGTGCGACAGATAAATCGGTAGTCTTTGCCTGGGTAAATGCCGTAGCAGTAGCTCTTCAGATTTATTTCGACTTTTCAGGCTACAGCGATATGGCCATAGGTCTCGGCAGAATGCTCGGCTTCAATTTCCTGGAGAATTTCAATTATCCCTTTATTTCAAAAAGCGCCACAGAATTCTGGAGAAGATGGCATATATCTCTCGGCTCCTGGTTCAGAGATTATGTATACATCCCTCTCGGAGGTAACAGAGTTTCTCCCGTGCGACATATCTTCAATATATTCGTCGTATGGTTTCTTACCGGCTTCTGGCACGGTGCAGGCTGGAATTTCATTATCTGGGGTGTATACTATGCGGTAATTCTCATCGCCGAAAAGCTCTTTTACGGAAAATTTCTCGAAAAGCATCGCATTTTCTCACACATCTATGTTACCGTCATCACTCTCATAAGCTTCACTATTTTCAACAGAGAAAATATGGCTGATATGGCTTCTTATTTCAGACTGATGTTCGGTCTCGACGGCGCACCGTTAATCACAGCAGAAACCCTCTACTATCTCAAAAGCTACGCCGTTATTATCCTTGCGGCTGCGGCAGGCTCTACTCCGGTTATGAAAAAACTCGCGTATAAGATTCCCGAAAGGGCAAGATATATTCTTACTCCCCTTTTCATCATCGGCATAGTCATACTCTCCACAGCTTATCTCGTAGACGGCTCTTTCAACCCATTCTTATATTTCAGGTTCTGATAAAATGAATAAAAAAGCTTTTAACATTATAATATGCGCTCTTGCCTGCACGCTGGTTCTGTCAGGCTTTCTTCTGTGCGTCCTTTTGCCTAAAGAGGACTACTCATTCAGCGAAAGAAGAAAGCTTACGGAATTTCCCGAGGTTTCCGTTTCATCTCTTCTGACAGGCAAATTCACGGATACCTTCGAGGATTATGCTGTAGATAACTTTCCCTTCAGAGATACCTTCCGCAGCATCAAGGCTTATTTCAGCTACTACATCCTCGGACAAAAGGACAACAATAAAATCTATGTTCACGACGGCTATATAGCCTCTATGGATTATCCGTACAATAAGGATTCCGTAGATTATGCCGCTTCTCGCTTCGGTTATATCTATAACAAATATCTAAAGGATTCAAATGTCTTTCTTTCGGTAATACCCGATAAAAATGTTTTTCTTGCCGAAAAAGCGGGCGTACTTCATTTCGACAGCAAACAGCTAACAGAGGATATAAGAGAGGCTATGCCCTATGCCGAATACATCGACATCTTCCCCTCTCTTTCCATAGAAGACTACTATAAGACCGACTCTCACTGGAAGCAGGAGAAAATAGAGGCTACTGCACAGGTTCTCGCTGACGGTCTCGGTGTTAAGCTTCAGGGAAACAGAACGGCTGTAAGCTCTTCTCTTCCCTTTTACGGCGTTTACTACGGCCAGGCGGCTCTTAAGCTCAAGGCAGACAGCATAACCTATCTCACGAGTCCCTCCTTCGAAAAAATGACGGCCTATGACGGTCAGAACAAAAAAGAAATACCCGTATATGATACTGAGAGAATCGAAGGCAAGGATCCCTACGAGACCTTTCTTTCCGGTCCCCTTTCTCTGGTAACCGTAGAAAATCCCGATGCAGACACAGAAAAAGAGCTCATCATTTTCCGCGACTCCTTCGCCTCTGCCATCGCTCCTCTTCTGGCTGAAGGCTACAGAAAGGTTACTCTTGTGGATATCCGTTATATGAATCCGGACTATGCCTGCAGTCTTCTGGAATTTAAAAACAAGGATGTTTTATTCCTCTACAGCACCGCAGTTCTCAACAACAGCGAAACAATAAAATAAATCAAAAAAATATAAAAAACTTCAAAAAAAGTATTGACTTTTCCATCCTTTAGTGTTATAGTATACAAGCGCTCGAGAGAGTGGAAAGTTAATATGCGAGAGTGGCGGAATCGGCAGACGCGCACGTTTGAGGGGCGTGTGGGGCAGCTCGTACGGGTTCAAGTCCCGTCTCTCGCACCATGATGCGTGTTCATAAGGGATTTGAACACGCATCCTTTTTTGTTTAAAAACAAACTGATATAGTTTTGTTGTTTGTCGCAGATTATCTGCGGCTTTTTTTCTTTATGCTGTTTCGGATAAAGCACCTGAAATGTAATTCACCGCTACTCCTTGCCTTGTATCGTTTACGATTGGTATTTTATCAGGCAATTCAATATACCCTACAAAGCGGTAGTAAATTACTATCCTCTGCGTTTTGTTCTTTCCTTTACCCTCACTCTCATAAACATCAATGTGGTCAATAAGCTCCTTTGCAAGAGGCGCCGTAAGAGTTTCCATTTCCATAAAACTCCTTACCGCATTAAGAAACATATCCTTGCCTTTGGTTGTCTCTTGTGTACTTGAAAGCCTCTTACGGAGTTCAGATATCTTTCCTTTGAGTTCTGTTCTCTCAAGCTCGTACTTATGTGACATGTGGGTAAACCATTCATCCGTTACTTTTCCCTCGGCATTATCTTCATATAGCTTTTCATAAAGATTAGCTACCTTCTGCTGTCTTGCAAGAGCTTTTTGCAATTCACCCTCAAGATACCTTGTCTCTTCATATAAATCCTTATTTGACTTCCTTTCAAGAATTTCCGCAAGTCTTTCTTCATCGTGT
>JAFXDE010000017.1 GCA_017516315.1 Clostridia bacterium | reverse complement strand
GGTAAAGGGTATATATATAAGGTAGCCAAAAAAATCTGATATTGCTGTTCCCCACCATAAAGGAATACTGATCAGGTTGGAAAAGAAATAATATCCTGTTATCCACAGGCTTATTTTAGCGAATAATTCAAAGCGGTCTTTCTTCATATTTATCACCCCTTATAATTTGAGTTCGTAGCCGTACTCCTTAAGAATCAGACCGTCCTGATCCTTCACATAAAATCCCTGTGCCTTCCGATAGCCGTTCTTTTCATAGAATCGGATAGCAGGTATGTTATAATCCACCACTAAAAGCCGGAGATACTCCCCGCCTCTTTCCTTAGCTATCTTTTCCGCCTCTTTAAGAGTATATGTTCCTATGCCTTTTTTAAGGTAATCGGGAGCCACACCGAAGCGGAAAAGGTAAACACCTTTGGATTCGTGATTTTCCCACACTATACTCCCCTCGTCCTCCTGAGGGTCACAGAGAGCGAAAGCGGAAATAAGTATGCCGTACTCCTCAAGCACGAAGAGGCTTTTTCTTTCTATGTCATCGGGAAAGGCACAAGCAGGATAGATTTCATCCCATATACGGATGCCGTCCCTGTCAAGTTTTTTCGTGATAGCATAGAAAAGACGATTGATTTCAGGCAGATCTTTTTCAGTAGCAAGGCGTAAATTCATTTTATGTCCTCTTTATTTTCTTTACTGCTAAGTTAATGAGTGAGCCTACACCCATACCAAGAGCTGAAATGACTAAATACCACAGAGCGTGTACCATAGCGCTACCGTTATAATGAAGCATAACCGTGGGAATAAAAATGACAGAAATCACCGCAGGGTACAGGTATTTTATCTTATTATCGGAAAAGGCACCCAATATCAAAGAAAGTGTAAAGGTAGCGAAAATTAAAATGAACACTATTCCCATACCGTCCGTGGGGCCGCCAAAGAAGGGAAAGATGTAAAACATAAATAACTGAAAGATATATATAATAATTTCTTTTATGTACTTCTTCATATTTATCTCCTCCTTTGATTTCAGTATAGCACCCGTAAGTTAAAATGTAAATAAAATGTTATTAAAAAAGATTACAACCCGAACAAAGAAGCACTCTGTCCGGGTTTAATAATTAACCTAATGATGCGAGACTTTCGTCAATCATCTTAATTTTTTCAGTGAGCTTTTCAGCGTCTGCCTTCTGTCCGTCGATAACATTCTGAGGAGCCTTGGCAAGGAAGCCGGGATTATTAAGCTTGCCGTTAATCTGTGCGAGCTTCTTTTCGGCTGCTTCCTTTTCCTTCATAAGGCGCTTTCTCTCAGCCTCGAAGTCAACAAGGTCACCCATAGGAATGTAAATCTTCGCATCGGCAGTAACGATGCTTACGCTGCCGTCGATGGAGAAGCTGTCACCAACGGTAACATCAGATGCGGAAGCAAGCCTCTGCATAAATACCACAGCAAGGTCGAAGATGTCCTTTTTATCTGTAGCGATGTAAACGTGAGCCTTTCTTGAGGGAGGTACATTCATTTCTGAGCGTCTGTTACGGACTGCTCTGATAGCATCCATAATAATACCCATTTTCTCTTCGTCCTCGGTGAAGACTAATTCCTCACTGAAGGTGGGCCAAGCGGAAAGCATAATGGTTTCGCCGTCGTGGGGAAGGGTCTGCCAGATTTCTTCGGTGATGAAGGGCATAAAGGGATGGAGAAGCTTAAGAGTTTCGCTCATTACATAAACGAGAACTGCACGGGATGTCTCTGCCTCTGCGCCGCCCTTCTGAAGTCTGATTTTGGCGAGCTCAATGTACCAGTCACAGAACAGATCCCAGATGAAATCATAAAGCTTCTGTACAGCGATACCAAGCTCGAATTTATCAAGATTATCTGTAACCTCTTTGGCGAGATTATTGAACTGCGAAAGAATCCATTTATCCTCGAGGGCAAGGTCAGCGGGAATGTGAGGTGCCTTTTCGTCCTCTGTAAGATTCATAAGGATGAAACGGGCAGCATTCCAAATCTTGTTAGCGAAGTTACGGGTGCCTCGACCTTCTTATCGGAATAACGCATATCGTTTCCGGGGCTGTTACCTGTAGCGAGAGTGAAGCGGAGAGCATCAGCACCGTACTTATCGATAACGAGAAGCGGATCGATACCGTTACCGAGAGACTTACTCATCTTTCTGCCCAGCTCGTCACGGACAATACCGTGAATGAATACTGTGTCAAAGGGTACCTCATTCATCTGCTCACAGGCTGAAAAAATCATTCTTGCAACCCAGAAGAAAATAATGTCATAGCCTGTAACGAGAGTGCTTGTAGGATAATAGTGCATAAGCTCGGGAGTCTTTTCGGGCCAACCTAAGGTAGAGAAGGGCCAGAGAGCTGAGGAGAACCAGGTGTCAAGAGTGTCGGGGTCCTGAGTAATGTTCGAGCTGCCGCACTTACAGCACTTATCGGGAGTTTCCTTGGAAACGGTGATTTCACCGCATTCAGCACAGTACCAGGCAGGAATTCTGTGACCCCACCAGAGCTGACGGGAAATACACCAGTCGCGGATGTTTTCCATCCAGTTAAAGTAAATCTTGTCAAAGCGCTCGGGAATAAACTTAACCTTACCGTCACGGACTACCTTGATGGCAGGCTTTGCGAGAGGCTCCATCTTAACAAACCACTGCTTTGAAACACGGGGCTCAACAGAGGTATGACAGCGGTAGCAGGTACCAACCTCGTGCTTAGTGGGCTCGATTTTTACGAGTGCGCCTGCAGCGTCAAGATCAGCTATAATAGCCTTACGGCATTCCATAAGGTTCATACCAGCATACTTACCGGCGTTCTCATTCATAAAGCCGTCATCGGTCATTACATTGAGAACGGGAAGATTACAGCGAATACCTACCTCGAAGTCATTGGGGTCGTGAGCAGGTGTAATTTTAACAGCACCGGTACCCTTGTCCATTTTAGCATAGGAGTCAGCTACAATAGGAATCTCTCTGCCGATAACAGGCATAATAACTGTCTTTCCGATGAGATGAGTATATCTTTCGTCATCAGGATGAACGGCAATAGCTGTATCACCGGGAATAGTTTCGGGACGGGTAGTAGCTACCTCAATATAACCGTCGCCATCCTTTAAGGGATAACGGAAGTGCCAGAAATTACCGTCCTGCTCCTCATATTCAACCTCAGCATCGGAGATAGAGGTTTTACAGTGAGTACACCAGTTGATAATTCTTTCACCGCGGTAAATGAGTCCCTTTTCGTAGAGGTTTACGAAAACCTCTTTAACAGCCTTTGAGCAGCCCTCGTCGAGAGTGAAGCGCTCTCTGTCCCAGTCGCAGGAGGAGCCCATTTTCTTAAGCTGTTCGATAATTCTGCCGCCGTACTGAGCCTTCCAATCCCAGGCTCTTTCGAGGAAGCCCTCTCTGCCGATGTCTTCCTTAGTAATACCCTCGGCCTTCATAGCTTCTACTATTTTAGCTTCTGTAGCAATAGAGGCATGGTCAGTACCGGGAAGCCAGAGAGTATCAAAGCCCTGCATTCTTCTGAAACGGATAAGAATATCCTGAAGAGTGTTATCGAGAGCATGTCCCATGTGGAGCTGTCCCGTAATGTTTGGAGGGGGAATTACGATAGTGTAAGGTTTCTTAGTTTCGTCAACCTTAGCGTGAAAGTATTTTCCTTCAAGCCATGAAGCATAAATTCTGTCTTCAACATCCTTAGGATCATACTGTTTAGCAAGTTCCTTTGCCATTTCTTTCATCTCCTGTATTTAAAGAATATATTTTATTAAATAAAAAACTCCGACCCGAAAAAATCAGGACGGAGAAAATACCGTGGTACCACCTGAATTCGATGCCGAAGCATCGCACTCAAAATCCTTAACGCAGAACTACGTCGGGGTCTACTCGGCGAGCCTTTCTTCCCGAAGCTACCGAACTACCTTCGCACATTTCGGCTAAAGACTTTCACCAGCCGTCTTCTCTCTGAAAGCTTCCCTGTGTTACTCCTTTCGGTCACAGCCGTAAACAAATATCCTGTAAATTTTAACACAAACGGAATAATAAGTCAATAGCAGAAAATAAGTTTTTAAGATAAAAACAGGCATTTCACATCAGTGTGAAATGCCTGCTGAAAAGTTGAATCAATTATTTAACCTTTACTGACTTAACCTTACTGAGTGCGCCGTAAATGTTCTTACCCTTGAAGGTCTTATAAGCTCTGACCTTGAAGTAGTACTTTTTGCCACTCTTAAGCTTTTTGATAGTTTTGGAAGTAGCCTTACCGTCCTTAACTACCTTCTTGCTTACATAGTCAAAATCCTTATCGGTTGTGTAGAATACACGGTAGCCTGTAGCACCGTTTACTGTCTTCCAGTTAACAGTTGCACTCTTAACTCCTGCCTTTACGCTGCTGATAGTAGCTTTTGCGGGTGTAGTAGTAGCTGTTCTTTCTTCGCTGAAGTCGCCGTATACGATGCAGCCGTTAAGCTTCTTATATGCTCTTACCTTGAATTCGTAGGTTGTGCCGCCCTTAAGCTTCTTAAGCTTGAGAGATCTCTTAGAGGTAGTAGAGCCAATCTTTACGAATTCCTTCTTAGCTTCGTCATACTTGAATACTTCGTAACCGTCAGCACCTGAAACCTTAGACCAATAGAGTCTGAGAGTGGTAACAGTTCTTTCATAGTTTACAGTCTTAACCTTGGATACACTTACTTCGTTTGAAATAAGGAAATCATACTTACCCATGCCACCGTCAATTACGATGAAGTATTTGCCGGCTGCAAGTGAAAACTCGTGAACATCCTTACGGCTTGTAGCCTTTTCAGCTAAAGCGTTGTTTTTGCTGCTCCATACTTCCTTATTATCAGCGTCAAGAACGCGGATATTATATGAAGGCATATAGGAAACAAAGCCGATCATAACATCGCTCTTCTTTGAGACATTGATTTCGTAGAAATCCTTACCGTCTGTCATAGAAAGATGACCGACAATTTTCTTATCGAGAGCAATCTTATTGGGATTAACGATTGAATTGTTGGGTTCGGCAGATGTCTGACCTGATGATTTATAGTCAAGATTGAATGAATAGTTACCCTTTGTCTTTACGGGAATCTTGATTAATGTACCTGTAGAACCGATACCGTTAACCTTGATGTAGTAGGTGCCTGCTGAAAGCTCGAACTTATAGGTATCTACTCTCTGCTTTTTGGAAGCATCCCACTGGTTGCTTTCGCTTGACCAGATAGAATCGCCGTTTGCATTAAGAAGATAGATGCTGTAGTACTGCATCTTTGAAGTGAACTTAAGAGCAACTGAACCTGAAGTATTGATTATGAACTTATAGAAATCGTTCTCATCGTCGTTAAGAATCTTACCTGAAGTTGTAGAATCAGCCTTGATTTCCTTAGCGTACTTAAGGTCATTGTTCTTATCGGCATCAGTTTCGGTCTGACCCTTTGTTTCAGCTGTAAAGGTCATTCTGAACTCATAAGAGCCTGTAGACATATCGATAAGACCTGTAGTACCCTTACCGTTTACCTTAAGAAAATATGTACCTGCATCAAGAGTATGGCTGTAAACAACATCGCCTGATGTGGAACGTGTGGTAACGAACTTCTTAACTTCCTCACCTTTTGCATTGCATATAACAATAGTAAAGGGTCTCATTGAAGTGGTGAAGTAAAAACGGACTCTGCCGTATTCGGTTGTTGTAAATTTGAAGCTGTCTTCTCTGTTATCAGCAGAGATGCTGTCAGAGTATGCCTTATCCATTACGATTTCGTTTACACCATCATCAGCTGCAAATGCAGGGATAAACAGTGCGAACACTACGCTAAGAACCATCAGCATACTGAGAAGCTTTTTAAGGTAATTATTCATAGAAATTCCTCCTGATAATTATACTACTACATAATTGTATATACTAATACTACCACCTAAACCTTAAAAAGTCAATAGATATAGTAAAGTTAAATTTAAAATTAACAAATTCGGACAAAATTTTTCTTACTCAGCAAGAAGCTTTTCACAGGCTGCGAGCTTGACACAGATACAAAGAAGCTTTGTGGCGGTCATAAGCTCGTCAACGGGAGGATAAGAAGGTGCGATACGGATGTTTCTGTCCTTGGGGTCATAGCCATACGGGAAAGTAGCGCCTACCGTAGTAAGGGTTACACCGCCCTCTTTACAAAGCTGATAAACTCTTTTTGCCGTACCCTCCATAACATCGAGTGAGATGAAATAACCTCCCTTGGGCTTGGTCCAGGTAGCTACATTGTATTTACCGAGCTGTGTTTCGAACTCATTGATAACAGCCTTGAATTTAGGAGCAAGGATGTTCTTATGAAGCTTCATGTGGCTTTTGATACCCTTGACATCTCTGTAGAACTTTACATGTCTGAACTGATTAAGCTTATCGTAGCCGATGGTCTGAATACTCATACGATCGATAATCATCTGAATGTTTCTGTCAGAGGCTGCGAGAACAGCAACACCTGAACCGGGGAATGAAATTTTCGAAGTAGAGGTAAACTCGATAACCATATCCTCATGACCGTACTTTTTAAGCACATCAAAGATATTATCGAGCTTTTCTGTCTCGTCGGTAAGATCATGAATAATGTAAGCATTATCCCAGATAATTCTGAAATCCTTGGCAGCAGGTGTCATCGCTGCGATTCTGTCTACGGTTTCGCTTGTGTATGTAACACCGGTAGGATTAGAGTATTTGGGAACGCAGAACATACCCTTTACCTTTTCGTCCTTGATAAGCTCTTCTACAGCATCCATATCAGGACCTGTCTCTGTCATATCGACAGGTATAAGCTTTATTCCGTAATACTGAGCTATGGCGAAATGTCTGTCATAGCCGGGACAGGGGCAAAGGAATTTGATTTCTCCCTGATCCTTCCAGGGCTCTGCACCTGAGCCTGTAAGCATACACTGTGTAATGTAGTCGAACATCATATTAAGACTCGAGTTACCGCATACGATAACATTTGAGGTGGGAACCTTGAGAAGCTTTGCAAAAATTTCCTTACACTCAATAATACCCGTAAGAAGACCGTAATTTCTGTACTCAAGACTGTGGTTACTTGCATCGTCCTCCCAGTCTCTCGAGGTAATAGCATCGAGAAGTCCGTTTGAAACAGCAAGCTGATCTGAGCCGGGCTTACCGCGGGACATATCAAGCTTAAGACCCTGTGCCTTAAAGTCATCATACTCTTCCTGAAGAGCATTTTTAAGGTCAAGAAGTTTTTCTTTTGAATATGTTCTGAGATCTGCCATGAAATATCACCCTTTATCAATAATAGTCAATAATGATTAAAAATCTGCTGAACCTGTAGTTCTGGGGAAGGGAAGAACGTCTCTTATGTTTGAAATACCGGTAAGATACATTACAAGTCTTTCAAAGCCGAGTCCGAAGCCGGCGTGCTTAGTTCCGCCGTACTTACGAAGATCAAGATACCACCAGTAGTCCTCCTCCTTGAGTCCGAGCTCTCTGATTCTTTTTGTGAGTACATCGTATCTTTCTTCTCTCTGGCTGCCGCCTACGATTTCACCGATACCCATAACGAGAAGGTCACAGGCCGCTACAGTCTTACCGTCATCGTTCAGTCTCATATAAAAGGCCTTGATTTCCTTAGGATAATCGGTAACGAAAACAGGCTTTTTGAAAATCTTTTCTGTAAGATATCTTTCGTGCTCTGTCTGAAGATCGCAGCCCCAATATGCCTTGAACTCGAATTCGTCATTATGCTCCTCGAGCATTTTTACTGCATCGGTGTAGGATACTCTGGCAAAATCTGAGGAAGCTACAGCAGTAAGTCTTTCTATAAGTCCCTTATCAACAAACTGGTTAAGGAATTCAATATCCTGCTTGCAGTTTTCCATAACATAATTGATAACAAACTTTATCATTCTTTCGGCAAGATCCATATCGTCGCAAAGGTCTGCAAACGCAATTTCGGGCTCAATCATCCAGAATTCGGCAGCGTGACGCTGAGTATAGCTTTTCTCTGCTCGGAAGGTAGGACCGAAGGTGTAAATCTTGCCGAATGCCTGAGCCATAATCTCACCCTGAAGCTGACCTGAAACGGTAAGGAAAGCACACTTGCCGAAAAAGTCCTGACTGTAATCGATGTCACCGTCCTCGGTCTTAGGAGGATTTTCCATATCGAGTGTGGTCACGCGGAACATCTCACCGGCACCCTCACAGTCACTGCAGGAAATAAGGGGTGTATGTGCGTAGATGAAGCCCTCGCTCTCAAAGAAGCGGTGAATGGCCTGTGCAGCTACGGAACGTACTCTGAAGGAAGCGGAATAAATGTTTGTACGGGGACGGAGATGTGCGATAGTACGGAGATACTCGAGAGAATGTCTCTTTTTCTGAAGAGGATACTCGGGAGCCGATGCACCCTCAAGCTCAACCTTTGCAGCATTGATTTCAAAGGGCTGCTTAGCCTCGGGAGTAAGAATAAGATTTCCCTCTACGATTACTGCGGCACCTACATTATATTTGGCAACCTCAGCGAAATTATCGATTTTTTCCTTTTCGAAAACGATCTGTACACCCTTAAAGCAGCTGCCGTCATTTATCTCCATAAAGCCTAAAACCTTAGAATCGCGGTTGGTTCTTATCCAGCCGCAGACCTTGACGGTTCCCTCGGTGTAAGCCGCAGCATTCTCATAAAGCTTTGCGATTTCTGTTCTTTTCATATATCTTTACCTCCATAAGGTTTACATTTTAACGCATTGATAAAATATTATATCAGTTATAAAATTAAAAATCAATAGAAGACAAGAAAAAAGCAAGGAAAAAGCTTTGTTTTTCCTTGCTTTTAATCTCTGATTAATGATATGTAAATCTTACATCAAGACCCTTTACCTGACATACGATGCCTTCCTTTTCAATCGCAGTAACGAGAGCTGAAAGCATATCATAGTCAACAGCTGTTATTCGTGCGTCAACACGGAGCTTTTCGAATTCATCCATTCTGTTGCCGGGGATAAAGCCTGTGCACCACCAGTAATAATCGTAAGGTCTGGAGAACTGCTTTTTCCACTTTGCTCTTCCGATAATGCCTTTCTTATACTCATAGAAATCCATAGACATCTGAAGACGCTCATCATCACTTACAGAATCATAATGCTGAACTACACGGTTCGCCGGTTTATTGTAAATACCGATTTCAGCACCGTAGAAAAGAAGTCCGTACTGACCCTTCCACACCTGAATTACCCAGTTCTTTTCGGCATAGTCGAATTTGAATCTTACAGTATCGAAATCAATAAAAACAGTCGGTGAAACTACATCAAAAATCTGATTATAGCCTACAGTTCTCTGCCAGGGGTCAGATGCCGTATAGAAGCACTTTTCATCGGGATCGTAAAGATAACCGATTACACCGCTTTCACTAAGAGTTCTGTCATCCTCGTCATCGGCAGCAAAATAAGCAACAAGTGCGCTTACAACCTGCTTTACCGTAGCAAGAATCTCCTTTATAACAGAAAAAACGCCGCCCTCGGATTTTTCCGGCTCCTGTGCTTCGGAATCTGTGCTTAAATAAGCAACTCCATTATTATTTACATTGCCTGCTTTAGCACTTACGCTTAAAGGTAAGGCGCAGAACAACATTACTGCACACATAAGAAGTGCAATTTTTTTAACTAAGCTCTGTTTCATAACAATGCCTCCCAAAAATACTTAATAAGCATTTTAGCATACAAAGCCGAAAAAATCAACATTTAATTAACACTTAATTAAAATTTATGGAAAATTTTTGTTTTCGCAAAAAATCGGTGCAGGTAAAACCTGCACCGAAAAGCTTTTACTGATAAGAAAGGTAAATATTAAGTCCGTTCGTGGAGTAAATTACACCCTCGCTGATAACCTCTTCGCTGTCGAGAGCATTTTTCACCGCCGAAAGCATAGTATAATCCTTCACGGTAATTCTGGCATCTACGCGAAGATTATGGAATGAGCCTAAAACATTACCGGGCGTAAAGCCTGTGCACCACCAATAAGAACCATAGGGTCTGGTAAACTTTTTAACCCCGCTGTTATAAAAATCCATTGACATCATAAGCTTTTCATCATCAGAAGCACAGTCATAGTGGTCAATATCTCTGTCCTTAGGCTTTGTGTAAACGCCTATTTCAGCGCCATAGAAAAGGAAGCCGTACTGACCCTTCCAAAGCTGAATCATCCAGTCCTTATCGCCGTAATCGAACTTAATTCTAGCCGTATCATAACTGATAGCAATACCCGGAGCTAAAATATCGAAAATCTCTGTGTAGCCTATCTTTCTTTGCCACGGATCAGAGGAAGTATAGAAGCACATTTCAGCCGGATCGTAAAGAAAGCCGAGGACACCGGCTGCAGACATAACACTGTCACCGTACGGATCGGGACGCACATAAGTGCTCTCGAATACAATGCTTACCGAAGCTGTATATGTGGTTGTAAAGATTTTCTCTCCTTCCACATAAGCTCTTACTCTATAGGTATATGTACCTGCTTTTGTAAGAGATGAATCCGTATAGGTTTCTACTGTTGTTCTGGCTATATTTTCCCATGTGTTTTTTTCGTTATTGAAACGGTCCACCTCGTATCCCGTTCCCTTGCCGTTGCCTTTCCAGTTAAGTGCTATTACTTTATTATCCGTAGCGGCGGAAAGCTCGGTAGGAGCCTTAGGAAGAGTGCAGGCTTTCAGCTGAGCAGAATAGCCGCCGTAATTATAGGAAGAACCGTTCTTTACATAAGCCCTTACTCTGTAAAGATAAGAGGTTCCGGGCTTACGATTTTTTACGGAATAAACCGTAGATGAGGTTTTGGTAACATTCTTCCACTCACCTGTATTACTGTCGTAACGGTATACATAATAACCGTCAGCTCCCTTAACAGAGTTCCATTTTACATTATAGGAGCTTTCCGTAACATCGGAAAGACGAATCGAATTTACTTCGGGGATAACAGTTCTGAAATTAAGAGCTGAAGATCTTACTCCGTAAGTCTTACCGTTCTTTTTATGGAAGGCAACCACTCTTACTCTGTAGCGCGTGTTCTGCTTAAGCTTTTTAAGCGCACAGCTTGTTTTAGAAACTGTACCGACAGAAACATAGACATCCTTATCGAAATCATACATAAAAACTTCATAGCCTGTAGCACCCGTTGATTTATTCCAGCTGAGCTTTACGTTAGAAGTGCCTACATAAGTAGCTTTAAGGCCCTTAACCTTTTTAGGATTAGTAGTACCTTTTACCACGGAAGAATAAGCACCGTAGGTATTCTTCTTATTCTTCGTTTTATAGGCACGAACCTTATATTTATAGGTTTTACCTGCAGTAAGAGAATCGTCGGTATAAGAAAGCTTTTTAGTTTTTCCGATATAAACGTATTTATCCTTTTTACTGCTGTATCTGTAAATACGGTAGCCCGTAACGCCTGAAACCTTTTTCCATTTAAGAGTAATCTTGTCTGCGGCGACGGAAGAAACCTTTACGCTTTTGACCTTGGCAATCTTGGGTGCCGCCGAAATAACTGCTGAACAGGTAAAAATTACAGTTGCGCACATTAATGCACACAAAATGAAACGGTATAATTTTTTCATTTTCATACTCCTTGTTTATTAATTTTTGCCCGTATTTTTTATTTGTTACACTGTATGTATTTAAGCTAAAGCTACACCGCCGTAGGGTCTGATAGAAAGAACATAGCAGGAATCGTCACCGAAAACAGACTTCATAGCATCTGTGTATTCACCGATAAGCTCATTGGGAACGAAAGCCTGAATGGTGCCTGCGAAGCCGCCTCCGTGTACTCTCCATGCACCCTTGCCTGAGAGAATCTGCTCACTTATGGCTAAGGCAAGAGAAAGAGGCTGATTTTTAGGAGCTTTGCAGGTGTAAACATTCTGATTATACATATAAGAGGATCTGCCGCTGGCGATTATAAGCTCCTTAAAGGCTTCGAAATCGTTTCTGCCAAGAGCCTCAGCCTGGAGAACAACCTTTTCGTTTTCACCGTAGAAATGAAGCGCTCTGATAACTGCTCTCTCGCTGAGTTTTTTACTTATATCACCTGCATTGGCGATGACATCCTTCTTTTCACATTCGCGAAGAACCTTTTTCCCGAAATATTCAGCTACACTTTCCATTTCGAGTCTTACTGCTGCATATTCATCAGTAAGGTCAGAATGACTGCCTTTGGTGTCTACTATGCAGAGGCTGTGTCCCGATGAAGCGAAGTCAAAGTCAATCTTTTTGATTACAGGCTTATCTGTATCCTCAAAGTCGATGGATACGAAGCCGCCTACCGAGCAAGCCATCTGGTCAAGAAGGCCGCAAGGCTTACCGAAGTACACATTTTCGCTGTACTGAGAAATTTTGGCGATTTCAACAGGGTCAATCTTGCCGTCATTATAAAGATGGTTAAGCATGGTGCATACGAGAACCTCAAAGGCCGCAGAGGAAGAAAGACCTGAGCCTGAAAGCACCTGCGAAGCTGTGGTGGCATCAAAGCCGCCTACCTTATAGCCGAGCTGTGCGAAGCGTGAAGCAATACCTCTGATGATAGACTGGCTCTTACCCATTTCGGATTCCTTTACCTCGAGCTCGGAGCAGGAAACCTCGTCGAGAGGATAGCCTGCTGACTTTATGCGGATGATGCCCTCGTCATTTTTAGAGGCTACGGCGATAGCATCAAGGCTGATACCGGCAGCGAGAACAAGACCGTGATTATGGTCAGTATGATTACCGCCTATTTCACTTCTGCCGGGTGCAGAGAAAAGAGCAACCTCTCTGCTTGCGTCTTTATCGAAAAGTTCACGGAATGCAGCGAGAACCTCCAAAAATCTCGCATACTGCACACCGTAGGCTTCTTTTTCATAAACTACAGCAAAGTTTTCGTCAAGACTCTGCTCTTTAAGTAATTTTTCCATTTCCTTCGAATTTATCATTTTAATCAACCTTCCTTTGATTATTTGTTTTTTAAAGGAGTAATACTGAGTACTCCGCTGATTACAAGTAAAGCCATTCCCGAAAAAACAGAAAGCATCATAAAGGGAACTATAAAGCTGGCAGATGCAGGGTCAAAGACATTTCTGCCGATTACGGTGTAAGAGAAAAGCTTGTAGGCAAAGCCTCCTACCGAAACCCATAAGAATTTATTATAGGAGATATCCGTAGCGCCGTAAAGACCGCTTACGGAATTCACGGGGACACTGGGCATAAGTCTCAGTATAAAAAGCACAAGAGGAGAGCCTGTCTTGCTTTTATCAATAAAATTATAAACCGTGTCATATTTACGCAGTATCTTCTCAGCGTTTCCTCCGCCGAACTTTCTTCCCCAAAAAAATTTAACGGAAAAGAGAATTATAAGTCCTGCAATATTTATTATAATAGCATAATACCAACTGAAGAGAGCTCCCGATATAACGCATATACAGGAAATCGGGAACCAGGGTATAACGGCTTTTACTGTATAGTTCAAAAGAATAAAAAGCACGGAAACTGCCGAGGCACCGTAAGCCTGCATCCATATCTCATAGGACAAAAGAGTATCCGTATACTTGCTGTACCATTCGAGAAAATGCTCTTCCTTGAAAAGCCTCAGAAGTATAGCCAGAGCAAGAGCAAATACAAAACAGAAGAAAGCCGAGACATTCAGTATGTAGCGAATGCTCTTTTCTTTTTTCAATTAATCCACCTCATTCTGAAAATTGGTGATAACGGGACAGAAAAACTCTATTTTACATTATTATACATTTTCATTTTATATTATATACTCTTCAAGGTCAACCCTTTTTTTGAATTTTAAAACAAAATACATATTTTTTACTGTCACAAAAATAAACTATGTACTTTTAAATACAAATATGATATAATTATCAGGACTAATAAACTTTAAAGGAGAATGTTATGAAGCTCGTAATTTTAGACGGATACACAGAAAATCCCGGTGACCTTTCCTGGGACTGGCTTAAGGACACCGTAGATGACTATACCGTATATGATTTTACGCCTCAGGACAAGGTTCTCGAAAGATGCTCTGATGCGGATATCGTCGTAACAAATAAGACTATTATTAGCAGGGAAACCGTAGAAGCACTCCCCTCTCTTAAATTCATCGCCACTCTTTCTACGGGTTATAATGTAGTGGATATAAAAGCGGCCCGGGAGAGAAATATCCCTGTCTCAAACATTCCCGCCTACAGCACCGACGGCGTGGCACAGCTCGTTTTTGCTTTTATTCTGGAAATGACTAACAGCGTAGCAATTCACAATGAAAGTGTCAAAAAGGGAGAATGGTGCAGCTGTGAGCATTTCTGCTATTGGAAAACACCTCTTACGGAGCTGAGAAATAAAACCTTCGGCATTATCGGCTTCGGTAAAATCGGCTCAGCCGTAGCTAACATCGCAAATGCCTTCGGAATGAAGGTTATAGCTTATTCTCCCAATACAAGAAGCTATGACGGCTTCGGACAGGTAGAATTTACCGATAAGGAAAGAGTTATCCGAGAGAGCGATTTTATTACTCTCCACTGCCCTCTCACAGAGGAAACAGCAGGAATGGTAGATAAAGAATTCCTCAAAAAAATGAAAAAAACCGCCTTCCTCATCAATACCTCAAGAGGCCCCGTAATAATAGAAAAGGATCTCGCAGAAGCACTTAATAAAGATATCATCGCAGGTGCAGGTCTGGATGTGCTTTCACAGGAGCCCGCTGATAAAAACAATCCTCTTCTTAAATGTGAAAGGTGCTTAATCACTCCTCATATTGCCTGGGCAAGCTTAGAAGCGAGAAGTAGGCTTATGAATATATTCGAGGGAAATATAAAAGCATTCCTAAAGGGTACTCCGAGAAATGTCGTCAACTGAATACACTGAGCCGCAGAAAACTGCGGCTTAAATTATAGAAAAAACACTCCCCGATTAAGAGGAGTGTTTAATTATAGCTTTTTTATAAAAAAGTTAGAATTGAATCAGTCTTCCTTTTTCTTAAGACATACAACTGCTGCAGCAGATGCGATTGCAAGTGTTGCCATAGCAACTACAACTGCGGAGGTATCGCCTGTCTTAGGAGTTTCGGTAGTAACAACTGCAGGCTTCTTTGTAGTGGTTTCTTTGGTGGTTTCTTCTGCTGTGGTTTCTTCTTCAACCTCACCGATGAAGCCGATGTACATATTAGCAAAGAAGTTAACGATTTCGTTATCAAGAATGCCTTCGATTGTTTCAGTATCAAGACCGAGTGCTGTAAGACCACTCTTAAGAGTTTCAGCAAGACCTGCTGTAAGATTGGTTACAGTAGCTGCAAGATCCTGTGTTTCGCCGCCGGAAAGAACTGCTGTATTGCTGAGTACGCTTGTAATGTCGAAGCTTCCGAGTGCACTGAGGTCAAAACTTGCAAGGTCAATACCTGCGCCTGACATTGACTCTGAAACCACAGCGAGGAGAGATTCGAGGTTTGATGCATCAAAACCGCTAAGCATATCAGTGAAAGCTGATGTATCCGTGCTGAGAATGCTTGTAAGCCAGCTAAGGTCAAGAAGCTCTGTGCTGACTGATGTATTAGTAGTGGTGTCAGAGCTTTCCGAACCGCCTGCTAAGTACTTGTCAAGAGCAGCTTCCATTTCTTCTAAATCCTCAATGCCTACGCCGCCTGCAATTTCTTCAAGCTCAATATCAGAGAGAGCTGCAGATGCAGTGGGAACAAGCATACATACACAAAGTACGGCTACTACGAGAATACCTAAAATCTTTTTCATGTAAAATCTTCCTTTCTATAGATTTATATCAACGGCAATGCCGCAATATACAAATCATCTATAGTATTATACAATATATAGTACTAAAAATCAATACGAAATTCAAAAAATCTTTTAAAAGAATGAACTTTATATCTTATTACCAAGTTACAAGCACATCAAGGCCGTCTGTTGCATAATCTTCACCAAGAACCATACCGTTAGCCTTAAGAGAATCGCAGAAGCCGAGAAGCATATCATAGTCCTTCATAGTAATACGGCACTTAAGTGAAAGCTCTGAACGGTCGGTAAGATTATCGAGAGTACCCGGCACAAAGCCTGTACACCACCAGTATTTACCGTAGTCTCTGTGGTAAAGCTCTTTACCGTCACGATATCCCGTAAGCTCCATATAAAGAGCATCTGCATTGCTTGCGGCATCATAATGATCATTAGGTCTGTTTTTAGGTTTGGTGTAAACACCGATTTCGTGACCTACGAAAACAAGTCCGTACTGACCCTTCCAGAACTGAATCATCCAGTTCTGATCCTTATAATCGAACTTACAGCGCATAGTGTCCATATAAATGGTAACAAGACCTGCACCTACGTCGAAGATTTCGTGATATCCGAGAGCTCTCTGCCAGGGATCGCTGCTTGTGTAATAGAAATTACCGTTTGTATCGTACTGATAGCCGGCGAGACCTTCATCGAAAAGACCACCGTTATTTTTATTACCGCCGTTATTGTTGTTCTTCTTTGTAGTAGTTTTATTGTTATCAATAACGGGAGCCGTAGTCCTTTCGGTGGTAGGCTCGGTGGTAGTAGGCTCAGTAGTAGTGGGAGCAGTAGTAGTCGGCGCCGTAGTGGTCGTAGCCGAGGATGAAACCGGGAAGGTAGTAATAACGCTCTCTATTCTGAGTGTGGAATCCGCACTCGTAGGAGCAACGGTAACCGGTACTGTCGTAGTGGGAGCAGTAGTCGTCGGTGCCGTAGTGGTAGGCGCAGTAGTAGAAATCTCGTAGACAGAAGGCACAGTAGTACCGGTGTCTATCTTATTACTCATAGCTCTTACACCGAGAAAAGAGCCGCCGCACACTACAATCAGTGCAGTAACGATCAAGATATTGATTTTGTTCTTTTTTAAGTCCATTTTTATGTAATCCTCCTGAAGGCAATCTGATTTTTTAACCTATTACAGGTATTATAAGATTAACAGAAATTGCCGTAAAGGTCAAGTAATTTTTTGCAAATTTAAAAATTATTTATAGCTTCTTCAAAAAAAGCAACAGGACAACTGCCTTAAAAACAGTTGTCCGTATATTATCAGTTGTTACCGAAGATGTTTCTGCCCTTGAACACGGGAAGAACATCGCTCTCATCCTCATCGGGCTCATCAAAGATAGAGCCTGTCTTTTTCGGAGGAGTTTCAATTACATCAAAGGTCTGTGCAGGAGCTGCATTTTCGTTAGAGGATACATCCTGAACGGGAACCTCAAATACGGGAGCCTTCTCTGCTGCAGGCTTAGCGCTCTGATCGAAGATAGAAGCAAAGCCCTGGCCGAATTTAGTGGAAGCAAAATCAACAGCATCCGCACCCATAGTGAAAATAGAGCCTGCTGAGCTCTTTGTGGACTGGCTGATGAATTCGGGAGCTGCACCCTGCTGTACTGTCTGAGCAGCCTGCTGTGTGTCAGCTGCAGTCTGGGGAGCATCCTTTTTTTCGATGCCAAAGCCTGTAGCGATAACGGTAATACGCATTTCGTCGCCCATATCTTCATCAAATACAGAACCGAAGATAATGTTTGCATCGGGATGTGTAGCCTCAGAAATGAGGGTACCTGCCTGCTCGATCATATCGAGAGACATATCGGAAGAGCAGGTAACATTAATGATAACACCGCTTGCACCGTCAATAGCAGTTTCGAGAAGAGGACTGGTGATAGCCTGCTTTGTAGCTTCGGCAGCACAGTCAGCACCCTTACCTGAACCGATACCCATGTGAGCAAGACCTGCATCCTTCATTACACTTTTGATATCAGCGAAGTCAAGGTTGATGTAACCGGGAACCTTGATTGTATCTGAAATACTCTTTACGCCCTGCCATAAAACATTGTTTGCTTTACCGAAGGCATCCTTCATTGAAAGAGATTTGTCACCGAGAAGCTTAAGTCTTTCGTTAGGAATTACGATAAGGCTGTCTACATGCTTTTCAAGCTCTCTGATGCCGTCCTCAGCCTGCTGCATTCTCTTTTTACCCTCGAATTTGAAGGGCTTGGTTACGATACCTACGGTAAGTGCGCCGAGCTCTCTGGCGATTTCGGCTACCACGGGAGCTGCGCCTGTACCTGTACCGCCGCCCATACCTGCGGTAATGAATACCATATCTGTAGAACGTAAAGCATCAGCGATTACATCGCGGCTTTCTTCGGCAGCCTTTCTGCCTACTGCAGGGTCACCGCCGGCGCCCATACAGCCTGTAACCTTTTCACCGATCTGAATTTTGTGTGTTGCTTTAGAATTTTCAAGAATCTGTCTGTCCGTATTGATAGAAAGGAATTCTACACCGACAATACCTGACTCAACCATTCCGTTAACGGCATTACCGCCGCCACCGCCGACACCGACTACTTTAATCTGGTTGTAAGCGATGTTTTCGTTATCCATTACGAAGCCCATTTTACTTCCTCCTAAAATATATTTTAATCTGGTAATTTTAAAGTTTGTACGCTTGTCCCAAAAGGACATATCAACCTATTATTCAAGTCATTATAACACAGTATTTCAAAAATTACAATAACAAAGTGCATATTTTTTATTACGAAATTAATCTGTTATTTTTTCATACTTCCCGGCTTAAAGGTAGTCTGTCCCTCGAAGCGTGTCTCAATATAGCCTGTCTGACCGTTTATTATATCTTCATCCATTTCGATGACATTCACCGCAGATTCGAGCTGTACCTCGAGTCTGCTGCAATCACCGAGATAAATATTTATTCTGGAATCGTACTCGACGGTAATATCATTAAGGTCAGTCACATTGATAACGCCCTTGGAGATTTTGCCCGATTTTTCAAGCTCAGAAGCAATCATAACAGCCTTTTCGTATTTCTCTTTATTGTTTTCGGAAGGTATAAAAGCCTCACCTGCCACAGCAGTCTGTTCCTCGAGTCCCTCTACAAGATATCTTCCCTCAGTAAGCTTTTTCTTTTTTAAAGAGAGAACCTTTCCGTCCTTATCGAGACAGATATAACCGTTTGTTCCCGAAATGAGAAGCTTTTCCACGGTGGGAGTGATATTGAGATTGAGTGTGTCGGGGAACTGATAATCCACCTGAACCGACTTAATATACGGAAGGCCTTTGGTAAGTGCCTCGTTTACGGATTTTTCTCTTACGCTGAGCATATTTATGCCGAGATAAATGCCTGCCGTTTCGGTTATCTTTTCATTTTTATAGGGACTTTCACCGTTTATATTTATAACCGCTACGGGAGCGCCCTTCTGATAGGCGTAAACACCCAGTCCTAAGGCAACAACGGCAACAACGGCAACAACCGTCACACAGGCAATAATTTTCGCTCTGAGTCTGGTAGCACGGCTTTTCTTTTTCCTCATTTCATCATAGGAAACTCCCTGCCTGCTTTTTTCCTTTGCCTTTTCTCTGGATTTCGCACGCTCACGGGCTCTCTTTTTTTCTCTTTGCAGTCTCAGCTGCTCTTCTCTCTCGGAGATGTTTCTCGTATCTCTGCCCTTAGGCTCACGGCTTTTACTTCCGACAGGTCTTTTCTCCTTCGTCTGAGACTTTTTCTTTACGGCTTTATCCGGAGTGTTTTTAGTGCTTTTCTTTTTCTGTGAGGGCTTAGGAGCCTTTTTTCCTCCCTCGGAAATTCTGTCCGCAGTCACATCGGCCCCTGTACTCTTTTTATCCTGAGGCTTTTTCTGCACCGTCTTCTTCGCGCTTTTGGTAGAAGCACCTTTAGTTTGCTCAGGTCTTTTTCTGACAGGAGTATCTTTCTGCAGAGAGGGACCTGCACTTATCGGCTCCCACATAGAAGAGGTAACATTCTGCACTGTTCGGCCCGAATTCTTTTCGTCATATCCGCCGAAGGGATTTCTGCTGTCTGCCATAAAATACACTCCTTTCAAAAAAATAAAGCAACTGATGCGCGGCTTTATCCGCCGCCGACAGTTGCCGAAAAATGAGTCAATGTTTTACACGCTTTATATCTGCACCTAAATTTTTAAAACTTTCCTCTATTTTTTCATAGCCTCTGTCAATATGACTGACATTACCTATCACGGTACTGCCCTTAGCCGCAAGACCTGCCACCACCAAAGCGGCTCCCCCTCTCAAATCCGACGCCGTTACTGTAGTTCCGTAAAGCTCCTTCACGCCGTCTATAAGAGCAATCTTGCCTTCTATTTTTATCTTCGCGCCCATTCTGACAAGGTCGCTTACATGCTTGAACCGACTTTCGAAGATGTTTTCTATTATAACACTTGTACCCTGTGCTACCGTAAGCATCGCCATAATCGGAGCCTGAGCATCGGTAGGAAAGCCCGGGTAAGGCATAGTCCTTATGTCACGGACAGCGCGCAAGGGTTTGTCTGCCCGTATTCTTAAAAAGCTTTTTCTATCCTCGATACGGCACCCTGCACTTTCGAAAACGGGCAAAACAGTACGGAAATGATTTGTATTTATCCCGTTAAGAGAAATATCTCCGCCTGTTATCGCCGCACCCGTCATATAAGTAAGAGCCACTATTCTGTCAGCCATTACACTGTAGCGGCATCCGTGAAGCTTCTTTACACCCTCGATAATTACCGTTCCCTGCATACGGAAGCTTATTTTACATCCGCACTCATTAAGAAAGGCCACAAGGTCATAAATCTCAGGCTCTCTGGCCGCATTATGAATTATGGTTCTTCCCTTGGAAAGAGCAGCGGCAAGAATGATATTTTCGGTAGCTCCTACGCTCGGAAAGGACAGACTTATAACGGAGGAGCTGTTATCCTTTGCTTTTTCACAGCGAATATATCCGTAGTCCTCTTCTATCTTATATCCCATAACCTTAAGTGAGCTCAGATGAAGATCAATAGGCCTCAGACCTATTTCACAGCCTCCGGGCGCAGACAGCTCCGCCTTTCCCGTTCTGCCGAGAATTGAGCCTAAAAAAACGATAGACGAGCGCATTTCACGCATAAGAGAATCGGGTATATTATAGCACGAAACCGTGGAGGAATCAACGGTGACGGTATTATTTCCTGTTTTTACTTTACAGCCGAGATGCCGCAGAATAGCGATAGCGGCTTTAGTATCCGTGAGCTCGGGACAGTTATGTATCTGACAGACACCGCCTACCAGAACAGTAGCCGCTAAAATTGGAAGAGAGCTGTTCTTTGAGCCCTGTACCGCTGTCTCACCCGTAAGCCTTCTGCCTGAATTAACGATTAAACTGTCCATAAAATCACACCTTTCACCCCATTGTATGCAAAAGCAGTAAAAAGAGTGATTTTACGAAAGAAAACTTATTTTTTTATAAGAGAAATCACTATATCGGCTATTTGCTCTTTAGCATCGCAGATAGCCATCGACTTGGCATTCTTCTCCATCTCTTCTCTTTTGGCTTTATCATTTATGAGAGAGCAGAAGAGTGAATCCATTTTCTCTTCGGTAAGGTCTTTTTCCTCGATAACATAAGCCGCACCTCTGTTAACGAGAGCCATAGCATTATGATACTGATGATTTTCGGCTACATTGGGAGACGGAATAAGAATCGACGCCTTGCCCAAGGCCTGAAGCTCTGAGAGTGTCGATGCGCCTGCACGGCAGATTACCACATCGGCCGCAGACATACATCTGTCCATATCGCTTATGTATTCACGGATTTCCACATTGTGAGCCTTTTCCGTGTCTACTCCCATTTCCTTAAGCTTTTCAGGTACCCATAAGCCGTACTGTCCCATAGCGTGAAGGAAGCGGATGTTATTATCCTTATAATGGTCAGCGATGATTTTGGTCATAGCCTTATTTATGGTGGCGGCACCGAGACTTCCGCCCATAGAAAGCACGAGGATTTCATTATCCCTTATGCCCATTTCGGCTCTCGAGAAATCTCTGTCAGCCTTAAGCATCTCCCCTCTTACAGGAAGGCCTGTCACTACGGGAGGATTTTTACACTGAAGATACTTTTCGGCATCCCCCGCCATAAGCATTACACGATCAACCGCCTTGGCGAGAGTTTTATTAGTTACTCCCGGGAAAGCATTCTGTTCATGAATAGCGGTGGGAATGCCCATTTTAGCCGCCATACGAAGTACCGGACCGCTGACATAGCCGCCGAAGCCTACCACCACATCGGGAGAAAAGCCTTTGATTATCTTCTTTACGGCAGAAGAGGATGTAAGAAGATAAAAAACGGCAAGAATATTTCTGATTATATTTTCTACAGAAATCTTTCTCTGAAAGCCTGCTATGCGAATGGTTTTAAGATTAAAGCCTGCATTTGGTACAAGCTTTGTTTCCATTTTACCCTTGGCACCCACGAAAAGTATTTCCGCATCGGGATATCTTTCTCTTATCTCACCTGCTACGGCAAGGGCCGGATTAATGTGTCCGCCTGTTCCGCCTGCGGCAAAAAGTATTTTCATTTAAATCATTCCTTTTCAACTTTTGAATTTCTCGAAACCGACAGGACAATTCCCATCTCAATCAGAAGCACAAACAAAGCCGTACCTCCGTAGCTGAAGAAGGGAAGAGCCATACCCGTGTTCGGTATAAGATCTGTAACAACAGAAAGATTTATAATAACCTGAAGCGCTACCTGAATCATTATTCCCATTACCACCAAAGAACCGAAAAGGTCCTTACACTTAGCGGCAATCATAAAGCCTCTGCAGATAAGGGCGGCAAAAAGAATAATTACAAATGCGGCACCTATAAATCCGAATTCCTCACAGAAAACAGGAAAAACAAAGTCATTCTGAGGCTCGGGTATATAGAGCTGCTTCTGTTTGGAATTACCGAGACCTACACCGAAAAGTCCGCCCGATCCGATGGCATAAAGGCCGTTTACGGTCTGTCTTCTGTTTTCGATGTATGCAGGATTATCCTTATCGAGCCAGCACATAATTCGGCTTGCCGCAAAGCCGAAGCCGTCAAGAATATCCGGCTTGATTATTACGAGTGCGACCACAGCGCCTATAATACCGAAAACCGCGGCAAAATAAATCTTTTTAGTACCGCTGAGCCAGGTCATAGCTATAGCCATAAGCATAAGAAGAATAGCTGCCGAGTAATGCTTCTCGAGAAGAACGAGTCCGAAATAGGATACAGCAACTATCGCGAGAAGCACGCAGGCCGAAAAGGGTGTTCGTGCAAAGGAAAAAAGCTTCTTTTCGAAGTCGGAAAGAGTATCCTTTTCGGGAGTGAATTTACCTATTTTGTTTTTCGGCGCTCTTAAGGCGTTTTTCATAACGCATATCATATATGACATTACTATTATAAGAGTGAACTTTGCAAATTCCGAGGGCTGAAGCTGAAAGCCTCCGATATAAATCCAACGGCTGGTTTCAGCCTCGCTTCCGAGATTATATATAAGAGTATAGATAAGAACCGCTACGGTAGTGATATAAGCAAAGGGGGCAAATCTGCCGTTGAAAACCTTATAGTCAATCTTACTGAAAACAGCCATAAAGAAGAATCCGATAACGGCATTTTTAAGCTGTGAAAAGAAGAATTCGTTAGCGTTACCTCTGTTATAGGTAGCGTAAGCGTAGGACGCCGAATACATAGCGATAATACCTACGGTAAACAGCAAAAGCACTATGCAGGCAAAGACCACATCGAAGCTTCCCTGCTGAATAAAATTTGTTCTTACCTTGCTTCTGACTTGATTGTAAAGAGCGACAGGTCCTGTTATTTTGATTTTTTTAATTTTCTTAGCCTTAGGGGCTTTTTTCTTCATACCTTTCCCTCCTACCTCATAAATTCCGACAAATATGTTTTATACCGTGAAATACATAACTGCTACACCGATAATACAGCCGACAAGGCTTACGGTGCTGAATACGGCGACGATTTTATTTTCGCTCCATCCCGACATTTCAAAATGATGATGGATAGGAGCCATTTTAAATACCTTCTTCTTACGGATTTTTATGGAACCGATCTGAATAACATCAGAAAGAGCCTCGATAACATAAACGATACCGATAGGAAGAAGAATAATCGGACAGTCAACACAGTAAGCGAGAGCTACCACAAGACCGCCGAGGAACATTGAGCCTGTGTCACCCATAAATACCTTGGCAGGATAACGGTTCCATACCACATAGCCTGCACAGGCGCCCGCAAGAGCCGCACCGAGGATACCTACAGAGGTAGTCTTCATCATAAGTGCAATCACCGCAAAGGCAACGCCTACGGGAATGGTAACAGTACCGCAAAGGCCATCTATGCCGTCAGTAAAGTTAACAGCATTGATTGCGCCGTATATTACGCATACGCTGAAAACACAGAAAAGAATTATACCGCCTACGGAATCGAAGTTAACCTTGCCGTAGAAGGGAATATACATAGAGGTGCTTTCGCTGATAACGAGTGCGGCAAGATAAGCGGCAATAATAAGCACCTGAGGAATAGTTTTCTGAATCTCGGTAAGACCCAGGTTTCTCTTTTTGACTACCTTTATATAGTCATCGGCAAAGCCTACGAGAGCGAAGCAGACAGCCATAAGTATACCTGTGAAAAGCTTCGTGTACTGCTGATATCTCATTATGTCCAGGTCAGCAAAAATCTGAAGACCCGTCATTTTACAGATAAGGAATGTCACAGCCGTAGCAAAGATAGTACCGATAATAAACATAATACCGCCCATAGTGGGTGTACCCTGCTTTTTAGCGTGCCAGTTAGGTCCGATGTCCGTAAGAATATTCTGACCGAATTTAAGGTTATGAAGCACGGGAATAAGCACATAGCCTAATAATGCCGTTACGGCAAAAGAAATAATAAGTGATATAACGAGTGATAAAGTGCTTGTCATTTAAAACATTCCTTTCAAATATCTCAGGGTTAATTACCCTAACAGTTCCTTGATGATTTTTCTTTCGTCCATGGGGATTTCCTCCCCTTTTACAGTCTGGCTGGTTTCGTGACCCTTACCCGCCAGAAGAATTATATCATTCTCTTTAGCATTTTTCAAGGCAAATTCGATAGCCTTTCTTCTTTCCAGGTGAATAAACATAGGCGTTTTAGTACCCTTTACGGCTCCGACTATGTCTCTGATTATATCCATAGGCTCTTCATTTCTCGGATTATCGCTCGTCACGACAACCATATCGGAATAATCTGCAGCGATTTTACCCATTTCGCCGCGCTTTTCTCTTTCTCTGTCCCCTCCGCAGCCAAAAACGGTTATAATCCGGTTTTTCGGGAAATTACCGAGAGTAAGAAGAACCTGTCTGAGACTGTCGGGAGTATGGGCATAGTCAATAATTATTTTAAAATCTCTGTCTGTAGGTACTATCTCGAATCTGCCTCTGACACCGTAGAAATTTTTAAGCGCAGCAGAACAGGACTCGAGAGAAATACCAAGGGAAAGCGCCGTTATAATAGCCGCCATAGAATTGGACACATTATAAGCACCGGGTATTTTCAGCTTTATGCGGTGAATAAGACCGTCGGAAACGATTGCATAATCTGTAGTACCTTCGCTGAAGTTTATTGCTTTGGCGGTAAAATCCGCCTCATCACTTCTGAGAGAATAGGTTTTAACCTCACCGATTGACGCCTCGGCAAAGTCGTCTCTGTACTTGTCATCGTAATTGATTACCGAAAGACGGCTGGAGGAAAACAGGAGCTTTTTAGCGTTCTTATAATTTTCCATATCGCCGTGATAATCGAGATGGTCCTCCGTAAGATTAAGGAAAACACCTACCTCAAAATCAAGACCGTAAAGTCTTTGCTGAATAAGTCCCTGCGAAGACGCTTCGATTATGCAGTATTCCGTATTACATTCGGTCATATCCCTGAACTTTTTATGCATATAAAAGCTGTCGGGAGTGGTGAGGTACGATTCGCTGTTTTCTCCGCACAGCTTATTGCAGACAGTACCGAAAAGGGCGCACTTATGCCCTGCCATGGTAAGGATGTTATATATCATCGTGGTAACGGTGGTCTTTCCGTTAGTACCCGTAACACCGATAAGACGGAGCTTTTTATGACAGAAGCCGAAAAATGCCGCACATAAAAGAGAATAAGCCTTTCTGGTATCCTCTACGATAATCGCATTTTCACATACGTTTTTTTTCGCTACCACCGCCACGGCACCCTTTTCCAGAGCCTGACGGACATACTCCTCCCCTTTTTCATGGCAGACGAAGAGCGTATCCTCTCTTACCTTACGGGAATCGTCGGTAATATATTTTATATCCTTATCCTCGTTTTTATACTCGATACCTGACTGAAAAAGCAATTTGGAAATAAGCATAGTGTTCCTCCGTTAAAGATATACGGTATCAATCGACTGCTATATTTTCCTGTCGGAAGTATACCGTAATGTTCGAGCCTGCATCTACGGTCGTCTCCTTGGCAATATCCTGATTATAGGAAAGCGCACCTGCCGTTTCTGCAGGACCTGAGAAGATTACATTGAGACCGTTTTCTGTCGCAAGAGTGTTTACCTGAGAGGCCGTGAGACCTGTAAAATCGGGAACTTTTACTTCCTTTGATTTGGAATCCTTTTCTGTGTAAAGAATGATAACGCCGTTTTTAGGTATGCTCTGTCCCGTAGCGGGAACCTGGGAAACTACCGTGTCACCCTTACCGATAACCTTGGCAGTAAAGCCTTCTGCTGCCGCGGCAACCTTGGCTGCGCTTACTGTCTTTCCGATAAGAGTAGGAGTTACTCTGCTGACAGATGCGAGCTCCTCGGCAGTGTACTGAGGCTCCACATTCATATAGTCAAGAGTTGCTTCCATAACCTCCTTGGCGATGGGAGCAGCTAAAACACCGCCGCCACGGTAGGGACCGGGAGCGTTATCGACACCAACGAGAATCGCAATTTCGGGATCATTGGCAGGTGCGTAGCATACAAAGGATGCGATATAAATATCTTCGTCGGAGCCGTCATCAAGCTTTTCTGCTGTAGCTGTCTTACCTGCTACACGGTAGCCTGCGATATAGGCATTTTTACCCGTACCGCTTTCTACTACGGCTTCCATCATCGAACGCACCTTAGCACAGGTAGATTCGGAAATTACCGTTCTTCTGACGGTAGGCTCTGTTTCTGAAATCACATTGCCGTCGCTGTCTACTATCCTGTCTACGAGATAGGGCTTCATAAGCTTACCGCCGTTGGCTATGGCACAGGTAGCGGTAATAAGCTGTAAAGGACTTATTCTGACCGACTGACCGAAGGAGGTACTCGCAAGGTCAACCTTAGACATAGTTTCCTGCTTATGTACATAGGGATATGCCTCGTTACCTGTGTCTATGCCCGTTCTTTCGGTAAAGCCGAAGGCTTCGAAATATTTATAGTAGTTATCCTTACCGAGAGTCTGACCCACATGGATAAAGCCGCAGTTGCAGGAGTTCATCAGCATCTGGGTAAGAGTCTGTGTGCCGTGAGCCTTGTTCTGAGCACAGCGGTAGGTGATGTCGGCGATTCGGTTATAGCTGCGGCAGGTATAAGTGGAATTAAGGGTAGCCGTACCCTCCTCCAAAGCGGCCGCAGCCGTAAAAATTTTAAAGGTAGAGCCGGGCTCATAGGTATCCGTTACACAGAAGCTGCTCCACTGGTCATAAAGCAGACGGCTGTATTCGGCATTATACTCCTCACTGCCCTCTTCCAGCTCCTTAAGTAAGGTTTTATCTGCTGATTTTATAAGCTTGCCGGGCTGTGTAAGGTCAAAGTCAGGCTTATCGCTCATAGCTAAAACTGCACCTGTATCCACATCCATTACTATACCGTAGACACCGTCAGGCTTGATGCTTTCAAGGGCCTGGTCAAGTGCATTTTCTAGGTAAGACTGTATATTCTCGTCAATAGTAAGCACTACACCGTTACCGTCGGTAGCATCGAATACGGTCTCGTAGCTCGATTCGAGGACATTGCCTCTCGAGTCCTTGGCAGTTACTATTCTTCCGCTTTCTCCGCTGAGGACATCGTTATAATACTTCTCGATGCCCGTCTCACCGTTACCGTCAGCATTTACCACACCGATAAGAGTGGATGCGAAATTTTTCTGAGTGTAAACTCTTTTACTGTCATTTTCGTAGGAGAAAAATTTAGCCGGTCTTACTTTTCTTTCCTTAAGCTCCGTCACTGTTTTTCCCCAGCTCGTGCTTTCTACGGGCACCTGAAAAACATATTCTGCTTCAAGGAAGCTCTGAACCGCGATTTTCTGAGTGGGAGTAACCTCCTTCTTAACGCGGACATATTTACTGTCGGGGCGGGTTATAAGTGCTTTTACATCCTTAGATTTAGACGATACCGCCTTGGCTATACCCTTAGAAAGATAAGTATAAAACTCTTCGAGATATTTTTCATCGTAATTTTTGAAGGCTTTTCTTATTTCATCGGGATTTGCGCATAAAATCCATGCAGATGTGCTTGTTACGAGAGGTGTCATATTACGATCATAGATAGTACCTCTGACAGCATCTATAGTCTCATCGTAAAGCTGATTTCTGGCGGCGGCTTCACGGTACTCTTCTCCGTGAACGACCATTATGTAGCCTACGGCTCCGAGATTGACACAGAAGAAAAACACCATAAACAAAGCAACCAGGCTTTTGACTCTGCGGACAAAAAGCAGGTCTGTTTTTCTCTTTACTCTGTCCTTGAAAATCTGTATATACAACCTCACTCACTCCTTTATAAATATCCAAAACAGGGGCTGCATAGTAAATCATACTTTTACAGTCCCCTTTTTAATTAATATTCATCTTATTTTACTTTTATTTGCATTATTCACCGCTGCGGGATAAAACAACTCTGTTACCCTTTTCCGAGGTAAGATAGATTTCATTTTCGGGAGTAACCTTTACGAGACCTAACTTCTCTACGGCAAATTTATCGATGTTCTCCACACTTTTAAGTGCAGTAAGCTTCGCGTTCAGCTCTTTATTTTCAGCCTGGCAGATAACGAGCTTTTCATTGGCAGCCTCGAGTCTGTTTTTAGCCTATCCTTTTCGATAAAGCTGTTACACGCCACAGCAAACATAGCTAAAACAACACAAAGGAAAGCCGCAGCCTTCATAAGCTGAAGTGTAGCCTTCTTTCCCTGTGCAGCTTCGGATTGCTGTACCTTATTGATGTTTACCTGCTGAGCAGTTTTCTGCTTTTTACGCTCTTTTTCGACAGGCTGTGCGGGTGCGGCGTTGCTATAGCCGTAGTCATACCTGTATGCGTTTTCTGCTGCCATCTTTCTTCACCCCGAATATTAACTGATTAATCTTTCTCTCTGATTCTTTCAACACATCTTAATGTAGCACTCCTGGAGCGCTGATTCTCTTCTATTTCTCTTTCTGACGGAAGGACCTTTTTAAAGGGAAGCTCACCCTCCGGTGTTTTTCCGCATACACAGACAGGACAGGACGGCGGACATTCACAGCCTTTACAGAAAGCAGCAAAGGCTTTCTTTACTATTCTGTCCTCGAGGGAATGGAAGGTAATTATCGCTACTCTTCCGCCCACATTGAGGGATGAAAACATATCTCCTACCGTGTCGCTTATTCTCTGCAGCTCTCCGTTTACCTCGAGGCGAAGAGCCTGAAAAACTCTTCGTGCAGGATGGCCGCCCGTTCTTCTCGTCGCGGCGGGAATCGCTTCTTTAATTATTTCAGCGAGAGCTGTCGTCGTCTTTATCTCTTCTCTTTCTCTGTAAGCGACTATATTTGCCGCTATTCTTTGGGCGAATTTCTCTTCGCCGTAATCTCTGAATATTTTCGTCAGCTCTCTTTGAGAATAGGTTGCGATAATATCTGCGGCACTCATACCCTCCTGAGACATTCTCATATCGAGAGGTGCTTCATTATGGAAGGAAAAGCCTCTTTCTGCTGTGTCAAGCTGATGAGAGGAAACACCCAAATCGGCAAGCACACCGTCAACCTTATCTATTTCTAAGCTGTCAAGGATTTTTCTTAAATTCGAGAAATTATCGTGGACTACCGTAACACGGCTGTCACCGCCGATTCTTTCTTTGATTATTTCTATAGCGTCGGGATCCTGGTCAATAGCGATAAGCCTGCCCTTTTCCGAAAGTCTTTTAAGGATTTCACTGCTGTGTCCCGCACCTCCGCAGGTACAGTCTACATAAATACCGTCAGGCTTTATGCTCAGAGCATCTACCGTTTCATCAAGAAGAACGCTTTTATGTGAAAATTCCACTATGCCGTCCTCCTTTTAACCGAGATTGAGGAATTTACCCTCAGACTGATACTTACGGTAAACCTCTGCCTCATCCTCGAGAGCCTGCTCGTCAGCTGCATTGGCAGCAGTAACAGAAGCAAGATATTTTTTATAGTTGGCGGGACTCATAACCTCGATATAATCTCCGAAGCCCACAAAAATACAGGTCTTTTCGATTTCTGCCGCTTCGGTAATCATCTGATTGAATACTACTCTTCCCTGACTGTCACAGCTTGCTGTATCGGTGCCCAAATGAAACTGCGCGAGGATGTTTCTTTTCTCGATGGGAGTTCTGGCTCTCATAAGAGCCTCCTCACGGGAGCGTTCAAATTCATCGCAATTATAAAGCTGTACGGACGGGTACTTGGAGGCGTGAAATTTACAGATAAACTCTTCACCGAGGCCCTTACGGAACTTAACGGGAAGTATAACTCTGTTTTTACCGTCCAGATTATGTTCAAAGGTTCCTATAAACATTATTCAAGCACCGTCCTTTCTTTTATAGTCGAAGGAGCTTATCACCACAAATCACCATACAATATACATCAAAATGGGACAAAGCTCCAAAATCGTATCTTTATTATAATATGTACCTGTCGGAAAGTCAATGGATTTTTTAATATTTTTTTATCTTTTTTCAAAAAATATCATTGATAAATCCCTTGTAAATAAAGGGTTTTTAAGGCTTTATACCAAATATTGTACACTTTGTTTTTTCATCCGCAAAGGAGTGAGTCCGAGGATTGATAAAAAGAGAACCTAATTTACAAATTATTAATATTTTTAACTCAATAAAAGCTTTATCCAAGCAAAAAACATCCTAAAAGCAAAAAAAAATCACTCCGATTTCCCTTTCGGGAGTTCAGAGTGACTGAATTATTATCTGATTTTTAATTTTATCCCTTAGCGTCGTACCAGGTTTTTCCCGAATGTACATCCGCCAGAAGCTTAACCTTCATTTTGCAGGCGTTTTCCATCTCCTGCTTGAGAATTATTTCGACTGCTTCTCTGTCCTTTTCGGCACATTCGACAATAAGCTCATCGTGTACCTGCATAATCAGCTTTGCATCGAGGTTTTCTTTGAGCAGTCTTCCGTAAACCTTTACCATAGCGATTTTAATAATATCGGCTGCTGTACCCTGTACGGGCATATTCTTTGCTACTCTTTCGCCGAATGCCTGAAGCATTTTATTGCTTGCCGTAAGCTCGGGAAGATACCTTCTGCGGTGGAAAACTGTGCTGACATATCCGTCCTCTCTGGCTTTTTCCACTACTCTTTCGAGATAATCTCTTACTTTGCTGTAATGATGAAGGTAACCCTTGATATAATTATCGGCTTCCTTTCTCGTTACACCTATATCCTTCGCAAGAGAGAAGGCACCGATACCGTACACAATACCGAAATTAACAGCCTTGGCACGGCTTCTCATAAGAGGCGTAACCATAAACAGAGGCATATTGAAAACCTGAGAAGCAGTTATAGCGTGAATATCCTCGCCGTTATTAAAGCCTTCTATCATGGTAGCATCATCAGAAAGATGCGCAAGAACACGAAGCTCAATCTGAGAATAGTCGGCATCCACGAGACATCTGCCCTCATCGGCAGTGAAAAAGCGTCTCATTTCTCTGCCGAGGTCCGAGCGCACGGGAATATTCTGCAAATTAGGCTCGGTGGAGGAAATTCTTCCCGTTCTCGTTTCTGTCTGATTAAGAGTGGAACGGATTCTGCCGTCAGAGTCAATAACCTTCAGAAGTCCGTCGCAATAGGTTGATTTAAGCTTAGCCAAGGTTCTGTATTCGAGAACATCGGCAACTATGGGATACTCCCCTGCCAGCTCCTCCAGCACATCCGCATTGGTGGAATAGCCGCTTTTCGTCTTTTTCTTACAGGGAAGGCCTAATTCTTCGAAAAGTGCAGCACCAAGCTGTTTAGGCGAATTAATATTGAATTCGAAGCCTGCTTCTTCATATATTTTATCGGTGAGCTCCTGCACCTTAAAAGAAAGCTTTTCACCGAAAGCCTCGATCCCCCCTCTGTCTACGAGAAAGCCCGTGTTTTCCATATCGGCAAGAACCAGAGAAAGAGGAAGCTCTATTTCGCAGAGAAGCTCCGTCTGACCGTTTTCAGCAATCAGAGAAGACAATCTTTCGCACAGTGTCTTAAAGGATACGGCAACCACAGCCTTTTCTCTGTCCTTTTCGTCAGAACACTCTGCATCAGAAAGACAGGAATACTCCTCGCAAAGCCTCTCGGGAGCATAGGATGAGGCGGAGGGATTAAGAATATATCCTGCAAGTGCAGTATCCATTACCGCATTTTTAACTTCGATGCCCCTTTTAAGAGCATATTTATAAAGTGCTTTTACATCGCTTGTATGCTTTTTACTCTCAGAAGAAAGGAACGAAGCCAGAAAATCATTAAAATCGAAGCAATCCTTACATACATACTTCGCCTCATTATCGAAGGAGAAATAAAGTCTTTCTATTTCACCGTTTTCGTCAAAATCCGTAAGAAAATAAGCCTCATCTTTAATTTTTCCCAAAAGAAGCGGCAAATCTCTTTCCTCGGTGTAAGCTTTCTTTTCTTTTTCCTTCTCGGGTAGCACCTGAATCTTTTCTCTCGTAAGACCGAGCTTTTCGATAATACCGAACATCTCGAGAGACACCAGAAGAGAAAGAGCCTTCTGCATATCGCCTGAGCCGATAATATAGCTGTCCATATCCGGGTCTACGGGTGCCTCGAGACAGATAGTACCGAGCTGTCGGCTGAGATATGCCATATCCTTACCGGATATGAGCTTATCGCGAACACTCTTTTTTATCTCAAGACCGTCGATATTTTCATAGATATAATCTATGCTTCCGTAATTCCGTATAAGGTCTCCTGCTGTCTTCTGTCCTACACCTGCCACACCGGGAATGTTATCGGAAGAGTCACCCATAAGAGCTTTGATTTCTATCATACCCTTCGGCTCTACACCGTACTCCTCCATAAGCTTTTCCTTATCATAAACGGTAGTTATAGCTTTTCCCATTTTCGTAGAGGCAAGAAGAACCTTGGTGTTATCGCTGACGAGCTGAAGAGAGTCTCTGTCTCCCGTAGCAATAAAACATAAATCATCACCCTTACACTGAGCCGAAAGAGTTCCTAAAATATCATCGGCCTCATAGCCTTCCTTTTCTACCACAGTATAACCGAGAGCTGTAAGAAGCTCCTTAAGAACAGGCATCTGACTGCGAAGCTCGTCGGGCATACCCTTTCTGCCTGCCTTGTACTCACTATACATTTTATGTCGGAAGGTAGGCGCTTTAAGGTCGAAGGCTATTGCCGCCCTGTCGGGCTGACACTCCTCCCGAAGCTTGATAAGTATATTCATAAAGCCGTAAATACCGTTAGTAAACTGTCCGTCCTTTGTAGTAAGAAGCTTAATTCCGTAAAAGGCACGGTTAACGATACTGTTACCGTCGATTACGAGAAGTCTCATAAAAACACCTCTTTTATAGTTGTTGGAAATAAGTATAGCATACTTTTAAGTAAAATTCAATGATGATGGTGGTGATGACAGTGATGTGTCTCAAGACTTGTCTTCTGACCGCTGCAGGCTACCGTACATTGTCTTTCCGAACACATATCTTCTGCCCTTTCCGTCTCGATAACAGAATGAGTTATACCGTGATGCGAAAGTTCGTGACGGATTTTTGTTTTGACCTCGGAAAAATCGCCATCCGTTATCACATGCATGGTTGCACAGTTTGTAAATCCGTCCATGGTCCACAGATGTATATGGTGTACATCGGATACGCCTTCAACAGAAAGAATATGCTCCCTGATTTTCTCAGATGAAACTCCGTCAGGTGCTTTCTCGAGAAAAACAGAAAGACTCTCCTTAAGGTTTTTAAGTGAATTGATAAAAATAAACAGCGCCACACCGACTGACATCAGCGGATCAATGAATCTCAGATCCGTAAAGCGCATTATCACCGCACCGACTAAAACCACTATCCATCCGAGTGTATCCTCAAGCATGTGGAGGTTTACGGCTTTACGGTTAAGAGAGTCTCCGTCCTTAGTAAACAGAACGGCAGACAAATTAACAGCCGTACCTACAAGGGCGAAAGCTATCATTCCGCTATAATTTACGGGAACGGGATTTATAAGACGGCGCACCGCGTTATAAATAACGACTACCGAGCCCACAAGAAGAATTGCCGTTATCATAAGACTGCCCAGAACAGAATAACGAAGATAGCCGTAGGTATAAATTTCATCGGGTGCTTTTTTACTTTTTCTCTCGAAGAAATACGAAAGACCAATCCCTGCCGCATCACCCATATCGTGAAGAGAGTCAGAAATAATGGCGACGCTTCCCGTCACCGTACCGCCGATAAATTCGAAGACCGAGAAAAAGAGATTCAGTAAAAAAGCCGCTAAAATTTTCTTATCTGTTTTCATTATGCACCTCATTCAATCACATGCTCGAGTCCGAGATTTATAATATCTCTCACGTGCTCGTCGTCAAGCATATAGAAAATAATCTTCCCCTCTCTGCGACAGCGTACGAGCTTAGAGGTTTTAAGTATGCGAAGCTGATGGCTTACGGCAGAGGCAGAAAGTCCGAGCATTTTCGCTATATCACTTACGCAAAGCTCCGTACCCGAAAGAGCATAAAGGATTCTTATTCGGTTAGAATCACCGAAGATTTTAAAAAGCTCTGCCAGATCGAAAAGCACATCCTCGTCGGGTTGACCCTCAGTAAGCTTTTCAGCCGTTTCCTTTTCTATTATGAGATATTCCTTATTCATTATTATCACCTTTTTTATTTTATCATTTGAACATCTGTTCAAATATGATTATATATTCAATAGGTTATCTTGTCAAGGATTTTTCAAAAAAGATAGTGCATTTTTTACTTTTTTATGGTATGATACAGAAAGCTTAGCAAAGGAAGATGATAAATGAAAATAGGTAACATAGAAATAAACTCACGCTCTGCCGCTTTAGCACCTATGGCGGGTGTGGCAGACAAGGCATTCAGAGAGCTGTGTGTAGAATACGGTGCCACCTATGTAGTCAGCGAAATGGTCAGCAGTAAGGGTCTTACCATGTGCGACAGAAAAAGCAAAAAGCTCCTCTCCTTATCCGAAAAGGAAAGGCCTGCCGCCGCACAGATTTTCGGCAGCGACCCTAAAATTATGGCTGAAAGCGCTGTGAGCTGTCTCGAATACTGTCCCGAGGTAATCGACATAAATATGGGATGTCCCGCACCGAAAATAGCCGGAAACGGCGGAGGAAGTGCGCTTTTAAAAAATCCCGAGCTTGCCGAAGAAATAATGAAGGCTGTAAAGGATGCCGTAAACATTCCCGTTACGGTAAAAATCCGTCTCGGCTGGGATGCAGACAGCGTAAACTGCATCGAAATGGCGCAGAGAGCACAGAGAGCAGGTATGTCAGCCGTCACTCTTCACGGCAGAACGAGACAGCAGATGTACGCTCCCCCCGTAGACCGTAAGATGATAGCAGAGGTAAAAAGGAACATCGATATTCCCCTCATCGCAAACGGTGACATCACCGACGGACTTTCCGCCGCACAGATGATAGAGGAGACAAACTGCGACTATCTTATGGTGGGCAGAGGTGCTTTAGGCAGGCCCTGGGTGTTCAGTCAGATTACGGCTTATTTAGAACACGAAATAATTCTTCCCGAGCCTCCCGTCAGCGAGAGAATGAGAGTTATGGTAAAGCACATAAAGCGCATCTGCGAATATAAGGGCGAAAGAGTGGGCATCAGAGAGGCAAGAAAGCACGCCGCCTGGTACATTAAGGGCATAAAGGGTGCCGCCGCCTACCGTCAGCAGGTAGGAACACTCGAAAGCATAGAGCAGTTAGAGGAGCTGGCGTTTAAGATAATGATGGAGAATATGTAAAAGCAGTTTGAATTTTTCAAGCATCCTTTGAGCTTTATTCAAGGGATGCTTTATTGTTTTTCAGATAATTTTGGTTTATGATATAGGTGACCGGTCAAAGAAATCAATCAGAGGTGATAATCAATGACTATTTATTTAAGCGAAAGTATAAAAAGACTCCGCAGAGAAAACAGCCTTACACAGGAAGCTTTAGCAGAATTTTTAGGCGTTACCTTTCAGACCGTAAGCAACTGGGAAAGAGGCGAAAGCTACCCCGATATAACTATGCTACCCGAAATCGCCAGCTTTTTTAAAATCAGTATTGAAGAATTACTCGGAGTTAATAAAGCCGAAGATGAAAAAGAAATAAAAAGACTTTTGGAGGAGCATGATAATTTTACGGACAACAGGCTTATAAAAGAATCTATATATCATCTAAAAGATAAATATCCGAATGATTTCCGTGTGCAGTTAAGGTATATGGGTTATCTGATAAACTTTGATGATGCAACCAAAAACACGAAAAAGATAGAAGCATTATATCAGAATATTCAAAACAACTGCACCAAAGATTCCATTCGCATTTGCGCAAAAAGATTTTATATTCATTATCTTGAGCTTTTGGCAAGGGATGAAAACAGTGATGTTACCTTCTCAGATTGCGAAAAAATCATAAAAGAAATGCCGAGGATGAGAGACGGCAGAGAGATGTATTTTAACTGTTATCCCGAAAATCATCCCGAAAGAGAAGAATTGATACAGGAGGCAATAGAAGAAGAGATATTTTTACTGGACAACACTATAACCCGTTATTTATATGACGAAAGATATCCTTCGGAATACAGAATCGCACTTTTAGAAAAAGCAATTAATTTTTTCAGTTTTATTTACGAGGACGGAAACTACGGAAGAATGTGGAGGTTTATGCTTTATAATTACGGCCATGTGGGTATGCTTTATTATAAAGCGGGAAACAACGAAAAAGCTCTCGAATACTTTCGAAAAATGTGCGAGACAGCGATAAAATTCGACAGCATGGACAGAATAACAGTTATGGACTCGGTAATGTTTAGGGGAAAGAAATTTGACAAACAGACACTGGGAACCACATATATTGCACGAATTCAGATAAAGGAGCTTCTGACTGAAAGATACCCCTTGTCGGATGAATTCAGAAATAGCAGAAAGTTTAAGGCTATGCTTGACGCCTTAAAGGTGTAAAACCTCGGGTTCCGCTATGGATGCAGCTTCACCACCAAAGAAAAAAAGACATAATAAAGCCGACAGATTCATCTGAACCTGTCGGCATATTTTTTATTCCTTGATTCCGTCAGCAACGACTCTGACATCGTCATTTTCTACCGTAGCGAAGCCTCCGTTACATCCGGCAGTAAAAACCTCTTTACCGTTAAGACTCGCGGAAACCTTTCCCTCAGTTAAAGAAAAGATAGCCTTGGCGTGACCTTTTCTTATACCGTAGGAGCCTGAATATTTACCGCTGACACTGTCGGCAACGGGTAACCTTACGCTGTCACATTCGACAGCACGAAGCTGACGGTGAGGAGTGAAAAGTGTAAGCCTCATTCCTCTCACCCGTGTTCCTTTTTATATTTGGAGAAAACATCCTCGACAGTACCCGACATAAGGAAATACTGCTCGGGAATATTATCGCACTCACCCGAAAGTATTCTTTCTACGCTGTCTACGGTCTTTTCGAGAGGCACATAAATACCCTGCTGTCCCGTGAAGCTTTCGGCTACATGGAAGGGCTGAGACATAAAGCGCTGAACGCGTCTGGCTCTCTTTACGAGCTCCTTATCCTCTGCGGAAAGCTCATCCATACCAAGAATAGCAATAATATCCTGCAGCTCGGCATATTTCTGGAGAACACGCTGTGTTTCCTTAGCGGTTTTATAATGTCTGTCACCTACAAAATCGGGAGTCAGAGCTCTCGAAGAGGATTCGAGAGGATCAACTGCAGGATAAATACCGAGCTCTACTATCTTTCTCGAAAGAACGGTAGTGGCATCGAGATGTGAGAATGTGGTAGCGGGAGCCGGGTCCGTAAGGTCATCGGCAGGAACATAAACTGCCTGTACCGATGTAATCGAGCCGTTACCCGTAGATACGATTCTCTCCTGTAATTTACCCATTTCCGAGGCCAGAGTAGGCTGATAGCCTACCGCCGAAGGCATTCTGCCGAGAAGAGCTGAAACCTCACTGCCCGCCTGAGTGAAGCGGAAAATATTATCGATAAACAAAAGTACATCCTTATGTGACTTTTCTCTGAAATATTCAGCCATGGTAAGACCTACGAGAGGTACACGGAGTCTCGCACCCGCTGTCTCATTCATCTGTCCGAAAACAAGGGCTGTCTTATCAATAACGCCGGACTGATTCATTTCATTCCAAAGATCGTTGCCCTCTCTCGAGCGCTCGCCTACACCTGCAAAAACAGAATAGCCGTCATGTTCAAAAGCAACATTACGGATAAGCTCCATAATAAGAACTGTCTTGCCTACGCCTGCACCGCCGAAAAGACCTATCTTGCCGCCCTTTATGTAGGGAGTCATAAGATCGATAACCTTGATGCCTGTTTCGAGAATATCCGTAGAGGAAACAATTTCTGCAAAAGGAGGAGCAGGATGATGAATAGGCCACTTCTCCTCTGTTTCTATTTTTTCCTTACGGTCAATAGGTGTACCTGTAACATTAACCATTCTGCCAAGGGTTTCTGCACCTACAGAAATTTTTATCGGCTCACCTGTGTCGGTCGCCTTCATTCCGCGGGACATACCGTCGGTGGGATTCATAGAAATACATCTTACTTCTCCGCCGCCCAGATGCTGCGAAACCTCGAGGGTATATATTTCTTCATTTACCTTAACCTTTACGGCGTTGAAAATATCGGGAATTTCATTGGCATCAAAGAGAACATCCACTACCGGGCCTGTTATTCTCTGCACCATTCCTATGGAGCCCCTTGCCATATCACATATCCCCTTTCATAGTAAATTCTGATGAGATTTCCAGAACATCGGCAGTAACCTGACTCTGACGCTTTCTGTTCATCTCTGTTTCAAGCTTAGCGCTGTATTCACATGCTGTATCATAGGCCGAGCGCATAGCAGTAAGTGTAGCCGCCTGTGCGCCGAGAGCTGTTTCGAGTATTCTTTTATAAAGAACACAGAGAAAGATTTTTTCTGCAGTATTCCTTATAACCGTCTCTCTGTCGGGCACGAAAAGAGGAGTCTCCCCTTCTGCAGTACCCTCTTCAAATGTAAAAAGCTCCTTACAGACGGGACTTTGCTTTATCATATTCGTATATTCCGGATAAACCGTCTTTACGGCAGAAATTTTCCCCTCTGCCATAAGCGAGCAGATGAAATCGAAAAGCTCTCTCACCTGTTCATAGGACGGTATATCTTCAAAAACAAAGCGCTTCACCGTATCTATGCCCTTTTTATCGAAATACTCCGCGGCTTTTTTACCGCAGGAAACGATTAACCCATTTTCGTAAATATCGCTGAAAAAGGAGAGCAGCTCCGTATTAAAAGCACCGCACATACCCTTATTCGATGTGATAACCACATAACAGCAGAGTGCATCGGGATTACTGCAGGAAATAACCGAATCGAACTCTTTTCGGTAGCTTTCATAAAGACGAAGGTATTCCTCGGCATACTTTTCGTATTCACCGTATATTCCGCTGAGCTTCGAATACTTTACCGTAGATGCCGTTTTCATGGCACGGGTAAGCTTCGTGGTAGAACGGATAGTCTGTAATTTTTTCTTCAAGGACTGAACTGTAGCCATAATTATGACCTCGCATTGAACTCATTCAGAGCTTCAATGAGTTCATTTTTCAGCTCATCGTCAAATTTCTTTGCTTCCTTAAGTCTTAGAGCAAGAGCCGACTTTTTATCTTTAAGGAAGCTGTAAAGCTCTTTTTCGAATTTCTCCATTTCATCGGGAGAGATTCCGTCGGCATAGCCGTTGCTTACGGCGAAGATAAGCGCAGTCTGCATATTGTCCTCGATAGGAGCATATCTCGGCTGACGAAGTGCTTCCGTAAGAAGTCTGCCCGAGGCAAGAGTTTTTTTCGTCTCATCGTCTATGTCAGAGCCGAACTGCATAAATTCAGCTAATTCTCTGTACTGAGCGAGACGGGTACGAAGAGAGGATGAAACCTTTTTCATAGAGGGAGTCTGTGCCGCACCGCCTACTCGTGAAACGGAAAGACCTACATTGACGGCAGGACGCTGACCCTCATTGAAAAGCTCTGCATCAAGGAAAATCTGACCGTCAGTAATGGAAATGACATTGGTAGGAATGTAAGCAGAGATGTCACCTGCGAGAGTTTCGATAATGGGAAGAGCCGTGATAGAGCCTCCGCCGAGCTCATCGGAAAGGTGCGCTGCTCTTTCGAGAAGTCTGGAATGAAGATAGAAGATATCTCCGGGATAAGCCTCACGGCCCGAGGGTCTGTGAAGAAGAAGAGAAAGCTCACGGTAAGCTACGGCATGCTTTGAGAGATCATCGTAAACGATAAGCACATCCTTACCTGCATACATAAAGTATTCAGCCATAGCAGAGCCTGAGAAGGGTGCTATATACTGAAGTGCCGCAGAAGCAGAGGCAGGCACTGCGATGATAGTAGTATATTCCATAGCACCGCCGGCTTCGAGCTTTTCCTTTATTTCTGCTACAAGGGTATCCTTCTGTCCGATAGCAACATAGATACATACTGTATCCTTGCCCTTCTGATTTATGATAGTGTCGATGGCAATAGCGGTTTTACCCGTCTGTCTGTCACCGATGATAAGCTCTCTCTGACCCTTACCGATCGGAACGAGAGCATCAATAGCCTTTATACCTGTGTGGAGAGGTGAATTAACGGGAGCACGATCTAATATGCCGGGAGCCTTATATTCGATAGGTCTGGTCTCCTTATAAGGAAGATAGCCCATAGCATCGATAGGCTTACCCATGGCATCCACTACTCTGCCTAAAAGACATTCGCCTACGGGAACAGAAGCGATTCTTCCCACACGCCTTACACGGCTTCCGCTTTCGATATGCTCAAACTCACCGAAGATAACACAGCCGATACGGTTCTGCTGAATGTCGAGAACCATACCTCTTTCACCGCATTCAAACTCTACGACCTCACCGTACATAATATCGGCAAGACCGTCCATCCAGCAGATACCGTCGGAAACGGTCATTACTCTGCCGAGCTGATACTGATGAATATGAGGCTTGAAGCTTTCTGCTTTTTCGGTAAATTCCTGAATAAGATGTCCTACGGTGTCGTCGTGCATTATCGGCTCTCGGCTCAAGTTCTTTCCGAACTGATAAAGCTCCTCTGCTACCGTACCGTCATAAACGGTATCACCTATACGAAGACGAAGGCCTCCGATAAGCTCCTTATCCTCGAGTACCCACAAAGAGGTTTTACCTCCGACGGCCTCAAGCATCTCAGAAGTAGCCTTATCCACATCTGCCACTATATCCTCGGATAAGGGGTAAGCCGATGTAAGAGTTACATAAAGCACATCGCTGTGCTTAAGATAAGCCATATCACCGGGAGTGAGAGTAATTCTTTTAAGAATTTCATCTATAACCTGTCTGTCAAGCTCTCTTATGGCATTCTCATATTTTTCATAAGAGAAAAGACTGATTACATTCTCCTTCATTACTGAAAAAAGCTCTTTTCTCGCTTCCTCAATCATTTCACGGTGAATTTCACTTTTCTCTCTTTCACCGAAGGCCTCAATAGATGCTATTTTTTCCGCAACAAGGCCCTCTGCTTTATTTACCTCTTCGCTGCAATCGGGAATACATACCTCAGCAGAAGCTGTTTCTGAAGCAGGCATAGGCATTTTTTCTATTTTTTCTGCCCTGTCGAGCTCTTTATTTATTCTTTCATATCTGCCGCCGAAAAGCTTTTTTACGGTTTTTCTTCCTACTATAACGAGAACGGCAACCAGAATAATAAAGTTTATTATAACATATTTGAATTCCATAATATCAAATCCTGTCGGAAATAATGTTTTTAGCAAAGATAGCCGCCGCTGTCTCCATTTTCGGAGCAACGGAATAAACTATCTTGTCATATTCTCCCGTCATACCCTTTCTGTATTCTTCTATATCAGAAAGGCATTTTCTGCGGGCATTTTCGATTTCTTTTTTTCCCCGGGACTGTATCTGCTGTACCTTTTCCTTGGCCTGAGCGATTTTTTCAGCCTCGGCACGCTCCTTTTCAGCGGCAAGGCGTCTTTCGTTTTCGGCAGTTATGCTCTCAATGTCACGAAGCTTTTTATCTGCTGCATCAATCTTTTCCTTACGGCTGTCAAGAACTTTAAGCACGGGAGTGAAAAGCAGATTTTTAAGTATTATCATCAGCAAAAGAAAGCATATTACAGTCCAGACGATAACTGATGGCTGTATACTCATAAGCTGATACCTCAGATTTTATTAACAAGCATAAAAGCGATAAGAAGGCCGTAAATAGTAAGAGCCTCCATAAGAGCAAGAGAAATGATAAGTGTGGAACGGATATCCTTTGCCGCATCAGGCTGACGGGCGATGCTTTCCATAGCTGCCTTAGCTGTCATACCCTGACCGATTGCGGGACCGAGTGTACTGATTGCGATTGCGATTGCTGCTGCGATTGCGATAATTGCTGAATTTGTCATTTTAAATTACTCCTTTGATATAAAATAGTCTTTTTGTTATCAGTCTTCTGTTACTTCTTCTAAATATATCGATACAAGCATAGTGAAAACCATAGCCTGCAGCGCACAGAATAAAAGGGACAGCGCCATCATAATAACGGGTGCTCCTATAGGAAAGATGTGATAAAGCTCCTCTGTTACCATTTCCTCGCCGAATATGTTACCGTAAAGACGAAGTGCCAGGGATGCCGGCTTAATAAATTCGTCCAGAACAAGAAGCGGAAGCATAAAAAACATAGGCATTACAAAGCGTTTGAAATAATGCTTCACATTATGGCGAAGACCTGAAATCTGCAGGAAAAGGAAGGTCAGTATACCGAGACCCGCCGTAACAGACAAAGATGCGGTAGGCGCCTTGACATAATCCGTAAGACCTACACCGGGAATCAGACCCGAATAGTTCGAGAAAATAATAAAAATAAACAGCGATGCAAGGAAGGTAAAATATTTTCTCGCCTTCTTTTTACCGAGAATATCCGTAAAGAAATTATCGAGATATTCGACGCCTGTTTCGATAACATTCTGAAATTTACCCGGTCGCTCCTTAAGCTTAAGCTTCACTATGAGAGAAACTACAGTAAGCACACCGAGAATTATCCACATGGTAACGACTTCACCCGTAACATCGAGAATACCGAAAAGTCTGATAATTACCTCGGATTTTTCACCCATTTTCATCCTCCTCTCCTTTATTTGTCTTTTGGCTGAGGCCTTCATTGACCGCCAGAAGCTTTTTAGTAAAGAAAAGCATCGGCACCGTCATTCCGATTACCGCACCTACCAGAAGATAAGTAAGGCTTACGGTAAGTCCTGAGCCTATAAAATAAACGGCTATAAGATATCCCACCTGTATTACCTGTCTTGCCACAGTGGAAAGAGCCAGCTTTTCAGGATGGGTCTCAAGGATTTTCCTGCTCAGAATATAATTCACATAAGCAATAAGAAAACCTGCCAGAGCACATATAACTGCTCCGATAATATTATGAGCCATAGTATCACCTCATTAGACAATTATAGCACTTCAGTTATATTTTTCAAGTTTTTTTGAATTATTATCTCATAAACTTATTTAATCTTTCCGTTCTTTTTTTGTAAAATTTTACAAAAGGGCAACCGTCCTCAATGAACGGTTGCCCTTTATCAGATTATAATCAATAATGTACGACTCCGCATCCGCATACGGGACTGATTTTGAAAAGCTTCCAGATGAAGCAAACGATTTTGTAAATTATCTTTAAGAACCAATTCGTGCTGTGGCACAGGCATGAGCATGAGCCTATCATATCCGCAGCACAGTCATCGCAGAGTCCGTTACCGTCAGAATCAAGATGTCCCTTTGCATCGACAAGATCACCGATAAATGTTTCGGTGCATCTCTTACAGTCATACTTTGTATAGCCACGGTTTTCACAGGTAGGAGCTATTACTGTCTTGCCGTAATCGTGACCGAGAGCATCCGTATAATCCGTACTGTAGCCGCTTGAGCAATACTTACAGGTATAGATTGTCTCACCGCCGTTTACACATGTGGGAGCAATAACCGTGCACTCATAGCTGTGTTCCTTTTTAGGAATAACCTCATCTATGTAAGCGGCAATACAACCGTCACTGCAGGAGCAGTAATAACGCTTGTAGCCCTCCTCGGAGCAGGTAGAATCCTTAAAGTCAAATCTTGCCTGAGGACTCCATACAAATTCGTGTTCACCGTCATCCTCGACTGCAGGGCGGATAACCTTTGTAGTGTAGTCACAGTTCACACAGTATTCGTATGCATACCAGCCGGCCTCTGTGCTTGTAGGCTCTTTGGCAGGAACCTGAACAAGATTATGCTCAAGAGCCTCAATTTCCTCAGTATAGGTGTCATTACATTTCGAACAGATATATGTTCTTACACCGGTAGCCTGGCAGGTAGGAGCTGAGGTTACCTCTGATGTATAACTGTGTTCGCCTGTAGCAGGAATAGTCTGAGGTTCAGTCTTAAGCACCTCTTTACATACTGAGCAGTATGTAACAAGATTATAAGAGCCGTCCTCACCGCAGGTTGCATCCTTCACAGGCTCCTCGCGTGTAGCTTCGGTATGACCGTTAGCAGAAATTATTTCCTGCTCTACTGTTACCGTACCGCAGACAGAGCATTTCTTACCCTCTGTAAGACCTGCTTCTGTACAGCTTGCAGCTTTACCTGCTATTGTCTCTTCGCTGTGACCCTTAGCGGCTACTACTGTCTGTGCAAGGAGAATTTCTTTACATACCGAACAGCGCTTACCCTCTGTAAGACCTGTATCTGTACAGGTGGGTTCTACTGCCGGGATTTTTTCCTCCTTATGTGCCGCCGGTGTGTAGTTTTGCTTTTCCGTTAATGTACAGGTTGCACACTTATATTCGTCATAGCCCTGCTCAGTACAACCGGGAGCTACGGTTTTAACATATACTGTATAGCTATGGTTACCCGTTGCAGGGATATCCTCGACATCCTTGGTCTTGGTTTCTGCCCAATCAACATCAAATGTTGCAGTATAGGTTGTTGTACCCTTACCTTCACAGGTTGCAGAAATCTTCACTGCTGATGTGATTGTTGCATTTACTGTTACATTATGAGCTGCATCGTTAGCGCATACTCTTGTAGCTGTACAGGACTTGCCGTCTTCTGCAAAGCTGTAGGTTACTGTCCAAGCGTGATTCTTCGCAGGGATTACTTTACCCATTACAGTTATTTCGTTACACTTGTCACAACGTATATCACCGGTGTAACCGTCTTCTGTACAGGTTTCATTCTTTGTATCTGTTATGTGTGTACCCTGATCCTTATGATCACAGATTAGAGTATTGCATCTGTCGCAATAGCCGTTATTATTTGCATCAATATGACCGAGAGGAGCAATATCCTCAACGTATGTATGATTTGCATCATTCTGACAGGTAAAGGTTCTGATACCCTTTTCTGTACAGGTAGGTGCCTTGGTTTCTGCGGATGTATAGCTGTGACCTTTTGCGGCTACTTCTTTGTAGGTTGTGTAATCACAAACTGAACAGTATTCGTATGCTTCGTAGCCTGCCTCTGTACAAGTAGGAGCCTTTGCTTCTACCTGAGTAAGAGTATGACCCTTTGCCGCGATTTCTTCTGTGTATGTATCACCGCAAGTACAGGTAAAGGTCTTTTCGCCCTTTTCTGTACAGGTAGGTGCTTTGGTTTCTTCGGATGTGTAGCTGTGACCTGTTGCGGCTACTTCTTTATAGGTTGTGTAATCACAAGCTGAGCAGTATTCGTATGCTTCGTAGCCTGCCTCTGTACAAGTAGGTGCTTTTGCTTCTACCTGAGTAAGAGTATGACCCTTTGCCGCGATTTCTTCTGTATATGAGTGACCGCAAGCGCAGGTGTAAGTCATTTCACCCTTTTCTGTACAGGTAGGTGCTTTGGTTTCTGCGGATGTATAGCTGTGACCTTTTGCGGCTATTTCTTTGTAGGTTGTGTAATCACAAACTGAGCAGTATTCGTATGCTTCGTAGCCTGCCTCTGTACAAGTAGGTGCTTTTGCTTCTACCTGAGTAAGAGTGTGACCCTTTGCCGCGATTTCTTCTGTATATGAGTGACCGCAAGTGCAGGTGTAAGTCATTTCGCCCTTTTCTGTACAGGTAGGTGCTTTGGTTTCTGCAGATGTGTAGCTGTGACCTGTTGCGGCTATTTCTTTATAGGTTGTGTAATCACAAACTGAGCAGTATTCGTATGCTTCGTAGCCTGCCTCTGTACAAGTAGGTGCTTTTGCTT
>JAFXDE010000016.1 GCA_017516315.1 Clostridia bacterium | reverse complement strand
TATTACTGTTTGAAAAGTACTTTAAAACTCTTCTGATGGTTCTTTCACCATCGAAATCTCGGGTTCCTTTTCTTAATATCGTTGTTTAATTTTCAAGGTCCGTGCTGTCCTCGCTTTTTCCGAGACAGCCTAAAGAGTATATCATACTCTTTTCTCTTTGTCAATACTTTTTCTAAACTTTTTTCTAAGTTTTTCGTGTTGACTTTTTTCTATCGCTCCCTCACTTCCTGCGAGAAAGCTTGTTTATATTATCATCTCTTTCCGTCTTTGTCAACAGTTTTTCGATAAAAAATTTGGATATTTTGCACTACTGACTCTCTTTTTGTACTCCCTTCCGGGCGTTTTTGGGGCTTAACTCCTTTTATACACCATATATTGTATTGTCCCTCGCTTTTGTTTGCTAAAGTCTATATGTAGGTATCTTCCCATAGGGTACGGTCTTGACCGTACCCTATGGGTGTAATTACCTCTCCGTCAACCTACGGTTGCCACCTCCCCTTTCAGGGCGAGGCTTTTTTTATCTTGCCTAAAGGTACACTTGCCTCTCCTGAAAGGAGAGGTGACTGCGAAGCAGTCGGAGAGGTACTCCTGAAAGAAAAGGTGGATGCTGAGCAGTCGGAGAGGTAAAAAATCAGAGGCGGATTATCTCCGCCCCTCTGCTGTAACCGCAACTATTTCCTTCTGAGGTGAAAGCTGTTTTTCGCCGTCCTCACGGTAAAAGGCACAAACGGAAAACATATAATCTTGACCCGGAACAAGGTTTTCAAAAACATATTCCGTTTCTTTTATATCTGCCACCTTCTTGAGGGTCAATCCGTCAATTCTGTAAACTCTATAGCCCTTGGCCCTTTCGTCTCTGTCCCAGGTCAGCTTAGCACTCTCCGGGGTGATTTCGGTACGGACATTTGAAAGAAGGGGATAATTTTCACTCTCAGCTAAAAGTTTGCTTTTTACGGAATCGCCGCCGCTGCCTCTTAAGTCTCCGTAGCTGTCGGCCGTGCCCTCATAATGGACAGCTATCAGCTTTTCGCATTTACCGAAAGCGCCGCCTTCGATTTTTTCGATGCTTTTATGAAGGTAAACTCTTCTCAGTCTCCTGCAACCGTAAAAGATTTTTTCGGGCAGCACCGTAACTCTTTCGGGCAAGACAAACTTTTCCAAAGATTCACACCCCGAAAAAGCCTCCTTACCTACAGAGCATACCGTAGCTGTATTATAAACTCCGAGAAGACTGCGGCAGCCGTAAAAGGCCTTTTCGGAAACAGTTATTCCCTTTTCGGTCAGAGGTAACATTACTCTCGAGAGAGATGTGCAGTCCTTGAACATCTTTTCGGGCAAGACAAAGCTTTCCGTTTCTCCCTCAAAAACGACTCTTTTAAGCTTTTCACTCTTTTCGAAAACCGACACAGCAGCTTCTCCGCTGTCGGGATTTTTATATTCTGTATCTGACGGCAGAGAGAAGGTCTCGAGTCCGCAGTTATAAAAAGCTCTTGAGCCTAAAATAGAAATATTTTCTGCGTTTTCTATTCTTTTTAAATTAGTACAGTTTTCGAAGGCACCCTCGTAAATTATTATTTCTTCCGTATCGGGCAGGATAACCTCCTCGAGAGAAGAGCAGCCCGAAAAGAAATACTCATCCAGAACAAATTTGTCTTCTTTTCTCTTTCCGAACTCCACTCTTTTAAGTGCAGAGCAGTCCTTGAAGCAGGAATAGCCCTCACTCTCATCCGCAAAGCTTACCCGTGAAGGGATGAAAACCTCGGTAAGACCCGTACTTCTGAAGGCGGCCTCACCGATAAAGGTAACGCTTTCGGGAATTTCGAAGGAGGGAAGTCTTCGGCAGCCGGCGAAAGCGTAGGCACCTATTTCCGTAATCTCTCCGCCTACCTTTACTGAAACAAGACGGGAGCTCGAAAGAAACAGCTCCTCGGGTATTCGGGTTATCGCCGAAGAGAGGGTGACCTCCGTAAGGCTGTCCATATTCGAAAAGGCGCCTTTGCCGATTTCGGTAACCGTTTCGGGAAGCTTTATTTTTTTGACGCCGTCCAAAGCTGAAAAGGCTTTTTCTCCTATGTACACTATACCCTCGGGAACTGTAACGATATCCACATAAGGATAAGACTCATTGAAAAGATAATCGACATCTATCCCCTTTACGGGCTTTCCCTCTATCTCACTTACCATAACTATTTTCGTAGCTGTTTCCGCCAGCTCATCGGTAGCGAAAAAATCCTTTACATAATAGGATTCTCCGTCTTCCGCGAGACAGTATACGACACCCTCAAAAACGGCTGTCCTTTCATTTTCCTCATAATTTCTCGTTTCTGACAAGTCGGGAAACACAGTAAAAAAACCTATTATTAGAATTAATATAAATGAAAAAGCGAATATTTTACCTTTCATAAAAACCTCTGTAATAAAAAGCTTTTTTCTTTTTTATACCATTTTCATTTTTCCTTGTCAATAAAATCACCCCAATCTTAAGAATTACCGAATAACAAAGACAGACTCCTGCCCTGAGCAAAAGTCTGTCTTTTCTGCACTTTATACTTATTTCGAAATAGTTCCGAGATAATCCTCTATCATATCAACCATTTCGGGGTTAAGATTTACGATAGGAAGATCGAGAAGCTGACGGAGAGTAAAGGGCTTCACGGCAAACATAAGAGGACTTCTGAGAAGCTTGCCGGCGGCGCCGCCTACCATACCGAGAATGTCTTCACTCTTGAGAAGATCTCCGATGGTGTCATCAAGAGAGAAGCAGTCATCTCTCTTTGTGCTGTCCTTTTCTACAAACCAGTTGCGAACCATTGACTTAGCATCGTCGGGAAGAGAATATTCACGGGGATATTCCTCTACACCGGTAATGATGTAGGTTTCCTTGATGTCGCCTGCAGTAACGGTAATCTTGTTTTCACCTGCTTTGATTTCCATACCCTCGAATACGAAGACACCTTCAGCAGTAACTGTCTTCTGCTTATTGTTTACCTTGATCTGCACCTTATCGCAGTTTGAGTAAACCTTGAAGGTCTGAGCTCCGATTTTTCTGAGAGGATATCTGTCGCCTACGAGATGCACGAACTTATCGTCTGACCAGAAGGCCTTGTAGAGCCAGAAGGAATCCTTCTTCGTCTTTCTGTCGAAGGTAACGAGACCCTTGTTGTTTCTGCCCTTGACGCCGCCCTCATTTCTGATAGCAGAGCCGAAGTCGAACATATTCCATACATAAGAGCCCCATATCCACTTGTTGGCATTGATGCTTCTGATGTAATGCTCGTGGTAAAGTGCCTGATAGCCCTCGGAGTAGTCGCCCTGGAAGGGTGCATCGCCAAAGTATCCGAGAACGCCCTCTGCACCGTATTCGGAAATACCCATTTTAAGGTCAGGGTTGGCGGCGTGGAATTTTTCGAGCCATTCATCGAGACCGTCGCAAGTTTTCATATACCAGCCGAAGTAGTGGTTGTAGGCGAGAATATCTGTAATTCTGTTAAGCTCGGAATCGAGTCCGCACATAGTAAACTGTGCGCAGGTGGTAGGTCTTGCAGGGTCGAGAAGCTTCGCATAAGCGTTAAGCTCCTTAATGCCTTCGATAAGAGCCTCGTTTTCGCTTGTAATGGTAATTTCGTTCTGAACACCCCAGGCATAAATCGAAGCGTGGTGCATATTCTGCTTGATAAGCTCCTCGAGCTGATTTAAAGCGTTTTCCTGAGCCGCCTTTGAGAAGCGTGAGATTACAGGAATTTCCGCCCATACGAGGAAGCCCATTTCGTCGCAGAGGTCATAAAACTCTTCTGCCTGCTGATAGTGAGCGAGTCTGATTGAGTTGGCGCCCATTTCCTTGATAAGGTCAAGGTCCTCCTTATGCTCTGCTAGGGTAAGAGCGTTACCGATAAGCTCTCTGTCCTGATGGCGGGAAACACCCTTCAGCTTAATGTATTCGCCGTTAAGGAAGCAGCCTTCCTTGGCGTCGAACTTAATGTCTCTGAAGCCGAAACGAAGCTCGACCTTGTCGATAAGATTTTCACCCTTTTTAAGAGTAGCACGAAGAGTGTAAAGATAAGGATTCTTCATGCCCTCCCAAAGCACGGGAGAGTCTACATGAAGCTTTTCTCTGTCGCCTGCCGAAGCTACTGTCTTGCCTTCAGCATCGAGAACCTCGTAAAGAACCTTTACATCCTTCTGATAATTACTGATAACAGCCTTAACCTTAACATCACCGTTTGTTTTGGCTGTTACATAAACGCCCTTACTGCCGTAGTCGTCGAGAGAAAATCTCGTCTCGGGAACATCGGTAATAAGATTAACCTCTCTGTAAAGACCGCCGTAGAAGGTGAAGTCTGCAAAGCCGGGATATACCTTTTTGTTTTCGCTGTTATCCACGGTGATTTCGAGGAAATTTTTCGGCGATGAAAGGAAAGAGGAAATATCGAAGCGGAAGGTAGAATAACCGCCCTCATGGGTGCCGACCTTTCTGCCGTTGATTTTAACCGTAGCTACGCTGTTTGCACCCTTGAGTTCAAGGTAAGTAATACCCTCGTACCTCGGAATAATTCTCGTATAGGTGCAGGCGCCTCTGTAGTAGGAGCCTTCGTTCATGCCCTGTCCGTCGAGACCGTTCCAGGTGTGAGGAAGATTTACCGTTTCCTTTACGCCTTCCTTACAGAATACCCAATCATTATTAAGTGCGATAATCTTTTTCATTTGTTTCTCCTTTATATTTATAGTATAAATTATTTCACATAACAGCTTACTACTTCACCGATATACATACGGTGGTAGTCCTTTTCGGGATAGTTCTTTTCATCGATGGTTTCGTCGATAAATCCCTCGGGCTTTATATCCTGATAAGCTACTTTTCTGAGAACTATCACTATTTCGCTTTCTTCAAAGGAAACAGAACCGTCGATTTCTATAGGAGTGAGACCTGTTTCTTTAGCCTTATCAAAATCTCTTCCGCTGTTTCTGCCGCAGAAGGCGAGAGCCTTTCTGTATTCCTCGCCGAAAAAGCTGAGAGTAAATAGCTCGTTTTTTTCCGTGAATTCATAGGTGTATCTCTGAGGACGGATAAAGCAGAAGCACACATCCTTATTCCACAGCTCACCCATAGCGCCCCAGGAGGCAGTCATCGTATTATAGCTGTCACTGTTTCCGGCAGTAATGAGACACCATTTGTCGTCGAAAAGAAAAACAGCGTTACCCTTAAGCTCTTTAATGTCGATTTTCTTCATAAGCTCACCTCGGTATACCATTATATGTCTTTAACTTAAATAATACCATAATATATTACTTTTGTCCACAGAATTATTCTTTTTTTACTTTTCGGTTTATAAAGTTTAATTTTTACATTATAAATAAGTAAAAGCAGGGATGAAGGGCGCCACTTCATAAGGATATTAGGCCTTAAAATTTGCTATTTCTGCGCATAACTGCGTTGAAAATGCTCGAAATCCGAAAGGATTTCTGTGCTTTTCGCCTTGTTCTGCATCAAAAATATCATAATTTTAAGGTGC
>JAFXDE010000015.1 GCA_017516315.1 Clostridia bacterium | reverse complement strand
GTCGAGATTTTCGACAGTAAACTTATTCTCGCTGTCAGCGTTACCGCCCTCTACGATGATACCGCTGTCAGTACCGTCAGCGAGCTCTTCCTCGTAGGTTTTACCGCATTTACTGCAGGTCTTATATTTAATACTGTTTGCTGTGTCTGTTACCCATTCACCGAAATTATGCTCACAAACCTCTGATACATACTTGATGCCTTTTTCGATAGCGTAAGCTTCGGCGGAGGAGCCTTCGAGGCAGTAGATAACAAGGTCATCAAAATATGTAACACCATTTTCTACAGCACTGTTATAAGAATTCATTAAAGCGTATATAAGCTTTTTTTCAAGCTGTCTCATACGACACTCACCTGCTGCAAGTAAATTATCATATTTTTCTGTGTCATATTCTTTATTTTTACCGATAAATGACCAATATACCTGAACAAATTCATCGCTTACATAAATATCTCGGATTTCGCCTCTCATATCAACCTCAGTAAAGCCGAGAAAAGAATCGCTTAAATCCACATCATCAGAAGCGACGGTAAAATCAGTAAGCGAAAGACAATCATCAAAGGCTTGACTGCCTATCGTTTCTACCGCTTCGGGAATAACGAGTGATTCAAGAGCAGAACACCATGAAAAAGCTCTAACGCCTATTTCCTTCACTGCAGACGGAATATTCACACTCTTAAGAGACATACACTGGTAGAACGCCTGTTTTGGAATTACAGATAAGCCATCAGGAAGCTTTGCTTCTTTAAGGCAAACGCAAGCATTAAATACATTTTTTCCTATTTCTTTTACAGAATCGGGTATACTTATTTTTTCTATACGCGAAGCCTCGAAAGCATTTTCACCGATAGACTCTAACCCATAAGGAAGATTTACACTTTTAAGCTTCAATGCATAATAAAATGCGTAGTCGCCGATTTTTTTAACACCTGAAGGTAATACAACAGCCTCAACATCAGTCATAGAAAAGGCAAAATCTGCAATCTCCTTAACTGTAGAGGGTACGGTAAAGCTTTTACCCTTTCCCTGATACTTATAGAAAACAGTTTTATCCTTGTTATATATATTTCCTTCATCGTCTGTGCTGTAATAAAGACTGTTTTTGTCGATTATTACATTACCGATATATGCCACTCCGTCCTCACTGTCAGGAAGCTCTGTACCGACAGGAAGCTTAACGGTAGCATTAGTTAAAAGAAGCTGATGAAAAGAATCTTCATAATCATAATTACACCATCCGCCCTTAAAGGAATCAGGAAGTACAACCTCTTCAATAAGAGCCGAATAGTTTGCCCTTCCGTCATAAATTTCATACATTGAGGTTATACCCTCACCAAGAACAAGCTTTTTAAGCTTTTTAGTAAGAATATCTGAAATATGTACAACCTCTTCTTCAAGAACTATCATTTTTCCGTTTTCGTCCTGAGTTTGAGAAGCTCGCACACAATAATCACATACCTTCTCATCTTTAGTCAGATCCGACAATCTTAATAATACATTACTTATATCAACCTCACCTTTACCGAGAAAGGTAAGCACACCGTTTTTATCGAAGGTCCATGTACCTTCACCGCTGACTTCACCGGTGTTTCTGTTTACATTAAACCATACACCGCTGTATGTGCCGTCCTTTTCAGATATAATACGGTTCATAGATTCCTCATAGGACCAAAAATTAATAATACCATCGCACAGCTTACATTCGTACTGATGTTTTTTTGTATCATAATCTACAGGCTGATGCTTTGTGCCGCTTTTAACAGCCTGTCCGCAGCTACATACCTCATCACCGCCGTGACAATAGACGTCGTAAGCATTATTGCCAACAAAATCGTAGTCGGAATGATCGCAGAAAACAGTCTTTTTACCGCATTCATTGCAAACCTCATAGGTATAATCTACACCGTATTCATAGTCATGACCATAGTAAGAACAGGCACAGGTTTTAGCTTTGCAGGAGTCACACACCTCATACCATTTGCCGTCAATAATTTCATGATAAACGGAATCGTGTGTACATTCGGCATCCTCTGCAAAGCTTACTGCGCTGAGCACACTCATAGCCATCAGTATGCAGAGCAGTACAGCTGTCATTTTTTTCATTTTTCTCATTATACATATCTCCGTTTCTGCTAAAAAGCAATTTTAAGGTAAAATTTACCTGAATTAAGTTTAATACATTTATTTACTAAAGTCAATACTGTATAGTAAATTTATTTATTAAAACCTTTAGTATATAAGTTTACTGTTGTAAAATCTCTTTATACTAAATTTCAGGGAGGCTCTTACTATGACGGCGATAGAAAAACTGCGAGCCTTGAGAGAGGATAACGACCTTACGCAGCAGTATGTAGCCGATTATCTCGGCACATCACAGACAATGTATGCACGGTACGAAAGAGGGGCAAATGAAATGCCCGTAAGACATCTGAAAAGCCTTTGCCTTTTGTATAATATCTCTGCCGATTTTATTTTGGACACAGTCCCCGATAAAAAAAGAGAAACGGGAAAAATTAAAAAAAGACATTAAAAATGCCCTTACATTTTTATCTGTAAGAGCATTTATTTTTTATCCTTTACTTCGCGTTTCTCTTCTCATTAAGCTCAGAAAGAATTCTCGAATATTCTTTAGCTGTGATTTCGTACTTACTCATAGGAATAACAGAAATGAGACTGCTTACGAAGGCAGGAATCGTAATAAGGAAGAACATACCGAAGCGGTAAGGCTCGAACTCGGGTGCCGTAGCAAACATAAAGTCTGTAGCCGAAGAAGCAGCGAGAGCCTCATTACATGCCTTGACAGCATCGCCGCTGAAGCCTACGGCAGCGAAAACTATACCCTGAATGAAGGAGGAAAGACCTGCACCGAGCTTGGTGATGAAGGACTGACCCGAGAAGAATACACCGTCGGGACGGTAGCCTGTATGATATTCGTCATAGTCTACGCAGTCGGCTATCATAATGGACTGGATAACACCCGATGCGCCCGTACCTGCACCTGCTATGAAGAAGAGAACTGCCATAACCGGAAGCCAGCCGGGCTTGTAGAGACCTGTGGGGTCGATAAGATATGCTACGAAGATAAGACCGAAGGGAATGGCGCCGATAACGCTTGTACCGTTAAATACAATCTTCTTCTCAAACTTATCGCAAAGCTTCGGTACGAGAGCCATAGCCACGAACATACCGATAAACATCGGACCGCCGAGACACGCCATATAAAGCATATAACTCTGACCGCTGCCGCCGTTATCGCCGAAGTAATAAGAGAGAAGAGTCATAGCCACGAGAGAAAGAATCTGTGTGGGAGCCTTAATAATACCTGAAATAAGAATACGGCGGAAGGGCTTACAGTTCCACATAATCTTTACATTGTCGATAAAGCCCTTATGCTCATCGGAGGGCTGAGAAACTCTTTCCTTGGCAAAGGCGGAGCACTGGAAAAGAAGGGAGCCTAAAACCGTAAGAGCACCGCAAACTACGATAAAGCCCATCTGAAGGCCCTTTGCCTGTCCCATACTCTCCGCAAAGGAAGCACCTACACTCTGAGAAACGGGAATAAGAGCTACGAGAACAACACCGCTGCCCACGGATGCTACTAATCTCGCCAGACCTAAAAGCTTTGCTCTGTCCTTATCGCTTTCAGTCATAAGAGCCGTAATACCCCATATAGGAATATCACCTGCCGTGTAGGTCATACCCCAAAGGATATAGGAAACAGCCGCCCAGCCGATAATGAGGGCATTGGTTGACGGTGAATTCGCTGAGGAATACTGTCCGTTGATGAATGTAAGAATGGTGGTGACACAGACTATACCGGGAACAAAGAAAAGATAGGGACGGCATTTACCGTATTTGCTTCTCGTTCTGTCTACTATGGTACCCATCATCGGATCATTGATTGCGTCCCATACTCTGGCTACACCCGTAATTACGCTTATAGCCATAGCCGGAATAAAGATTACGCTTTGGAAATAAAAGGTCATACCCGTGGCGATGATATTATAGATAATATTCTGTCCCGCCAGACCGATAAGGTACATATTCCTTTCTTTTTTGGTGTAAGTATTCATCGTTCTTACCTCCTGTTTTTTCTTACCTTTGATTATATCACAGTTTTCCTCTTTTGGGTCATAGAAAAAAAGGGCAGGTTTTTGGATAAATTGACGAAGAAAAAAGGGTGAATTTTACTTGAAAGGAAATAATATGTTTGATATAATAAAGCCACCACACGAAATCTGAATAATTTTCCCCCTTAAGCAAGAGGTGTGCTTTTTTATTCTCGGTAAAAATGCAGACTTCTATTTTCGCATTTCTTGTGCGAGGGTATTGTCAGATTTTGTGTGGTAGCTTAATCGGAACTGCATTTTTCGTGTGTGCGGATTTCGGTTTGCACACACTTTTTAATTAGGAGGTCAGTACACTTTAATTACACGGAAAGCCATTAACGAAAGGATGAAAAATTATGACAAACTTTTTAGCCACACTCATTGCCTTTATTACGGTTATTATCTCTCTTCAATCAGGCGGAGAGCTGTCTGAAGAGATGAAAAACAAGGGTGACATCTCAGGCTTCGCACAGACGGTTACCGTACAAAAGGAGCTTCCCGACCTTTATGCAGACGAAAACGGAGACTTTACCGTTTTACAGTTTTCTGACACCCATTTCACCACAGGCATCAGCTTTTCCGATATGCTAACTCTTAATAAAATGGAAAAGCTTACAGAAAAATATGACCCCGACCTGGTAGTAATCTCGGGAGATATGATCGATGACGGTAATGACGGAGATTTCAATAAAGCTTATGTCCTTCGTACCGTGGCTGAAATCTTCGAAGATGCCGACCAATATTGGGCCTATGTCCCGGGCAACAATGACGGTATTAACTACGGAACAAGCGCTGATGTAGTAGCTTACCTTTCACAGTATGAGCATTGCCTCGTCTCAGATGAGCCCGAAATATCCGGCGGATGTCAATATACTGTCGACATCACCGACGGAGAAAAAATAACTCATTCACTTATGTTTATCGATACAATGGACTATGATAACGAAGATGAAGACCATATTTACGGGTATGTTCATGATGACCAGGTAAACTGGTGCAAAGAAGAAATAGCTAAAAAACTGACCGAAAATGAAAATATTTATATGAGTGTATTCCTTCACGAAAATACACCAAACTTTTTCCGTGCCGCAAAAAAGGGTGAAATGTATAAATTCGGATACCCCGTTCTCAACATCCGACCCGAAAAATACAACATTCCGAAAAATCAGCCTCTCGACGATGTTTTCGCCGAAAGCGGCTGTGTCGGACTTCTCTCTATGGGCCATAACCATCCCCTTACGGTACAATGCAGCTTTTATGAAGGCTCCTACTACCATGTAACACCGAAAGCATCTCTGGCAAGCACCCTCATAACAATACACACCGAAGAAGACAATACAAGAGATATGTATGATTTCAGGAGCATTTACTGCTGAAAGGAACGGATAATTCCGTCTGTAAAATATTAAAGAGGCTACTCTAAGCAGCCTCTTTTTTATTTTATTCTGCGCTCTCTTCTTCCCCTTCTTCGTCTACCGAGAGAATTTCTTCCTGGTTTGTAAAGAATTTGATTTTATTGAGAGGTGTACCGAGAATCTTTTCACAGCTTGCACTGAGAAGACTCATCATCCTCGACTCTACTACAGTGTTAATCATAGCGAAATCGATAAGCACCTGCAGCTGATTTTTAAGAAATTCCGTATCCTTGTCTGCGAAAAAGCCTTCGTCTACCTCTTCGACGGTAACGCCTGCGAGAGTCATATCCTGATCATAAAGCTTTTTGTTCTTTTCGAGACATTTCTGGATAATGGAAAGCATCTGCTCATCCTTACCTGCCTTGAGAGTGTTTTCTAAGGATGTTGCCTTCATCTTATATTTAAAGGAAAGCTTACACGCCTTTACGATGCCGAAGCAAAGCTTTACGAGGTCGGGATTGATTTTTTCGGGAATAAAGATTTCCCCGTCTTTTTTGTAGAAATATGCCATTGTTATTCTCCGTTCTTTTATTTGATACCCGAGTATATTAACACCTTTTTATTTTTTTTGCAATAGGGAACGGAAAAGTTCAGACTGTTTTACTGAGAATCTGCCTTTACCGTAAGCTCAAAATATCGCTTTTCAAGCTCCTCATAATGAGCGTAGTATTCAGCCTGAGCCAGAAGACTTTCCGCATTGGTATAGGGCTTTGTAATATCCGCATAAAGGGAAGCCTTCTTGAGCCATCTGTTAAGCTCACGCTTGATTTTTATGCTTTCGAGGAAGCTGTTTGCTTCTCTGTCCATAATTTCATTTTTGACGGTTTCGTCGGGAGCCTCGATATTCTCTCTACCGTACTTTTTAATAAGAGCTGCTGCTCTCTTTTTAACATGAGCATTCTTTATGGCATCGGAACGGATTTCCTTTTCTTCAGCAGTATTTTTAGGAAGCTTTTTAGCGTTTTTCAGCTCTTCCTTCGCATTTTCGTAAGAATATATGAGGCCCTTTGCTCTATCGGCTTCCGCCTGTCTGAGTCTTGCTTTACCTGCATGTCTCGAGAACTTGGTAAGATCCTCCATTACAATGCCTGCTCTTTCAATAGCGAGGTTATTCTCCTTAATACGCTTTTTTTCCGCTTTATCCGATACTCCTTTCAAAGACATTTTATCTTTTCCGTAATACTTTTTCGCTTCAAGAACAACAGACATGGCATCTTCAAGCTCTTCGTCTTCGAGTTTACCGAGAAAAGAATTTTCGAACATAGCGCGAATTTTCAGAACACCCACATAAGCCTTATGCTTGTTTTCCGTAAGGTCATAGAAAATATAAGGAATGAGATTGAGCAGTGCACCGAAGGCTGAGCATAAAATAAGAACCTCGAAGAGATTATTTCTTACTGTATCATCATAAAGAATATTATAATCTGTGGTAAGTCCCATTTTTTCATAAATGGCAGGATACACCATACCTGTAAAGAAGCCGAGAACTGTACCTATGATACCGAGAGGTCCGAAAAGTCCGTCAACTCTGACTCCTGTTTTCCACTGATGGTAGTCTCTCATATCAGCACTTATCTGATGCTGAACGATATTCCAGAAAGTATTAATGAATGTGTTTATATACCACAGCACACAAACCAGAATAAGATTCTGATATACGAAATAAAGAATAAGAAGAATTACTATGTTAATGGAGTTTGCCGTTATAAGCATATTTCTTTTGCCCATAAATTTGATAGCAAGCGGACAAAGAAGCATCGCCCAAAGTGATGCATTACCTATAACTGTATTTGCCAGACCTAAAGCTGCCTGATTCTCTCCCCCGTTACCGTAAACGAAGGACCAGGCCAGAATAACACCGTAGCCCGATTCAAGGAAAACAACCCAACCGGCCGCCTGTATAATCCAATAGTATTTATTTTTAGCAACTTCTCTGAGAGCGTCAAGCATTCTGACAGGTTCAGGCTTCTTTTTTGGAAGAATAAGCCTTTCCTTTACCTTACGAAAAAACACTACACAGACTATCAGCCCGAAAATTGTAAAGGGCGGATAAATAACTCTGTATGTCCAGATATTGTTAAGGCCCCACGTAAGACCCGCAACCAAAGGAACCACTAACCCTGTAATAGTAGGAGCAAGAGAATATATGACCTGAGAAATACTCATCACATTAGCTCTCTCCTGAGAATTAGGCGTAATTATCTGCTGGAAATATGTATAGCTTTCGTTGAAAAAGCCTGCAAAAATACTCAGCATAAAATACATAAGCCATACAACTACCGCTTTAGTGATATACTCCATATTTTCGTAGGGAAGCCATACAAAAATCGTGGCAATTAAAACTATCGGGAAGCCACATCTTCTTAAAAACGGCAGAAACTTACCGCCCTTAAGCTTATGGTTATCAAAATACCATGCACGGAAAATACCGATAGGTATACCTATGATATTTGCCACGATAGCCATAACCTGCAAATCTGTAGGCTTAAGACCTATACTGGCACCTACAAGGAAGTTCGATGCATCAAGTGCGATGACTGACGAAAGAAGGGTCATCCAATGAACACCGAAGCCGGCACCGCTGATACATGCTACCTCCTTATAAGGAATATAGTTCCCCTTAGGCGGCTCTGTCCAGTATTCCTTTGCCGTACCTATGATTTTTTTCGCCTTTGATACAATACCTTTCTTTTCTTCATTTTCCACAAAATACTCCTCCTTTATCTGTTAAGAATGAAACGGCATCGTGGTTTACGGATGCCGTTTATCTAACAGAATAATAATACCATCTGACGGTTTTTTTGTCAATAAAATACCGTCACCATTCATATTTTATCTTTTCTCCGTCTATCTCCCATTCCGTCGGAATTTTAGTGTCGAAAATATCCAGCGGCTTAAAGGAATGAGACTCGTTAAAAATCTTATATGCCTTTCTCAAATCTGCCCTTTGCCTTTCGCCGATATCATCACAGCAGGACACGAAAAGAGGTGTATTACTGTAAGAAAGCAAATGAAGCCACTGACGGTTTTTTTCCCAAGGGATGTTATCCTTCTGTATACCAACACAGTCCGCATCGCACATATAGAATTTCTCATTCTGCGCCAGTCGGAAGGCCAGAGTATTTACCCCGTAATCCCTCGTTCTGTTCCATTCGACGCCGCTGGTATCGTCACCCGTTCTGGAGATGTGAACGAGACCTGCCGAAAGATGAGAAACCGTATTGCAGCCAATTATATACATATCCCCTGCCGCATCCTTTATGAGACGGTAGAAATCGAGAACTATTTCGGCATTGGTCTTTGTCCTGTCGTAAAAATGCCAGCGGTCGACATTGGTGATTCCTGAGGTAAGATTTCCACCGAAGTCACCGAAAAGGTCAGCAGTAGAAAAATCGTGCTTCAAAAGCTCATAGCCCCAGCCCTTTATTCTTTCGATGTCAGCTCTTATGTACCTCTGCACCTCGGGATGTGTCGGGTCAAGATAGCTTCTTCTGCCCTTACGCTTGATTTTATAGGCTCTTTTAAGCCTTCTGTGCTTATTACGGAGAAGACGCACCCATATTCCCGGTCTTGCCCCGATTTCTCTTATTTCGTCAGCAAGCTTTTTCATATCTCCGAACTTTTTATTGGGAAGCCAGGGACCTGCACATTTGTTTTTCTGCCAGCAGTCATCAATAACCTCGAAGGGTCTGTTCTCTATGTCCTCAGAGAGCTCAACAAGAAGACGGGTATCGGAGATAATCTGAGCATAGCTGCTCTTTCCGTAGGCATAGTACCAATTATTTCCGCCGTAAATTCTCTCCTTGGGGAGAATTGGATTATCGCAAAGCTTACCGCAGTAATCGCAGAGATTTTCGAAAACCTCACCGCTGTCATATTTCTCACAGACAAAGGTACAAAGGCAAAGCCTTCTTCCGCCGAGATGCACACCGCTGCCGCCGTTTCTCACATCAACCGTGGCGGTAATCCCCTTTCTGTCGAAGCGGAAGCTGACGAAGGAATTACAGCCTGTCTTTACACCGAAGCAAAAGCACTTTTTCTTATCGGTAGCAATAAAATACCAGGGCATCCATCGGTCATTCTCCGAAAGAGGCAGAAATCTGAGATTTCCGTAGCTTCTCTCCCAGGCATCGCCGAGAACAAGCAAATCCTCCTGCACCTCAGTCTCCCAGTGAAGCTCGATAAATTTCGGCTTATCCTCCGTAGCCTTCAAATAAAGCTTCATTTCATTTCCTTTGGCTTCTGTTTCTATAACCGTATCTGTATTTCCGCCCTCACAGATGATTTTAACGGAAAAATTTTTAATGTCAAAATTCATATTTTCTCCTTTTATTTTATTGATAAAAATTCTAACACATTTCTTCCGCTATTTCAATAACTATTTTATATTCTTTCTCTCATAAGTCCGTGCTTATTACAGAAGATGTAAAGATAGCCTCTTCCTCTGAACTGAATTCTCGTTTCGGCGTTACCCTCAGGATAAAGCTTTACAAGCTGCAGCTTATCCGTAGTCACATAAGCCATAAAGGAAATATAATGGCTTTTGGTCATTTCGTGATTTACGGTTATAAATTTCTCATCCTCTACGCTTTCGATGCTTATGCTGTGTTTTTCATCGGTCTCCTCAGCCTCCAGAGGCGGAAGAGCGATTCCGCAGCAGCTTATGACAGCCTCTCCCGTGGTGTGTATTACATTTCCGCATACGGGACAGACATAAAATTCAGAGCGAAGAAGATTAGATGAGGCGTTACGGTTTGTAACCGTCTCACCTGACATAAGCTCCATTACCGAAACTCCGAGAGCCTGACTAAGGGACTCGATAAGCGAAATATCGGGAAGCCCTTTTGCTGTCTCCCATTTGGAAACGGCCTTAGCCGTCACTCCTATTATATCTGCCAGCTGCTGCTGTGTTATACCCTTGGCCTCACGGAGCTTTTTAACCGTAGCGCCTGTAATGTAAGTATTCATTATTTTTCCTCCTCGGATGTAGTGAAATAATTATAACTCTGAAAAGAATAAAAGACAACCTACGGACTGTGGAATCAGAGCAAAAACCGTTCAGCAGAGAAAAAGCCCCTTCTGCAGAACAATACTGCAGAAGGGGAAAACAAAGTTTATCGGGGTATCTTTTATCCGAAACAATCAATTACATCCGAGCCCTTTCTGACCAAAGCAATAAACTCGTCAAGCTCTGCCGTGATTTCATAGGTGCCTTTAGTGTAAAGCTTTTTATCCTTGGTTAAAATCCATTCACCGTCGGGAATGTAAACGGTTTTCACCGTCTGTCCCTGATTTACGACAGGTGCGAAGATAATATCGTCACCGAACATATACTGACTGTCGAGAGTGTAGCAGATTTCATCGTCGGGATATTCGAAAAACATCGGTCTCATAACGGGATAGCCCTTTTCCGATGCCGTATCCATCTGCTTCTGAATATAGGGGCGCAGTCTTTCACGGATGAAAATAAGCTTTTTCAGTATTTCGAAATTTTCTTCGCCGAAGCTCCAGATTTCATTGGGGTCACCGCTTGGCTCCTTAAGTCCGGGCGTAGGCTCGAAGTGTCTTATTCTGGAACCGTGAAGCCTCATTACGGGACTGAAGAGACCGAACTGGAACCAACGCACGATAAGCTCCCTGAAGTAATCGCTTGTGATGTCAGCGCCGTAGAAGCCGCCGATATCCGTATTCCACCAGGGTATACCGCACATCGCCATATTAAGGCCTGCTCTTACCTGACAGGCGAGAGACTCGAAGGTAGACTCGATATCGCCCGACCATACCAGAGAGCCGAATTTCTGACTTCCCAGGTAGGCACAGCGGGTAAGAGTGATTATGTCATCTCTGCCTATGGACTTAAAGCCGTCATAAGCCATTTTGGAATAGTAATAAGAATAGATAAGGCCTACCGTATCAGCTCTGCCCTTATGCCATATAAGATTATCAAAGCATTCGGGATGTATCTCGGGCTCAGCCTCGTCAAACCAGAGAGCATCCACGCCCCGGTCTATATAATTTTCCTTGAGCTTACTCCATACGAATTCTCTCGTAGCAGGGTTAGTGACATCTATTTCATTCTGCCAGCCGTAAAATTCGAAAACTCTGTCCGGACCGTGAGCGTTGCGCATAAGCATATTATTGTTTCTCATATACCAATAGTTTTCGCTGTTCTCGTTTATGGTAGGCCACACGGATACGGCGAGCTTCGTATTCATACTGTGAAGCTCATCGGTCATCGCCTTTACATCGGGCCAGTATTTCGGGTCGAACTTATAATCGCCCTGCTCCGTCCAATGAAAATAGTCAGCGATAATAACCGAAAGAGGTATTTCCAGCTCCTTATATTTTCTCGCCACGGAAAGAAGCTCCTCCTGAGTTTCATAACGGAGTCTGCACTGCCAGAAGCCTGTCGCCCACTCAGGCATTTTCGGTGCATAGCCCGTAAGGTCGCAAAGGGTGGTGCAAACCTCCTTCGGAGTACCTGCCATAACCACGAAGTCCATAAATTTACAGCTGTCACAGCTCCAGCGTGTACGGTTATTTGAAAGCTCGCAAAGACCCGTAGAGGGATTATTCCATAAAAAGCCGTAGCCCAGTGAGGAATAAACATAAGGTATGGTGCATTTGGCGTTTACATTACGGATGTCGATAGACGAGCCCTTAAGGTCGAAGCCGTTATCCCAGCTGTGACCCAGGCCGAAAAAGTGTTCGTTTTCATTCGGCTCGAAGGTTACTCTTGCCGACCAAAGACCGCTTCCCTTATTATCGAAATGGCGGAAATTACTGTGGAAGGTAAGCTCAGGCTTTTCGCAGAGAATAACTCTATCCCCTTCGTAAAAGGTCAGCTTTCCGTTTTCCTCGAGCTTTACCGTAAGAGTGCCGCAGGTAAGAGTCACACAGTAGCCGCGGTCCTCGATTACAGCCTCTGCCTTCTGAGGCATAAGAGTGTAATCCTCATCGATCACCCTGTTATCGGGAAAGCCCTGAAAGCGGATGGCGTTTTTTCCGCAGGCACTGATACGGACAAGCTCCGTATAGCGTGTAAACAGTATTTCGTTGTCTTTAATGATAAGATTATTCATATTTTCTCCACCTTTTATTTTTCAGCCGTCCCTTTTTATAAAAGAGCGTAAATATCCCCGACTGTTTCTGCAATATACATAGCTCCCGCTTTTTCCAGTTCCTCCCTGCTGCCGTAGCCGTAAAGCACGCCAATGGTGTCTATTCCGTTTTCCCGTGCTCCGTAAACATCGTGCTCTCTGTCACCAATCATGACCGCATTTTCAGCTGTCAGTCCGCCCTTTTCTAACGCATATTTTATAACATCGCCTTTTTTGTTTCGTTTTTCGTCCATAGATGCGCCTGCAACTACATCAAAATATTCCGCAAGGCCGAAATGCTCAAGTATTCTCACCGCAAACTCCTCAGGCTTTGAGGTTGCCAGAATAATTTTTCTGCCCGATTCTTTAATCCTTTTCAGAAGCGGAATTATTCCCTCATAGACCTCGTTTTCAAAAATACCCTTATCCTTAAAATACTCACGGTAAAGCATTATGGCTTCCATAGCCTTTTCATCAGAAAAATTATAATACCTTTTAAAGGAATCATTTAGAGGAGGACCTATAAAAGCATACAGTGCTTCTCTGTCCTGTACCTCTATGCCGTACCTTTTCAGTGCATAAGCTACTGAATTTGTAATGCCGAGTCCCGGGTCTGTCAGTGTGCCGTCCAGATCAAAAAGAACGGTTTTATACATATTATCACTTCCCGTTATATATGTTTCCTTGCCCTATTATAGCACAGCTGCTTATTACAAAGCAATAACCCCCGACCTTTTAAGTCAGGGGAAAAGCTCTTATTATACCTCTTTAATCACATACTTATAAAAATCAACTGCAGGTGCAAGAGTATCCACATCCACATTTTCATCTATGCCGTGAACGCTGTCAAGCTGCTGTTTGTCTATCTTAAAGGGAACGAATCGGATACAGTTGTCACATACTCTGCAGAAATATCTGCTGTCTGTAGCGGCGTTCATAATATAGGGAACAGGCTTATATTCAGGGAAAACATTATTTACTGCCTTTTCGATAAAGGTGAATGCCTCACCCTTGAAATCTGTAATTCCCGATTCTATACCGTCATCGGTAACTACTGTTTCGATATCGTATTTTTTGGCAAGAGCAGTAATGGCATCAACGCTTGCTTTTTTGCCCTGATGATGTGAGAAGCGCATATTGCCCACTACCCAGGCCTCCTGAGGAATAACATTAGTTCCGTCTGAGCCCTTACTCATAGTGAAGGCAAGAGTAGTTCTGAGAAGCGCCGCACCTGCAGGTGAAATCATAGGCATAACCTTTTTAAGAACAGGCTTAAAGGCATTTACATTACTGCAGGCCGTTTTCATAACACCCTTCATTGTCGGAGAGAAGCGAGAAAGCATTTCCTTGACTGTGTCTGACATATAAACATCGAAGCATTCTGCCTTTTCTGCCTCAGCCATAAATTTACCGAGACGGACAAGCGGAGTGTTCTTACCCGGTGCAGAGGCGTGGCCGCCGTTTGATTTGGCGATAAACTTAAGGTCTACATAACCCTTTTCACCTACTCCTATCATAGCGAAGGTACCGTCAGCGCCGCCGATAGGGTCATAAAGAATCATACCGCCCTCATCGAGCACCATATAAAATTCTATACCTCTTTCCTGTAAGGCCAAAGAGATCGCATCTCCGCCCTCGCCACCGATTTCCTCGGTGCAGGCAGTAACGAAATATGTATCTCTTTCAGGTGTGAAGCCCTCACCGATAAGCTCCTCTGCCGCCTGGAACATCATAGCCAGACCGCCCTTTGTGTCAAGAGTGCCTCTGCCCCATACCTTGCCGTCGGCGATAGCACCCGAAAAAGCGGGATGTGTCCATTCACCGCTTGCCTCTACGACATCGTGGTGATTCATAAGAAGAACGGGCTTCAGGGATGAATCCTTACCCTTCCATTTAAGTAAAAGATTGCCGTCGAAGCTCTCGACCTCAGCTGTGGCAAAAAGCTTAGGATAGGTTTCACGGAGAACCTCATGGAAAGCAAGAAATTTGTTTATGTCATTATTTTCTCTTGATGAAATAGTTTCAACCTTAATAAGCTTTGAAAGTATTTCAGCGTACTTCATTGAACGGTTATCGCTCATTTTTTCATCTCCCCAATAAATATTGTAAAAATTATATCACATATTAAAGATAAAATAAAGAGAAATGCAAAATTTGTCGCGTGAAAATGAAAAATTATCAGCCTTGCGGCTCAGATAAAGCCTTTCTCTGACTCTCCCAGAACTCTACGGCGTGACTTAACCAGACCTCTGCCGCTGTTCCCTTCGCAAGACCTGCTCCGTGTCCTATCCCCTCGTAGGCCTCGACCTTATGGGTAACCGAGACCCTTTCGAGAGCCTTCGCCAGCATCTCCGTATTGACCGTACCTACCGTATCGTCTGCTGTACCGTACCAGGCGAAAACGGGAGGATAATCGGGGCCTGCCTGCTTTTCTACGGAAAGCTTATCTATCATCTCCCGGGAGGGATTTTTTCCGAGAAGATTATTTCTCGAGCCCTCATGAGTATGCTCGCCCATAGTGATTACGGGGTAAACGAGAATAAGAGCCGAGGGCTTCGGTGTACCTCTTTTCTCCGTGCAGTAGCTTGCCGCAAGATGTCCGCCTGCTGAGCTTCCCCACAAGGACCAGCCTTCAGTGTCAACCCTCCACCTTTCGGAATTTCCGAAAATTTCTCTGACGGCTCTTTCCAGGTCATCCTGAGGATTAGGGTATTTCGCCTTATCCTTTACCCGGTAATATACCACGAAGGCGTGATAGCCTGATTTGTTCAGCTCCTCGGCAAAGGGCCTTCCCTCTCCGAAGGAGCATACCTCGCTGTAGCCGCCCCCGGGACAGATAAGAGCAAAGGGATGGCTTTTTCCGTCCTTCACCAGATAAGGCTTAAGCTCATATCTGTTTCTTCTCAGTGTATCTCTTTTCCGCTGAATAAAATCGCAAATCTTCATGCTGTTCTCCCTTGCTGAAATTTCGCAGTATTTACTGAAAGGATTATACCACATCCTGTCCTGCCTTTTCAAGAGAAAGGAAGAAAGCCTGTCCTACCTTTTCTCTGCGAAAAAAATATTGACTTGCTGACAATAAATATGTATACTATAAATAATGTCTATCTGCATTACAGCAGATTCGGATTAGGAGGAAATAAGTATGGCTTTTTTAAGCGACATCGAAATCGCTCAGCAGTGCCAAATGAAGCACATAACAGAAATAGCAAAGACAGCAGAAGTAGACGAAAAGTATATCGAACAGTACGGCAACTACAAGGCAAAGATAGACCTTTCCCTTTTAAATGACAGCAAGGATAAAAAGGACGGCAAGCTTATTCTCGTTACCGCCATCACCCCCACCCCTGCAGGCGAGGGAAAAACCACGACCACCATCGGTCTTGCCGACGGTATGAAAAGAATAGGTAAAAAGGTTACCGTAGCTCTGCGTGAGCCCTCACTCGGCCCCGTTTTCGGTGTCAAGGGCGGTGCCGCAGGCGGCGGTTATGCTCAGGTAGTACCTATGGAGGATATCAATCTCCATTTCACAGGCGACTTCCACGCCATCACAAGCGCAAATAATCTCCTCGCCGCTATGCTCGACAACCACATTCAGCAGGGCAACGCTCTGGGCATCGATGTGAGAAGAATTACCTGGAAGCGCTGTGTGGATATGAACGACAGACAGCTGCGCTTCATCACCGACGGTCTCGGCGGCAGAATAAACGGTACTCCCCGTGAGGACGGCTTCGACATCACCGTTGCAAGTGAGGTAATGGCTGTTTTATGTCTTGCCTCATCGGTAACCGACCTTAAGGAAAGACTTTCCCGTATAATCGTCGGCTATAACTATAAGGACGAGCCCGTAACCTGCGGTCAGCTCAATGCGGCAGGCGCTATGACTGCTCTTTTAAAGGACGCTCTCAAGCCCAACCTCGTTCAGACCCTTGAAGGCACTCCCGCCTTCGTTCACGGCGGTCCCTTCGCTAACATCGCTCACGGCTGTAACTCGGTTATCGCTACCAAAACTGCTCTTAAGATGGGCGATTACGCTGTCACAGAAGCAGGCTTCGGTGCAGACCTGGGTGCGGAGAAATTTCTCGACATCAAATGCCGTATGGCAGGTCTCACCCCCTCGGCAGTAGTTATGGTAGCTACCATCCGCGCTCTTAAAATGCACGGCGGTTTACCCAAAACAGCTTTAGGAGAAGAAAACATCGAGGCTCTCGAAAAGGGTATCCCGAATCTTCTCCGTCATGTTTCAAATATAAAGAATGTATACAAGCTTCCCTGTGTGGTTGCCGTTAACCGCTTCCCCACAGACACAGATGCCGAAATCGATTTCGTTATCGCTAAATGTAAGGAGCTTGGCGTAAATGTATGCCTTTCCACCGTATGGGCCGATGGCGGCAAGGGCGGCGAAGAGCTGGCTAAAGAGGTAGTCCGTCTCTGCGAGGAAGAGGATAATTCAGCCTTTACCTTCTCCTACGATGTTAACGACACCATCGAGGGCAAGATTAAAGATATCGTTACCAAGGTTTACGGCGGTAAGGATGTAGCTATTCTCCCCTCTGCCCAGAAGCAGATTAAAAAGCTCTGCGATATGGGCCTCGATAAGCTCCCCGTCTGTGTGGCAAAGACACAGTACAGCTTCTCCGACGACCCGACCAAGCTCGGTGCCCCCGAGGGCTTCACCGTAACCGTAAGAAACGTAAAGGTTTCCGCAGGTGCAGGCTTTATCGTAGTTCTCACCGGTGACATTATGACTATGCCCGGTCTTCCCAAGGTACCTGCCGCAGAGAAGATAGATGTGGATGCGGAGGGCAAGATTACGGGACTGTTTTAATTCGGAATGCGAAATCGCGGGTAAGGTTTTATTAAGAATAAAACGACAGTCCGCCAAGTAAACAGGATATAAAAGGCTGCCCATACGGGCAGCCTTAAATTATTAACTCTTATTTTATTTAGCAATACTCTGAAAAAAATTCACCAAAAGTACTATGAAAGTTTTAAGCATACATACGTACTGTATATAACCTTCGTGTTTTGCTTCGTTGCAGAAAAGACATCTTTCAACGACGTTTTCTTTGCAGTTATCGCAGTAATAATCACCGTCTTGATTAATATGTTTTGTATTATCAAAGTCGCCTTCCATTATATCCTTTGCCGTACAGCTTATACAAGTAGCCGTTTTTGTTCCTCGATAAGCACAATGTGAATTACCATTAGGTATGTACTCTCCCCACGTATGTTCACCTGTCACATTTTCAGCCAAACAGAATGTACAAGTACCTTTATGCGTTCCGTCATTATTATCTGTAGCTGTGTCAAATTTATGTTTACCATCCAAACAATTATGTATTTGCATACAAAAATCTTTACAGTTCTTGAAAATACAGTCAAACTCTTCTTGTGAAACATTTTCGGGATTCTTATAGCCTTCTGACAAATACTTTAAAGCTCTCGATCTAGACATTTCAGCCTCTCGATGTAAATCTGTGTTCATGCAAGCATCAAAAAGTTTTTGTACTTCTCGGTTAGTGTATTTCAAACCCAATTCATAGTTTAATGCCTGACCGTATCTTACATAATCAAATGCATCTACAATTAATTCCGCTTCTGAAGCTTCAATAAACGCATCAAACTTTTCAGTTATCTCTATTATTCTTCCGGTATAATAGTCAACTATAAATTGTTCTGATTCTATATATAAGCCCTCAACCCTGTCCATTTTTTCAGTTACTTCTTCAATTTCAACGTCAAGTTCTTTTATTTCAGAAAAACTATCGATATCGCCTAAAGAATAAACGCTGAAGCACTTAGCCATAAGTATTAACAAAACGGAAAAATACTCATTATAATCCGCTGCTTCAACCGAAACATATTTTTTACATTCATCACAGAAATAATAACCGTTTTGTTGAAAGTCTCCCGGTCTTTCTAATGTCTCCTCATTAAATTCATGCTCACATTCCTCAGTAGCAAAAGCCATCGGCATAATTGACAACACCATAATTACAGACAGAACGAGAGCTAAAATTCTCTTTGTCATTTTCATTTCTTTACATCCTTTCAATATTTATAATTTGCACCTATATAAGTGCAAAATTATTATAACTCTATCCTAAAATAAAGTCAAGAGATTTGTTCCTATTTGAGTGCAAAGTGATTTTTGAAGGAGTGAGTGTATTGAACGCAGAATATGAAAAGGAAATAGGCGGTAAAATACGCTTCTACCGTGAAAAAAAGAAAATGACGCAGGAGCTTCTGTCGGCTAAGTTACAGCTTGAGGGCTGTGATATTACGAGAAGCGCCTTAGCGAAAATAGAAGTCGGACAAAGACACATTTATATCGACGAGCTTAAGGCTTTAGTTAAACTGCTTGGTATTAAATACGAAGATTTACTGTAAATAACCGCAGAGAGTAATCCCTGCGGTTTTGCTTTTCAGTTTAAGAGACCTACATTAGCGAGGAGTTTTAAAAACTGCTCCGTGAATACCTCTTCGGAGTTTAAGTACATTTTATCGGCATATTCTTCCTCTGCCTCGGTAAGAGGTATATCTACCTTGACTGATTTGGTTTCACCGGTGATGAGGCTTATCCAGTTATCGGTAAAAAGATACCCATTTTCTATTCTTTCTATCTGCATCTGAAAGGGATAAATAATACTGTATATACTATCTCGCCTTATATCTCCGCTGAGATAGGTCTGACCTGCTTCATCAAGCTTTATTTCCTTGCCCTCATCACAGAGAGGCAGTACATATTTTCTGCCCACTGCAGGAAGCATCATAAAATACATTTCGGTTTCAACGGTGACGGTTTCCCCCTCTTTTATATCTCCGAACCATACCTTGTCTGCCCTGATTTCAATAATCAGAGTTTCGGTTTTCTGAGTGAGTCTGCCGCCCTTTTCAAATTTGTCAAATTCATAAATAACAGTGTATTCCTTTTTACCTACAGAGAGAACTTCTCCCTCTATAACTGCTACACTGTCTTTAAGATAAGTTTCACTGAAGGGCGCAACGGATAAAATAACATTGCGGTCAATTTTATTCTCTTTCAAAGACTCCTGAGGCACAAGCTTACTGTATAAAAGCTCCCTTTCTTCTTCCGTGGTTTCATTCACAGGTACCGTACCCGTGAAATCTCCGCTTTGTATTTTTGTCACGGCAAATGAGGCACATAGAATAACAAGCAGACAGGCGGCAATAAGCGCAGGTATATGTGTTTTTGTTCTTTTTTTGCTCATAGCGACAGCTTTGGTTTTTTCTATTAAACTGCTGTCGGGCTTTACTGTATTTTTGATTATCTCGATACTTTCTTTATTCATCAAAATCATCTCCTCCCAGTATTTCTTTCAGTTTTTCTCTCCCCCGCTTCATCTGACTTCTTACAGTGGAGGCGTTTGTTTTCGTTATCTCGCTGATTTCATTTACGGAAAAGTCCTCGTAATAATAAAGATAAACGGGTATGCGATATTTTTCAGGAAGGCGGATAACAGCATCATATATTTCAAAATCCCTTTCGGGTAGCTTCTCTTTAAGCAAGGACATATCATCCGTCAGCACCGTCCTTTTATATCTCACTGAGGAATAAATCTTTTTACAGCATTTCAGCGTCACATTTATCAGCCAGTTCCGTCGGTGTTCTTCACTTTCGAAGGTTTTATTCTTCTGATAATATCTGCACCATACCTCCTGAAAAACATCGTCTGTATCCGCCTTTACTCTGACATTTGCATAGGCTATTCGGTAAATCATATCAGCGTATTCTTCCATTACTTCTTCAAAACAATCATCCGTACGTAATGATTGGATTTGCATTTTACATTCCCCCTTTCACTTTTAGTTCCTTTCAGAAGGCATAAATGTTGCATCTGTTTTATTTTTATCATCTGAAATAGAAAAAATCAATCTTGACAAACCATTCTTTCCGTGCTACACTATACATAGAACACATAGGTATATCGAAATTCTATGCAAGGAGGTTTGATTATGAATATCAAAAAAGAGCTTACCAAAGGAAGCAGCTCACTTTTAGTTCTATCTGTCCTCGAAAAGGAGGATATGTACGGCTACAGAATAGTAAAGGAAATCGAAATGCTCTCCGAGTCTGTCTTCACTCTTAAGGAAGGCACTCTTTATCCTATTCTCCACGCCTTCGAAAAAGACGGCTATGTGAAGGCCTACTGGCAGGAAAGTGAGCAGGGCAGAAAGAGAAAATACTACCACATCACCCGTAAGGGTCTCGATGCCCTCAGAGAAAGCAAGGAGGAGTGGGAAGCCTACTCCCTCGCAGTCAAAAAGGTTATCACCGCAAAGGCGGTGCTGACTTAAAACCCTTCCGTCACTCCGTGACACCTTCCCTTTCAGGGACGGCATATAATGTTTACTTATTGTAATCGGAGGTGTTAATATGACCGTGAATGAATTTATAAATTCCTTTTTACCTGACAATATTTCTAAAAAGAAAAGACAGCAGTTGTACGACGAAATGGAATGTCACATCCTCGACAGGGCAGATTTTTACATAGAAATAGGCTACGACGAGGAAACGGCACTTGCGAAAAGCATGGAATGCTTCGGTGAAGAGAACGAAATGAAGGAAAGCATAAAAAAGGATTTCGAGGAGCTTTATCACGAAAGATGGTACTATGCACTTATTGCAGGGCTTATACCTCTGATTTTTAATACGGTAATCGGATTTACGGGAGCGTTTATTCACTCCGCCGACAAGCTTGGCGATCCGTCAGATAGTGCAGTATTTATAAGCTCTCTTTCCGTCGGCTTCGTGATTTTACAAATCGCCTTTTGCTTTATGAAGGGCTTGCGAAAAAGTCTTATTGCTACGGGAGTTTCAAATCTGCTTATACTGTGCTCCCTTATACTTATCGCTTATCCCCAGTCAGCTTTCTTTGCTCTCGCTCTTAACGCGTCCTATCTCCTTGAAAAGTTTACACCGCTTATAATGAAAGGTGTCGCCGACAGCCTTCCGGATTTACTCTCTTTCTCAGGAGCTTTTATTTTCATAATATTCATAGCAGCTGTTTCATTTGTTCTTGCCGGAACAGTAAAAAGAAAATCAAAGGTAGAACATAAAACCTTGAAGGTCTTTTCTGTTCTTTCAACCGTTGTAGTCACCCTTTCATTTTTCAGCTCTGTAATTTATTCCAATGCCGATAACTATTACAGAAAATATCGCACCTGGTTCAACCCGAGAAACGATACGGTAACAGAAAAAACACTCAGTGTTTTCGATTCGCTTCCCCTCGGTTGTACATATAAAGACGCTACGGCTTATCTCGAACATCTCGGATATATAAATACTGAAGACTATATAAAAACTCTCAGTCGTAATGAGAAGAAAATGTTCCGCTATAATATCAGCGAAATGGATTTCTCATTTGACGGAGAATATATAGTTTTCTTTGAAAAAGAGAGAAAATCCTACAGTTCTGATGAGAACGGCTTTATATTCATAAAACCGGATGAGAACGGTCTGATAAGCGGCAAAGGTATCGGTGTCGCCTGTCCCTTTGAAGATAAATACGGCTCAAAGCACCACTACTGCGGAAAAGTCTTTGACACAGGCAAATGTGAAGAAGACTTCATAAGCGCCGAAAAGGGTGACAGCAAGTACGAGATGCTGAAAAAATTTGCAGAAGAAAACGGTCATTTGTATTCGCTCTTTTCAGAAACAGAAAAGGGAATACAGAAGGATTACTGCCGTATTCACAGCTACGGCTCCCCCTCGGAGCATAATCTAAACGACTATAACAAGGACAGAGACATCTTTATTCAGCTGTGGTTTGCCGACGGAAAGCTTGAAAAAGCCGCCTTCGAATACTACGATTTTCAGTACAATAAAGAGGTCATAAGGGAAATAAAGTAAAGTCTTAAGATTTTTTAATCCCTACTTTAATTTGATTTAAAGTTATTGCCCTATAATGTGATTGTGCGATGGGAACTGACAAGTGTTTTTTTCCGATTTTTCACTTGTCTCCCTCCTTCCCACCGCACTCCCCTCTCCTTTCAAATATACGTAAAGAAGCCAGGTCTCTCCGCCTGGTTTCTTTATTTTCTTTCCTTCAATTTGTGACAAACTTCTCCCCTGATCGGTGGTACACTCTTTTTTACCATTAAAAGAAAAGGAGTGTTCCTATGATTTGTCAGAAATGCAATCACATTTTAAAAGGAAGTGAAAGCTACTGTCCCGACTGCGGAAGCCCCTGCAGTAAAGAAAAGGAAGTATATAAGGAAGCAGAAGCACCGTCGGTAATTTTTTCGTCGGAAAGAGATATTTCTTCTAATATTTTCGCCGATGAAGCTCCGCCGAAATACCGTCGGGAGCAGCCGAAGGAGAAAAAATCGAAGGCAGGTATTTATCTTGTCATCGTGCTGTGTACCGTTTTAGTCGGTGTGTTCGTCGTAGCAGGTACGGAGCTGCCCGTATTATCTACCGCCATCGCCTCCATATTCTCTGCCTCCTCCCCCGAAGAAACCACCGCACCCCCTACCTCCTCCGCAGATTATAACCCCGACTCGGGTGTGGTCTCTCCCCGTGTGAACTACAGAACTGCCGTAGCCTATGTGACGGGCAACAAGGGACAAGCCCTCAGAAAGGGACCCGACAGCTCCTACGGTCAGACAGATATTCTTCCGTCGGGTACGGCCGTACACATCGTCGGCGGCGAAAGAGTAGACGGAAGCTGGGTTTATGTCTATGTACCCGAAAAGGATTCCTACGGCTGGATAGATGATGCCTTTCTTTCCTCTGTAATTACCGATGTCAGCGTACAGGATGAGGAAGAAAGCACGCTTAAAAGTAAAGAATAACCGCAAAAGGACAGGTCAACCGTGCAAGCACGGAAGCCTGTCCTTAATTTTCGGTTAATTATCAGAGACTGTTAATCATCGAAAGATGCTCTACATAAAAGTCTCTCACATAGTTGGGCTTCAGAAGACCGCCCTGAAGTGACATATGGTCTCCGTCATAAACGGGCATAATATTCCATATTCCCTTTTCTATACTGTTAATATCGAAATCCTTTGAGGGTGCACCGAAAGGAGCTGTAGCAGAAAGTGTATTTACCAGACCGTCATTCATCTGCCAGCTTTCATCGACTGCATAACCTCCCTTTGTTTCACCTGTATATGCACCCATAGCCTTGGAGGAGGCGATGAAAAGAGATTCCATTTTCTCTTCTACGGGAGCATAGGTACCGTCCTCTCTCTGCTCTGTAGCATTACAGGGGAAGGAGAAATAATAGGTGTCTTTCAGCGTGAGAATGGTACTGTTAAGCTCGAGAGCATTATCAATATACATATCGTAGGAAGCATAATCCTTTTCACTTCTTGTCTCATCAGTAACGCCTGTAGCTGTTTTTATCATAGAGGAAAGCTTATACTGTATTTCATTGGTAAGCTCACCGAAAGCGTTCCCTGTCTCGGGCATATCCTCTTTATCTACCATATAGGCTGTGGTTCCGTTATGAGGTGCTGCCAAAGCCGTAACGCTGTAGATCCAGTCTCCCTTTCCGCCCTTGAAGAAGTCGGAAAGCTCTTCTGCGGAAGTAGCAGCTATTTCAGCCTCAGCGCCTTTTTCCATTATGCTCGCGAAAAGTCTCACCGTAGCACCGCCGAAGGAATGGCCTAAAAGATTAATCTTGTCCTCTCTGCTGAAAGAATCTATGAGAGCTCTGCCTGTGTAATCCGTGCCATATCTTTCATGACCGCACTCCTCGCTGTGAGCCTTTCCGTAATCGACCACATTACCCGTAAGCTGCGCATAAAGCTCGCAGGCTCTGTCCCAGGCACTAAGATTCGGTGCCACAGATGCTGCATAGCATTCAAAGCCCTTATCGTTAAGATACTTCATAAGATCACCGCCGAACATACCCCAGTAAGGCATAACCTTATAAGCGGCATCGTAGCTTCCCCAGCCGGAAAGTCCGTGAACAAAAACATATTTATAGTTTGTGTTCCATTCTGTACTGTCAGCCTTAAGGCATTCACCCGAATAACCGAAAAGCATCGCCACCGACACTATAAGACTGATAAATTTGTATACAATATTACTAATAAAAACCTGCATATTTTATGCCTCCTTAATTTTCCTACGGATATAATACCATAAAACTGATGATTAATACAAGATTTTTTTCTATATTTGAAAAAATTATCTGATTTCAGCTCTTTTCAGCGTACAACGAAAAGATTTTTTGCATATTTTATCTGTATATTCAAAAAAATTGAATAAAAATGTAAAAATAATTAAAAAATCCCTTGACTTTTGCATAAATGAGTGTATAATCTTATCCATACTTTCAAAACAGAGGAGACAGAACTATGAAACAGATTAAAAAAATTGTACTTGCTTATTCAGGCGGTCTTGATACATCTATCATCATCCCTTGGCTCAAGGAAAACTATGAAGGCTGTGAGGTTATTGCAGTTTCAGGTGACGTAGGTCAGGGCACAGAGCTTGACGGACTCGAAGAAAAAGCCATCAAAACCGGCGCATCAAAGCTTTACATCGAGGACCTTAATAAGGAATTCGTAGAGGATTACATCTATCCCACTCTTAAGGCAGGCGCAGTATACGAGGGTATGTATCTTTTAGGTACCTCCTTCGCCCGTCCTCTTATCGCAAAAAGAATCGTAGAAATCGCTATCGCAGAGGGCGCAGACGCTATCTGTCACGGCTGTACAGGTAAGGGTAATGACCAAGTTCGTTTCGAACTCGCTATCAAGGCTTTCGCTCCCGATATGCAGATTATCGCTCCCTGGCGTGTTTGGGAATTCAAGAGCCGTGAGGAAGAAATCGAATACGCTATCAAAAAGAACATTCCTCTCAAAATCACCAGAGAGACAAACTACTCAAAGGATAAAAACCTCTGGCACCTTTCCCATGAGGGTCTCGACCTTGAGGATCCCGCTAATGAGCCTAAGTACGAGGAAATCCTCGAAATGGGCGTAACACCCGAAAGCGCTCCCGACGCTCCCACCTATATCACCATCGGCTTCGAAAAGGGCGTTCCCACCACCCTTAACGGCGAAAAGCTCGACGGTCCCGCTATGGTCAAGGCTCTCAATAAGGTCGGCGGCGAAAACGGTATCGGTATTGCAGATATGGTTGAAAACCGTCTCGTAGGTATGAAATCCAGAGGCGTTTACGAAACACCGGGCGGAACTATCCTTTACAAGGCACACGAAATGCTCGAGCAGCTTTGCCTTGACAAAGAGACACAGCATCTCAAGAGCCAGCTTGCAGTTAAGTTCTCCGAGCTCGTTTACAACGGTCAGTGGTTCACCACCTGCCGTGAGGCTCTTTCAGCCTTCGTGGACAAAACCCAGGAGACAGTTACAGGTGAAGTTAAGCTCAAGCTCTACAAAGGCAACATCATCGGTGCCGGTATGAAGTCACCCTACTCACTTTACAGTGAAGAAATGGCTACCTTCGATGAGGATGACTGCTACGATCAGATGGATTCACAGGGCTTTATAAATCTCTTCGGTCTTCCCCTTAAGGTTAAGGCTATGCTTTCCAAGGATTGGGATATCAAATAATTTTCACAGATTACGGGGCTGTCAGACGATAGCCCCTTATATATTTAAATAGTATCTGCTCTATTGAATATGGCTGCAGTTTATGATATAATCTCTTCGGCAAAGCCGTTCAGAGATAATAATACGGCAGGTCGGTATTATAACAGCTTACTTAAATATATGAACACACTAAATCAAGGAGGAATCCCCTATGCCCCTTTGGACAGGACGCTTTAAAAAACAGCTCGACAGCAAAACCAACGATTTCAATTCATCCATCTCCTTTGACAGCCGAATGTACGCTCAGGACATAAAAGGCTCTGTCGCTCATGCTACAATGCTCGGAAAGCAGGGCATAATAGCTAAGGAGGAAAGCGAAAAAATCGTAGAAAACCTTAAAGAAATTCTCGCAGATCTGGATGAGGGCAGACTCAGCTTTGATATGACCGCTGAGGACATCCACTCCTTTGTAGAGGGCGAGCTTACGAAAAGAATCGGTGACAGCGGTAAAAGATTACACACCGCCAGAAGCCGTAATGACCAGGTAGCTCTCGACTTCAAGCTTTACCTTATCGACCAATACGAAAGAATCGACGGCTCACTGAGAGATCTTATCGGAGCGATTTTAGACAAAGCCGAGGAAAACTACGATGCAGTTATGCCCGGCTATACCCACCTTCAGCGCGCACAGCCTATCACCTTCGGTCATCACCTTATGGCTTATGTAAGTATGTTCAGCCGCGACCTTGACAGGCTTTCCGACTGGCTGGAAAGAACGAAGGTCTCCCCTCTCGGCTCGGGCGCTCTTGCAGGCACCACATATCCCCTCGACAGAGAATATGTCGCTGAGCTCCTTGGTCTTGACGGCAAGGTTACCGATAATTCTCTCGACGGTGTTTCCGACAGAGACTATGCCCTCGAGCTTTTAAGTATTCTTTCTATTATAATGGTTCATCTTTCCCGCTTCTCCGAAGAGATCATTATGTGGTGCTCCTGGGAATTCAAATTTATCGAGCTTGACGATGCCTTCTCTACGGGCAGCAGCATTATGCCCCAAAAGAAAAATCCCGATATCGCTGAGCTTGTCCGCGGTAAGTCGGGAAGAGTTTTCGGTAACCTTCAGACGCTTTTAACTGTTATGAAAGGCCTTCCTTTAGCCTATAATAAGGATATGCAGGAGGATAAGGAGGCCGTTTTCGATGCCCTCGATACCACTCTTATGTGTATCGAAACCTTTACTCCCATGCTCGCCACGGCTACGGTTCTGCCCGCCAATATGCGAAAGGCAGCCGCCAAGGGCTTCATCAACGCTACCGACGCCGCAGACTATCTCGTTTATAAGGGACTTCCCTTCAGAGATGCCTACAAGGCCACAGGTCAGCTGGTGGCTCTGTGCATAGACAAGGAGCTGACTCTCGAAACCTTACCTCTCGGAGAGTACAAGGCTGTCTGCGAGCTTTTCGATGAGGATGTGTACAAGGCTATCGACCTTGACGAATGTGTTAAAAAAAGAACAGTCAAGGGCAGCCCGTCTCCCGAATGTGTTCTCAATGAAATAAAAAATACGCGCCTTAAGCTCGGTATGTAATTTAAAAATAAAGCGACACTTTGAAAGAAAGACAAAAATCTTACAAGGTGTCGCTTTGTGACTTTTTTACGGCGAAAAACTAACAAAAAATCCTTTTCTTTTCAAAAAAAGACATTCTCCCTACCTTTTTCGACAGGATTTTTTATGCGGAAGATGTAGAATAAGGATGAAAGAAAACACTTCTTTACATATTTTAAGAAAAGAGGAAGATTATGAGAGAAAAATTTATTATTATGTCAAACGCTTTAATACTTGCTCTGCTCGGTATCAGAATCAGTCTGTGTAACCGCCTGCTCACCCTTCTTTTCCGGAAAAGAAGGGCTCTCCCCCTCTGCCGCTGCATTGACAGACATCTTCTTTTACTGAGAAAGGAATTCCTTATAATCGAAAAGAGACATCTTTCCATTATTTGCCTTGACATATAACTCCGGGTGCTTTATAATTTCAGATAGTAAACCAAAGGAGAGATTTTATGAAAACAAAAGAAATTTCCGCTGAAAAGCTTTTGCGTCAGCAGAAAAAAAGAGAAAAAGAAATCGCTAAATGGGAAAAGGAAAAGGCAAGGCCGAAAAGAAATTATTATTTCGCTTATCTGGTGCTGATTATCTGCATAATCTATGCTACCGACGAAATAGCTTCCCAGATAAGCACACTTATGAAAACAGAAATCGCCAATGACCTTTTCTCTAAGTTCGGTGAAAGCTCCGTAGGCCTTCTGGACATTCTTTCCATCCTCGTCGTTCCCTTCCAGGCTCTCGGTCTTCTCTACCGTCCTTTAGCCGACAAATGGGGCAGAAAGAGATTCCTTATCATCAACACCTTCGGTATGAGCTTTGCTATGTTTATTGTTTTCCTCTCAGGAAATCTCGTTATGTATTTTATCGGCGCATGTATGATTCAGTTCTTTATTCCTCACGATATGCATGTTGTCTACATTATGGAGTCCTCACCTGCGAAAACCAGAGCGAGAACCTATTCGGTTATAAAATTCTTCGCCAATATGTCGGTTATGCTCGTACCTCTTCTCAGACGTATGCTTATGGCTGACTCCTCACAGTGGAGAAATGTTTATCTTATCCCTGCTATCGTAGGTATCGTAACCAGCCTTATCGCCCTTCTTTTCGCAAGAGAGCCTGACACCTTCATCGACTCCCGTCTTCGTTACCTTAAAATGAGCGACGAGGAAAGACTCGCTCAGAAGGCACAGAAAAAAGCTGAGGATGCCCAGGGCGGCCTTATCCCCGCACTCAGATTCGCTATGAATCACCGTCAGCTCAAATGGCTTTACATCACCTCAGCCATAGCAAATCTCGGCTTCATCGGTACTATAAACTATCAGGTAATTATGTCCTACGGATACGCTGAAAACTACTTCGGAAAGGGTCTTTTTGAGTCTCTAGAGGCTGCTCTCGAGGCAGTAAGCATAGGAGATGTAACATCTGCTCTGTTTATGTTCCCCGTAGGCTGTGCTGTTTCCCAAGTAATTATGGGCTTTATTTGTGACTCAAAGGGCAGAAAAGCCGCTGCGGTAACTACTGCATTTGACGGTCTTCTCTTCTTCGTGCTCTTCTCCGTAGGCTCCGCCGTAGCCTTCAACCCCTATATAGTAGGTTTCTGCTGCGGTGCATTCATCGGAAGCTACTATTCGACCAACGATGTTATCATTATGATGATAGGCGAATCCTCACCCACAAATCTCCGTTCATCCACTATGTCTGCTCAGTTCATCGTAACGGCTGTGGGCGTAGCGATCTCATACATAATCAGCCTTCCCCTTATCACTATCCTCGGAAACAGCGTAACAGGTATCGTCTCATTCGCTCTTCTCGTTCCCGGCTTCATCGCGGCCCTTATCTGTCTTATCCGTAAGACAAACGATACCAAGGGCATCGATATGGATAAAGTAACCGGCTGTGAATGGGACTGATAAGAGGTGCGTAATTTAAAGCAGGCAGACTTCTGAAAAGAGCAGTCCGGTACTACTTTTTAAGCCGCTTGCTGCTAAAGAAGGCACATTTCCCGTAAATTGCTTTATTTCTGCAATTTCTACGGTATAACTGTCCGTTAAACCACCTAAAATGAATCTGTATCTGCATTATAACCGCAGAGTAATCCGCCCGCGAAAGTCGGGGGAGCTTATCGAACACAAGGAGTTAATATATGAGTAAGATTTTAGTAGCAGGCGCCGGTCACGGCGGTCTCGTAGCTGCCATACATTTAGCTAAAAACGGCTATGACATCACCGTAGTAGAAAAGGAAAATCCCGACACCATCGGCCATGACTGGCACGATTGGCTTAGTCTGGATGCCTTCGACCGTTCAGGAATCGACCGTCCCGATGAAAGCACCTTCTTTGCAGGTATGCCTCAGGGCTTCCGTAATCCCAAGGCCACGGTAATGCTCCGTGTTCCCGTAGGCGAGGGCTCTATCTGTATGGACAGAAAGCTCCTTATCGCCTATCTTATCTCTTTGGCTGAGGAGGCAGGAGTTAAATTTATCTTTGACACGGAAATCCTCTCTCCCGTAACCGAGGGAGCAAAGGTAAAGGGGCTTAATCTCCGTGACAGCGAGAGAATATACGCTCTTTACTGTGACCTCGTAATCGACGCGGCAGGTATGTACTCTCCCGTCCGTACACAGCTTCCCTCTGTCTGCGGAATAGAAAGAGAGCCGGAAAGCACCGGAATTTTCCACGTTTACAGAGCATATTTCAAAAATCTTACAGGTGAAAAAACTGACCCTCCTTATCTCATAAATCTCTTTAACCGAAACATTCCCGGCATTGGTTGGACAGTTACGGACGAAAAATATGTGGACATTCTTATAGGAAAATTCGGCTCGGCAGGTCCCCTTACGGCCGAAGAGGTAAATTCCTCTCTTGACGCATTCAGAAAGGAGTTTCCTTTCATCGGTCAGGAGATTCTCCGCGGCGGTACCTTTATCGACCTTCCCATAAAGCGTATGCTTCCTCTTCTCGTCTGCGACGGCTATGCCGCTATCGGTGACAGCGCAGGTATGACCGTGCCTCTTAACGGAAGCGGTATAATCCTCAGCATGAATGCAGGCAAAATTTTAGCCGAAACCGTAATGAAGGCTGTCGGCACCTACGATAAAAGGTCTCTATGGCCCTATCAGTACGAATATTTCCACCACTACGCAAAGGATCTTATAATCATCGACAAGCTCAAGGACTTTTTCAATTTCGTCAAGGGTGAGCAAGTAGATTATCTTCTCGAAAAGGAAATACTCACTCCTGAGCTTATCGCAGTAGCAGACGGTGCGCCCATAAATCTTTCAGCCAAGCAGATAAAGCACATTATCGCCGTTTGTCCTCCCCTTCTGAAGCTCATTCCGCCCTTGGTAAAAAATTTCCGCACCCTCCCCTTTATGGACTCAGTGTGCAGAAAAATGCCTGAAATATACAGCGAGGAGGCTGTAAATGCCTGGGCAGAAAAATATAAGGCTCTCTGATGATAAAAACCTTGCCGTCGGATAAAATTTTCGGCGGCAATTTAAATTATTTTTGAAAATCACTTGATTTTTCCGTTTCAATAGGTTATAATGTCAAAGTTGTTATGGAGAGTTGTCCGAGCTGGTCGAAGGAGCACGATTGGAAATCGTGTAAGTCGCTAAAACGGCTTCGAGGGTTCGAATCCCTTGCTCTCCGCCAAAATCAATACCACTGTTGATACAATATTATCGACGGTGGTATCGTTATTTTAAAGCGATTTTCCCTTGTAGTATAAGGGGTTATAATACAAAGCGTTGCAGTTTGGGTAGATGTGCTACCGTCTGCAACGCTGTTTTTATGTGTATAGTGTGTAGTTATGTTGATTTGAGGGTGGGTAATCGTTAAATTGTGGGGTATCGTTAAAAGGTTGAATTAAACCTTTTTAATCATCCATAACTTGTTTTATAACAGCTCTACTTATTTCATCATCGATTCTTTTAAAGTTTTCAAAATTTAAAATCTCAACCTCAATTGAGCCTATTTTTAATCTTGCTATATTGTTAGAATTTGTTGTTTCAAAAACCTTGTTTAAACCTAATGTAACAAATGGGTTTTCTATAACATAAATAGTTCCTTCGACTTTATTTTTTAGGCATACGAAATAAATTTGATAATCCGAACCTTTTTCTTTTGCTACTTTAATTTCGTTGTACGAAACTAAGAAATGTTTTTTTCTTTCAGATGTAGTTTTAACTTCTATATATGGCACTACACCAGGAATATCTACATCTAAATCATAACCTGCACTATCATCTTTTTGTTTTGTTACCTTTGTGCTATTATGCTTTTCTTTTAAATACAATTCAACTATTTTTTCACCTTTGTTACCTAAGTCTTTTTGTTTTTCAACCCAATCATATGTTTCGTTTTGTAAAGAGTTATCGGATGATGTTTCTATATATGGAAAATAAGGAACAAAATCAATCAAAGATACAACTTTACCCATTAGCACAGTTCTCCCTACAAACTACCCAATTTTCTCCGTTAGATGTGTATTGTTTTACACACCAATTTTCAGCCACAGCTTCATACTTTTCGCCACATTGTGGACAAGCCCAAAAAATAGCGTCTCTAGTCGCTTTTGCTCCTCCATCTTTCTTTTTAGCGGTTAGTGCTCCCATATCGTAATCGGATAGTTCTTTTTTCATACGATTTACTGTTGTTGTGATGTCATTGGTCTCAAAGAACAAGTTTGTCACATACATTTCTTCAATAAGACTAATCAATGAAGCAGGGGCATCATAGGTTTCTCCTTCAAAATAGATTTTGTTTTTGCTGTATTTACCTTTTTCTTTATGAAATCTACCAATGTCATTCATAGACAAAGGTACAGAGAACAACATTTCAAGAACAAATAAACTCTTAGTAGCTGTTTTGTAATCTTCACTGTCTTTGTCGGATTCTCTACGAATCTTTCTATACACTTCTTTAGCTTTTGATAATTTTTCTGCTGAGATTATTTTATTGTCTTTACTTTCTATTTTTCCTTTGAATTGGCTTAAATCTATTTTTTTTAATAAGGAAAAGAATGAGAAAAAGTTGCTAAGCCAAATCTTGTAATTGTTAATGGTTGATTGACTATGGTTCTTGTTTGTTTCAAAAAAACTGTTAACGAGTTCCTGATTGACATCTTTTAAATCGCAATTAAACTTTGATATATGTGTCAAAAACCTATTTACAATGCTCACATAATTTTTGGCAACTTCTTTATCATTTTTTGAGATATAAGCTTTTGCGTAAATATAAAAATATTCTAAATTATAATCAGGAAGCAATTTGATATTTTTCATATCTTTTGGACCTATCAAAGAGATACCATCTGCGCTTTGCATTTGCATTAATTCTGAATATATTACATTTCTATCCATAGTTTTACTCCTTTTGCGAATTTTCAATAACATTATATCATAAAAAACTTATACAAACAACAAATACCAAATACTAACTATTAAGCATAACCAAATATAAACATTATTTATATTTGTCGTTACATCGCAACCTCACACCCATTCCTGAACCTCCACACCATCCTCCCATCCCCATACACCGTAACATTCTCAACGGTTGTATGCCACAGCACCTCATCGAATTCAAGCTTCAGCAAGGAGAAACTCACTTAATGCAACACTCTCTATAACGGTTGCATTGTATCAACCAGTGTAGTTTCTTCCAAAAAAGAAAAGTCGCACGGCAGTGTGGCTTTTCTTTTTTTTATTATTCATTATTCAATCTTCATTTTTCATTATTCATTGGTGCTGATGTGACTTTTCCTAATGAATAATGAAGTCGCTTCGCTGATGAAGAATTAATAATGAATAATAGCAGGCGGGACACCCACACCCGATTGTAATTCAGTAATAAAATGTGATATAATCATCCCGATAAATAAGAATTTGTATAATAGGAGATTACTAATGAAAGATAAAATAACTTGTTTCAAACTAAATTGGTATAACTGCGGATTGTGTTGTGGCGAAGATGTAGTCGGAGAAGAGATTACTGTCTACCGTAATGATAACTATATGGTTTTTAAGGAAATGTTTGGATGCAGATAACTGCAAATCCCACTTTATCAAACAGTCACCTAAAAATACACTATAACTAAAAGAGGCTGTCACCATCCCGGTAAGGGCGACACTCCATAAGGAATTTAGCCTTATGAAGTGCCGCCCAACAGCCTCTTTTTTTATTTTATTAACACTCAGTCAGCGAAAGCCTCCTGCACTGCATAATATGCAGGCTTCGGCTTACCCTCAGAGTCAACGAGACCCCACTTAGTTTCTACGGGACAGTCCTCCTGACCGCAGACATAGCAGTCACCCGTATCGTCCCACATATAAATGAAGGAGCCGATAACATAATCCAGCTTTCTGATTTTCGGTATTATGTAGGAGAAAAACTCTGCCTGACCCTCGGGAGTGTGGGGGAAATTATAAAGACCGAAGCCCTCATGAAGCTCTCTGTAAAGATGGTTCGAAAACTCACCCTCAAACATAAGCTCAGCTCTGTATTCGGGAGTTTCCTCAGCGTATCTGTCGAACTCATTGGAAAGCTCCTCGGGTAAAGCCTTTATGAAGTTATCGATGTCTGCTCTTGCCTCCTCCTCGCTCGAATAGCCGTAGCTTTCGAGGATGGCCTGCTTTTCAGTCTTGCTCTTAGGCTCGCCGAGTCCGATGTAACCGAATTCACAGAGAATAACAGGCTTATGAGTAACCTTTCTCACATAATTAAGAACGGTAATGAACTGGTTTGCGTTTTTAAGCAGATTTTCGAAGCAGCCAAGATAAAGGTCTACACCGACATAATCACAGAACTGATGATATTCACTCATCTTCTTAGGCATATCAAGAATAGAAAGTGCGGCAAGATTATAGCCGATAAGAACATCGCCTCTTATGGGATACATGGCCTCGAGCTGCATACCTATAAACTCGTAAGCCTCCTCCATCGTAAGAGGATAGGTGAAGCGGTCTATACCCATTTCGTTTGTAACCTGAAAGGCTCCTACTATTCCGCGCAGGTCTTCCATATAAAAACGGGCTATATCCTGAATGGCTTCACGGTTTTCCGGCTCTCTCGGGTCAAGACCGTATTCAAGGTAATCCTCCGGATAGGGAGTGATACCGAAAATTCTTATACCCTTATCAGCGTAGCCCTTTACATATTTCTTCCATTCCGTGTAGCTTTCGGAAAGGCTGCCGTCTTCATTATAAGGAAAAGGAATGTCATCTCGGAACCATTCGATGTTTCCCTCCCTGATGAGGTCATACTGAGGCTCTGCATGACAGACACCCTTCATATAACCTCCCGTTTTCTCCATAGCGATTTCTACCTCTGCATCATATTTCTTCGAATAATCGGCGAGGAAGAAATTAAGAAGCGGTGTCAATAAAGCGAGAATAAAGCCTACGATTTTTGCCATAAGGGGTGGAAATACCATATAAATCTCTCCTTAAAAAAAATAAATTACAGTGCCGTAGGACATTACATACCGTAATCACTACTGCTGACTTAAATCTATCATAATTCTTTCACATTGTCAATAAACCGACAGAGAAACAGCCATACCGACTACTTTTATTATCAGATATTTTTTAATACTACTTGAAAATATTTTCTTTAATGATAAAATGAACCTATAACACACGAAACGAGGTAATGACAATGATTTTTTCGAAGCATATCAGAAGAAAAACCGTGCTGTCCTGTAAGGACATAAACATCCGCGACCCCTTCGTTCTTTACGAAAACGGAAAGTACTATATGTACGGCACAAGAGCAAAAAATTTCGGAATAAAGACCGGCGGCTTCGATGTTTATATGTCCGACGACCTTAAAAGCTGGAGCAGACCTCACGAATGCTTCAATTCAAAAAGATACCGTATGAATTTTATGGTTAACTGGGCGCCCGAGGTTCATAAATATAAGGGTAAGTATTATATGCTTGCCACCTTCACCAGAAAAAGCTGCCGTATGCGAGGCACCTTCGTTCTCAGGGCAGACAGTCCTCTCGGCCCCTTCGTTCCCCACAGCAGAGGTCCCGTTACTCCCGAGGAATGGGAATGTCTCGACGGAACCCTTTACATCGGCAAAGACGGTAAGCCCTACATAGTTTTCTGCCACGAGCATACGCAGATAATCGACGGAACTGTCTGCTATGCACCCCTAAGCGATGACCTTACGGAAATCGCAGGTGAAGCCGTAACTCTCTTTAAGGCCTCAGAGCCCTATTGGGCAGACAAAAGCAAATCAAAGCTCGAGCACCGAATAACAGACGGTCCCTTTATGTACCGCACGAAAAAGGATGAGCTTCTTATGCTCTGGTCTACCTATATAAAGGGTCAGTATGCCGAATGTCTTGTCCGATTTACAGACGGTGAAATAGGAACGGCCTTCGAGCATCTTGAGCCTATAGTCGATAATGACGGCGGTCACGGTATGGTCTTCTCCGGAAAGGAAGATAAGCTTTTCCTCACCTACCACACTCCGAACACCAAAGGCTCCGAGCATCCCCATTTCGTTTCCGTGGAGGATAAGGGAGACTGTCTCCTCATAAGGGAATGATACGGGTTGACTTTCCTTAATGAGAGGTCTATAATGTAGTCAGATTAATTTTTTTTAATATTTAAGGAGAATCTTTTATGAGCAGCTTTGAAAATCTTCGTATAGTAGATAATTTTTATCAGACCTCACTCTTTTTCCCTATGCCTACGGTTATAATCAGTACTCTCTGTGAGGACGGCAGTACAAATCTCGGTCCCTATTCCCTCGTTCAGCCCTACTATGTAGCAGGAAAGGACTACTACGCTATGCTTCTGTGCTGCCGTAACTCCTCAAACACGGCACAGAACATCCTTCGTAACGGCAAATGCGCCCTTAATTTTATCGATGACAAGCCTAAAAGCTTCAAGGAAGCTGTCAAGCTTTCCTGGCCCGGCGATAAGCCTGAGGAAAAGATGCCTAAATGCAAATTCAGGCTCGAAAAAAGTATGATAGAAGAGGAAACGGGCGAAAAGAGACCTATGGTACTCACCGATGCCATCGAGGCTATCGAGTGTACCTGGATGCGTGAGCTTGACGGAGCAGATAAGGATCTGCCCGGTGAGCTGAACGGCTACGAGGGTCCCTACCACGATTTCAACGGTATTACCAGTAAATTCGGAGCCCATTTCATTCTCCGCGTAGATAAAATCTTAATGAAAAAGAAGTACAGCGATGCTATCATAAACGGTGTAAGGGCTAAGGATTTCCCCTCTCTTCCCGTAGACTACGGCTACAGAGACAGTAAAAACTTCTGGTTCCACAGAAAAACTAAAATGAGAGCCGAGCTTTTACAGATGCGCCAGGCTTCTCTCGAATCTGTACGCTATGCCGCTGACAGAGCTGACGATAAAGTCAAATTTACCGACGATGCGTTAAAGACCGTTCTGGCTGTCCCCCGTGTCTTCCTGCCACTCGTTCTTAAAGGCTGTGTGGATTGGGCTAAGGAAAACGGTGTAGAGCTCATTACTGCAGAGCACATGCAGATTATTAACGATAAGAGAGCCAAGGAAAAAGAAAAGAAAAAGAAATAATATTTTATCCCCGTTTCACTCTGAAGCGGGGATATTTATGCCAATTGTTGGAATAAGATTTTAAACTTATTAAAAATAAGTTAATTCGATATAGGTATAAAGCTTATTTCTTTAAATAAGATTGACTAAAATTTTTCTCTGTGCTATATTGAAATTGTATAAGTAGGTCAAATATTATACAAAAGGAGAATAATTATGGGTACCTTAAAACCTAAAAAAGCTTTATCATTGGTATTAGCTGTTATTATACTTTTCACTATGATACCAAATGTTATTTTTACTTCAGCAACAAGTGATGATTTGCCTGTGATGGAGGTCTACAACTCCGCTTCCTCGGGAGATTATCACAAATATTACAATTCAGTTTATTCTGTCACATTTCTTGACCGAATCGACTATAACGACATAGCCTCTGCCGACACTCTTTATTCATGGGACGTTTCGGCAAACAAAGACGCAAGCGTTATGGCCTGGATGAAAAAGAACACCGATGCCTCTGAGGCAGCAGGAAGTGACAGATACGATGTTTACATCGGCGGTGAAGGCGGTGTCAGTGCAAACGCCGATTCGTCCTATATTTTTTACTGCTTCTATGCACTGAAGGAAATCAACGGCCTGGATAATTTCAAAACCCATAATGTAACCACATTTTTCAGAATGTTTGAAAAATGCCGTTCACTCGAGTATCTTGATTTAAGCTCCTTCGACACATCAAATGTCACAAACTTCAACTATATGTTTTCTGAATGTCAGGTTATCTCAGAGATAAATCTCTGCGGCTGGAACACAGAAAAAGCGACTGCTATGGCATATATGTTTAATAACTGCCACGCCTTGACATACCTTGATTTAAGCTCCTTTAACACTGAAAATGTCACAAATATGAAGCGTATGTTTTATAAATGTATGGAGCTTGATCCCGTTTATATAGGTCAGAGCTGGTCTGTGGAAAATGTTACCGACGACGGAGAAATGTTTAACTGCTGTTATGCAATCGTAGGAGGAAAAGAAGTCTACGACAGAGAACATCCCTATTCCCCCACAAAGGAATACGCCAAGACCAAAGAGGAGGGCGGCTTCCTTACCTATAAGGCACCGGAAGAATATGAGGTCACCTACGAATTTATCGGTGAAGTTATTCCCGAAGGTGTGTCCGTTCCCGATAAAGCTATCTACACGGAAGGCACAAAGGTCGACGTATCCGATGCTCCCTCTGCCGACGGCTATGTATTTTCAGGCTGGACCACATCCGATACGACCGTAGCTGATAACTCCTTTACTGTAAATAATGATGTTCACTTTGTAGGCTCATGGAGTAAGCTTTACAAGGTAGAATACAGATACGCAGACGGCTACGAGGTACCCTACGGCGCTCCCGAGCTTCCCGAAGCCGAATATTATACAGCAGGCGAATACATCGATTTATTCGGTGTTCCCTATGTTTACAGACATCTTTTCTTCGGCTGGACTACAGAAGATGCTGATGTTGCAGGCGATATGTTTATAATGCCCGAAAACGATGTGGTTTTTTACGGCTATTTTAAAATCCCCGTTGAAAGCGTTGAATTTATGACGGAAGAAGATACCGTTACGATAAATAAGGACGAAACAACAAAAATTAATGTGTATGTCAATCCCGAGGATGCAACGATTAAGGACATCATCTTCGAATCAAGCGACGAAAAAGTAGTAAAGGTTGACAAATACGGTAATATTACTGCTGTAGGCGAAGGCGAAGCTACCGTCACCGTTAAATCGGCGGATGACCCCACTAAGAGCGACACCGTAAATATTACCGTTAAAATTCCCGTAACCGAGATTATCACAGATAAAACCGAAATCACTCTTAACAAGGGTGACGAAGGCAAAATAACAGCCGAGGTCAATCCCGAGGCAACCAACCAAAGGATTAATTACGAATCAAACGATGAAACCGTCGTAAAGGTAGATGAAAAGGGTAACATTACCGCCGTAGGCGAAGGCACCGCAACCGTCACCGTTTCCTCCGACGATGACCCCACGGTAAAAAAAGAGATTACAGTTACGGTTAAAATTCCCGTAACCGAGATTACCGTAAAGGACAAGGAAATAACTCTCGATATTAACGAAATACAGAATGCCGGTGCGCAAGTCAACGAGGATGCTACAAATAAGGAGCTCATCTATGAATCAAGTGATCCGGGTGTTATAAAGGTTGACAGTAACGGTGACATTATTGCAGTAGGCAAGGGCACTGCTACCGTAACCGTTACCTCAAAGGATGACAGCAGTATAAAGGAAACGGTTACCGTTACGGTTAAAAAGCCGTCAGAGGATATTATAATTCCGGAAGAGAATAAGGATATTATTCTCGAGATAGGTGACGAAAAAGAAATCGGCGCTGCCGTAAAACCCGAGGATTCCGATTACGGTCTTACATACGAATCCGACAATCCCGATATTGCAGAGGTTACGGAAGACGGTAAGATAATCGCAAAAAAAGAAGGCGAAGTGACTGTCACCGTTAAAACGGAGGATGGTAAAGCGGAGGAAACCGTTAAAGTTACGGTTAAAAAGCCTTATGTTCCTACTGAGGATATCATAGCAGAAAAGGATACCTTCGAGCTTGAAGAAGGCGAAACAGACAAAATCACCGTTACGGTTACTCCCGACGGTGCCACCAATAAAGAAGTCTCCTACGAGTCAAGTGATGAAAGTATAGTCAAGGTTGACGAAAACGGTAACATCACAGCCGTAGGCGAAGGCACAGCCACTGTTACCGTTACCTCTAAGGATAACAGCAGTGTAAAGGAAACAGTTACCGTTACGGTTAAGAAGCCTTATGTTCCTACTGAGGATATCATAGCAGAAAAGGATACCTTCGAGCTTGAAGAAGGCGAAACAGACAAAATCACCGTTACGATTACTCCCGACGGTGC
>JAFXDE010000014.1 GCA_017516315.1 Clostridia bacterium | reverse complement strand
TTTCTGCCTGCCTGGCAGGTGAAATACCTTCTCTGCTGATGAAGGGTGACTATGAGGGTGCTAAAAGCACGGCACTATGGTATAAGGAAGTGTTCGGAGAAGGTAAATATTTTATTGAAATACAGAATCACGGCTTAAGAGAGCAGCTCGAGATTATGCCAGATCTAGTCCGTCTCTCAAAGGAGACCGACATACCTCTCGTAGCCACTAACGATGCTCATTATCTAACTAAAGAGGATTCATCTGTTCAGCAGGTTTTAATCTGTATCCAGACAAACCATGTTCTCGGTGAGGAGACGGGTCTGGAATTCAGTACGGATGAATTTTATGTAAAAAGCGAGACGGAAATGAGAAGTGCCTTCGCAGATTTCCCGGAAGCTGTGGACATCACCGAAAAAATAGCTGAGATGTGTAATGTAGAATTCGAATTCGGCAATACGAAGCTTCCGCATTTCGAGGTTCCGAATCAGATGAACCATTTCGAATACTTCAGAAATCAGTGCTTCTTTGGTCTGAATAAGCATTTGGGTGACAATCCTCCAAAGGAATATATTGACAGACTGAATTATGAGCTTGAAATTATCAACCGTATGGGATATGTTGACTATTTCCTTATTGTTCACGATTTTATACGGTATGCGAAAAGCAAAAGCATTCCCGTAGGTCCCGGACGTGGCTCGGGCGCCGGCTCTCTTGCAGCCTACTGTATCGGGATTACGGGTATTGATCCGCTGAAATACAATCTTCTTTTCGAGCGTTTTCTTAATCCCGAAAGAGTAAGTATGCCTGACTTTGACATTGATTTCTGCTATGTCAGAAGGCAGGAGGTCATAGATTATGTTATTTCGAAATACGGAGCCGACCATGTTGCACAGATAGTTACCTTCGGTACTATGGCTGCCAGGGCGGCAATCCGTGATGTGGGCCGAGTTTTAGGCCTTCCTTATGCTGTAGTTGATGAGGTGGCCAAGCTTATACCGCAGGAGCTTAAAATAACTATTGACAAAGCCTTAAAAATGTCGAACGAGCTTCGGAATCTTTATCTGAATAATGAAGATGTAAAAAAGCTTTTGGATATTTCAAAAAAGGTAGAGGGTATGCCCCGTCACGCTTCAACTCACGCGGCAGGCGTAGTTATAACCAGAGACCCGGTTTCCTCTTATGTACCTCTTGCAGTGAACGATGAGAGCGTTGTTACGCAGTTTACTATGGTTACTTTGGAACAGCTTGGACTTCTGAAAATGGACTTCCTCGGTCTTCGCACGCTCACCGTTATAAACGATGCTGTTCAGATGGTGAAAAGAAGTGTTCCCGATTTTTCCATAGACAGTATTCCTCTTGACGATAAAGCTACCTTTGAAATGCTTTCCGAAGGTAAAACCGACGGTGTGTTCCAGTACGAATCCGCAGGTATGCGAAGTGTTCTGACAAGACTCAAGCCCGAGTCACTTGAAGACCTTATCGCTGTAATTTCTCTTTACAGACCCGGACCTGCCGATTCTATTGATACCTATATCCATAACAGACATCATCCCGAGGATACGGCTTATAAAACGGAGCTTGTCCGTGATATTCTCGATGTTACCTACGGATGTATGGTTTACCAGGAGCAGGTAATGCAGATTTGTCGTAAGATAGCAGGTTATTCCTACGGCAGAGCCGATCTTGTCCGCAGAGCTATGAGTAAGAAAAAGCTTGATGTTATGGAAAAGGAAAGAAAGAACTTCATTAACGGACTGAAAAACGAAAAAGGAGAAACCGAATGTGTCGGTGCTCTTGCCAACGGTGTAAGCGCTGAGGTTGCAAATGATATTTTCGATGAAATGTCGAATTTCGCCAAATATGCTTTTAATAAATCTCACGCAGCAGCTTACGCGTATGTGTCATATCAGACAGCCTGGCTAAAGGCTCATTATCCCTGCGAGCTCATGGCGGCAACGCTTACAAGTGTTCTCGATTCCTCGGTTAAGGTGTCCGGATACATTGCCGAATGCTCCAGAATAGGCATAAGAGTCCTCGCACCGAATATTAACAGCAGCTTTGAGGGCTTTACAGTCAAAAACGGTCAGATCCGTTTCGGACTCCTCGCCATTAAAAATCTCGGCAGAAGCTTTATCAGAACTATTATTGACAACCGCGAGCAGGGAGGAAAATATACATCCTTCTACACATTCTGTAAAAGAGTTTATTCCAGGGATTTTAACCGTCGAGCCGTAGAAAGTCTTATCAAATGCGGAGCCTGTGACGGACTCGACCTTAACAGAAGACAGATGCTTTATATGTTGCCGATAATAATAGGCGAGCTGGATGCTGATAAAAACCGTAATGTCGTAGGACAGATAGGATTTTTTGATGCTGATTCGGGATTTTCCTTTGAAAGCGAAATGAAAGCGCCTGATCTGGCAGAAATGCCTAAAAATGAGCTTTTAGCTTTCGAAAAGGAAATAACGGGTCTCTACATTTCGGGGCATCCTATGGAGGAATATGAGGCTATTTTCCATAAGCTGAAATGTAACGCTGTTACTGATATTTTAGAAAACAGCGACGGCTTTTCAGCTAAATATAAAGATAACAGCAATGTTAAAATTTTCGGTATTATTTCACGCGTAGAAAAAAAGGTCACAAAAAACAATTCGACGATGTGCTTTATTGAAATAGAGGACATCGGAGCATCAATAGAATGTATAGTTTTTTCAAAGCTTTATGCCGACAGAATTAACCACCTCAAAGCGGGAAATATAGTTTTAATAAGAGGCAGACTCAGTCTCCGTGAGGACAGAGAGCCTTCGGTTATTTGTGAAAGCATCGAGCCTAATCCTAAAAATCTCTATAAAACAGCTTTGAGTGGAAAGAAAAGGGTTTATGCCCGTATCAGTAAGTCTGAGAGCTTGAAGAGTGAAAAAATACGGATTCTTACAGAGCTTTTTCCCGGAACGACATCCCTGCTTTTAAAATATAATGACAGTGACGGAGAAAGTAAGGAATTTAAGCTTTTGGTTTGTGAAGAAACCTTGGAGGAGCTTAAATATATCTGCGGAAGCAGCAACATTTCTGTTTTAGAAGAATAACCCTCGTTTATCAACCTACCGTGTCGATTTTTTGAATATAACTTGACTTTTATACAATATTGTGTATAATATTTCTAAATGTTTAAATAGTATTAATTCATCATTTAAGATGTCAGGAGGACGTAATAATGCTTAAAACTATTGGTGTTTTGACAAGCGGCGGCGACGCACCCGGTATGAATGCCGCAATCAGAGCTGTAGTAAGAGCCGGCTGTGAACTCGGTATGAAGGTTTACGGAATCAGAAGAGGCTATAACGGTCTTATGGATGATGATATGTATGAAATGAATCTCCGTACAGTATCAGATATTATCAACAGAGGCGGTACTATCCTTTATTCTGCCAGATCTTCACGCTTTAAGACTGAAGAGGGTATGCAGGCTGCTATCGATACCTGTAAAAAAAGAGGTATCGAGGGTCTTGTAGTTATCGGCGGTGACGGTTCCTTCAGAGGCGCCAGAGATCTTTCTCTCAGAGGTATTCCCTGCGTTGCTATTCCCGGTACCATCGATAATGATATCGGCTGCTGTGACTATACTATCGGCTATGATACAGCTATGAACACTGTTATGCAGATGGTTGACAGAATCAGAGACACTGCAGAATCCCACGATCGCTGCGCTGTAGTAGAGGTAATGGGCAGAGGTGCAGGTTATCTTGCTCTTTCTTCAGGTATTGCCTGCGGTGCTACTTCTATCCTTATTCCTGAGGTTTCTTATGATTTCGAGCGTGATGTTATCGAAAGAATGAAGAGAACCCAGAAGAGCAATAAGGTGCATTTTGTTATCCTTGTTTCCGAAGCTATCGGCGGTGTAGAAGAGATGGCAAAGAGAATCCAGAGTGAAACAGGCGTAGAAGCCCGTGCTACGATTCTCGGTCATGTTCAGAGAGGCGGTTCTCCTACGGCTAAGGACAGAATTGTCGCCAGTCAGATGGGCTATCATGCTGTTCAGCTTCTTAAGCAGGGTATCGGCAACCGTGTTGTAGCTATCAAAAAAGAGACAATTATGGATTTCGATATTTTCGAAGCTTTGGGCATGAAGAATTCAGTTGATCTTGATATGTACAAGATGGCTCTTGAAATTTCTATCTGATTCTGCTGTTAAAAGATAAAACGCGAGAGGTCTTGTTTTGGGATCTCTCGCTTAACTTTTAATTGTGAGGTAACAAATATGGGTGAAAATAAACCTGAAAATAAAAACAAGCTGCCCAACCATTCTCATAATCATCACCGCAAGCACATGCGCGAGAGGTTTTATGAAGCCGGCTTCAGGGGTATGGCAGATCATAATATTATCGAAATGCTCTTGTACTTCGGTATTCCGCGAAAGGATACCAATGATATAGCGCACGATCTTATGAACAGATTCGGAAGCTATGCCGGTATTTTTGAGGCGAACATACACGATCTTATGAAGGTAAAGGGTATGACCGAAACGGCAGCCTGTCTTATAAAAATGATAATTCCTTTTTATAACAGATATGTTGAAGATCTCGCTAAGCGCAAGCCTTCACCTATTGTTCCGAAGGATGTAGTTGAATTTCTCCGTCCTAAATTTTACGAGGGAAGCTGTCGTGAAAGAGTATTTGTTCTTTGCTATGACAGCTTTAACCATTTGATTACCTGCCGTCTTCTGAACGAGGGTGACATCTGTTCCTCGACCTTTGATATAAGAGAGTTCGGAAGAATAGTTCTTGAAACTAACTGTTCGAGTGTTATTATTTCCCATAATCATCCTCATTCCATATCCTTGCCCTCTAAGGATGACATCAGGGTAACGGAAGAGGTTATCAAGCTTCTTAAGACATTTAAGGTAAGACTCAGAGACCATATTATTGTCGACGATGATGATTTCACATCTCTGGCTGAGCATAAGCTTACCATGCCTATGTTTTATGATATTGACCTGTTAGAGGATGTAAAAGAAAACGGTATAACCGAATATTGATAAATTACCGCCCTTTGGCGCACTTCATAAGGAAGTTAGGTTTTATTGGCTATTTTAGCTTTTACATTGCGAAAAAACCACTGTAATACGCGAGTATTGCGGTGGTTTTGTTGCTTTCTAAACAAAAAAAATATCTCAATAAAAACTTCTTTGCACCTTAAAATTCAGATGGTTTTGATGAGGAACTAGGCAGAAAAAACGCAGTTATTCGCAAGAATAGCGAAAATTAAGGCTTAAATTCCTTATGAAGTGTCGCCCTTACGCTACTTTTTTTAGAAAATTTATATTTATATTTACTTTTGTTTGTAAAATGATATATAATAATAGATAATATTCGAGGAAAGGGTGAGGATATGGATTGCTTTAAATTAGTTTCGGATTTTAAGCCTACAGGAGACCAGCCCGAAGCTATAGCAGCTTTGGTTGACGGAGTCAGAAAAGGCTTCAAGGAGCAGACGCTTATGGGTGTTACCGGCTCGGGAAAGACCTTTACTATGGCTAATATTATCGCTGAGCTAAACAGACCCACCCTCGTTCTCGCACATAATAAAACTCTTGCTGGACAGCTTTGCAGTGAATTTAAAGAGTTTTTCCCCGAAAATGCGGTGGAATACTTCGTTTCCTACTATGACTATTATCAGCCCGAAGCATATATTCCCACTACTGATACCTATATAGAAAAGGATTCAGCCATAAACGATGAAATAGACAAGCTCCGTCATTCGGCAACCTCAGCTCTTTCCGAAAGAAGAGATGTAATAATCGTAGCAAGCGTATCCTGCATCTATACTCTCGGAAACCCTATTGATTACAGAAATATGGTTATTTCTCTGCGTGTCGGAATGGAAAAAAGCAGAGAAGAGCTTATAGATAAATTAGTCGAAATCCAATATGACCGAAATGATGTAAATTTCATCAGAAATAAGTTCCGTGTCCGCGGTGATGTAGTAGAGATATATCCCGTATATACCTCGGATACTGCCATAAGAGTAGAGTTTTTCGGTGACGAAATCGACAGAATTTCTGAAATCAATCCTCTGACGGGAGAGGTGAAAAATAATGTTTCACATGTAGCGATTTATCCTGCTTCTCATTATGTAGTAGCTCCGGATAAGCTTGAAAAGGCTTTGGAAGAGATTAAGCAGGAAATGGAGGATAGGGTAGTAGAGTTTACTAAAGCGGGTAAGCTTCTCGAGGCTGAAAGAATAAAGCAACGAACTCTTTATGATTTGGAAATGCTTCGCGAAACAGGCTTCTGTAAGGGCATAGAAAATTATTCCAGAATAATGTCCGACAGACCTGAGGGAGCAGCACCGTTTACGCTTCTTAATTATTTCCCGGATGATTTCCTTCTTTTCGTAGACGAATCACATGTTATGCTTCCGCAGGTGCGTGCTATGTACGGCGGTGACAGATCGAGAAAAGAATCTCTTATAGAATACGGGTTCCGTCTTCCGTCAGCTTACGACAACAGACCTTTAAAATTCGATGAATTCTACGAAATGGTCGGACAGAAAATTTTTGTCAGCGCTACTCCGGGAGCCTTCGAAAAGGAAAAAAGCAGTAAGATTGTAGAGCAGATTATCCGTCCTACGGGACTTCTAGATCCTCTTATAAGTGTAAGACCTACCGACGGACAGATTGATGACATCGTCAGTGAAATTAATATCCGTACTCAGCGTAAGGAAAGAGTGCTGATAACCACTCTCACTAAGAAAATGGCTGAATCCCTTACTGATTATCTTGATAACTTCGGAATTAAGGTCAGGTATATGCATTACGATGTCGATACGATGGAAAGAATGGAGCTTATCAGAGATTTGCGTCTCGGCGAGTTCGATGTTCTCGTAGGAATTAATCTTCTGAGGGAGGGTCTCGACATACCCGAGGTTTCTCTGGTGGTTATCCTCGATGCTGACAAGGAAGGCTTTCTTCGTTCTGAGACATCCTTGGTGCAGACTATAGGACGAGCAGCCAGAAATGCCAACGGTGAGGTAATTATGTATGCCGACAGGATAACACCGTCTATGAAATATGCTATCGATGAAACCAAAAGACGCCGCGAAATACAGAATCAGTACAATATCGACAACGGAATAGTTCCGAAAACTATCGTTAAGCAGGTTCGCGATGTTATCGAAATATCCGAAAAGAAGCTTGACACGGATAAGACTTTCTCAAAGCTGTCACGCGTCGAAAAGGAAAAGGTTATCAGACAGCTTACGGCTGAGATGAAAGAGGCGGCGAAAATTCTCGAATTCGAACACGCAGCGTTCCTGCGAGACAAGATTGAAAAGCTGAAAAGTATGATGAAATAAGAGGTGCGTATGTCACAGAAAAATATTATTATCAAGGGTGCCCGTGAGCATAACCTGAAAAATGTGGATCTTACTCTCCCGAGAGACAAATTTATCGTTTTTACGGGACTTTCAGGCTCGGGCAAATCATCTCTTGCCTTCGACACGATTTACGCTGAAGGTCAAAGAAGATATGTTGAGTCCCTTTCTTCTTATGCTAGACAGTTTTTAGGTCAGATGGATAAGCCGGATGTTGATTATATCGAAGGTCTTTCACCTGCCATTTCTATCGATCAGAAAACTACCTCAAAAAATCCGAGATCTACCGTAGGCACTATTACTGAAATTTATGACTATCTCCGCCTGCTTTATGCGAGAATCGGAATTCCGCACTGTACCGTCTGCGGAAAGGAAATTAAACAGCAGACAGTAGATCAGATTGTTGATAAGGTCCTCGAATTACCCGAAGGAACGAAAATACAGCTGTTGGCGCCGATCGTCAGAGGCAGAAAAGGGGAGTATGTAAAAGAGCTTGAAGGTATTCGTAAATCCGGCTTTGTGCGCGTAAGGATTGACACGGTTATTTATGACCTTTCGGAGAATATAAAGCTCGACAAAAACAAAAAGCATAATATCGAGGTTGTAGTTGACCGTCTCGTAGTTAAGGACAGTATAAAATCCCGACTTGCTGACTCGGTAGAGACTGCAACGAAGCTCGCTGACGGACTTTTATTGGTAGATATTATCGGTGATAAGGAGATTATGTTTTCTCTTAATTATGCCTGCCCTGACCACGGAGTCAGCTTCGGTGAGATTACTCCCCGTATGTTTTCATTTAACAGCCCCTTCGGCTCATGTAAAAAATGCTCGGGACTGGGTGTTTTTATGGAAATATCTCCGTCTATGATTATACCGGACAGAAAGCTGTCTATAAGACAGGGGGCTATAAAAGCAGCCGGCTGGCAGTGTAAGGATGAAAACTCCATTTCGGGTATGTACTATACTGCTCTCGGACGAAAATACGGCTTCGACCTGGATACTCCCATAGAGGATATTTCGGTAGAGGGTTATGAGGCTATTCTTTACGGCACTAAGGGTGAGAAGCTGAAAATGGAGAGAACCACGAGCTACGGAAGCGGAATCTATTTTGCAGAATTCGAGGGTGTTCTTAATAATCTTCAGCGCAGATATAACGATTCCTCGTCGGAATATTCGAAAAAAGAAATCGAAGCTCTTATGACCGTCACTGATTGTAAGGAATGTGGCGGAGCAAGACTGAGCAAAGAGGCGCTCAGCGTAACTGTCGACGGCAAAAATATTTACGAGGTATGCTCACTTTCGATTTCTGATGCTCTTCTTTTTATAAAGCAGCTTCCCGAAAAACTTTCCGAAAGAGAGAAGACAATAGCAAATCTCATTATCAAGGAAATAGATGAACGCTTGACCTTCCTTAACAGTGTCGGCCTCAGCTATCTCACTCTTGCCCGTCAGTCCGGTTCACTTTCCGGCGGCGAAAGTCAGCGCATAAGACTTGCTACACAGATAGGTTCTTCACTTGTAGGCGTGCTTTACATTCTCGATGAGCCGAGCATAGGACTCCATCAGCGTGATAACAGTAAGCTCATTAATACTCTTAAGCATTTGCGCGACATAGGTAATACACTTATCGTAGTAGAGCACGATGAAGACACTATGCTTGAAGCTGATTATGTGGTAGATGTAGGTCCCGGTGCAGGTATTCACGGAGGAGAAATTGTAGCCTGCGGCACTGTGGATGATATTCTTTCCTGCGAGAATTCCGTGACGGGTCAGTATCTTAGCGGTAAAAAGTCGATTCCCGTTCCCGAAGAAAGAAGAAAGGGAAACGGTAAGAGTCTTAAGATTTTCGGTGCAGCACAGAACAACCTGAAAAACATCGATGTAGAGATACCTCTCGGTGAATTCGTAGCCGTTACGGGTGTTTCAGGCTCGGGAAAGTCTTCTCTTGTCAATGAGATTCTGAACAAGCATCTTTCCAACGAGCTTAACGGTGCAAAGCTTGTACCCGGAAAATTCAGAAAAATGACAGGTGCGGAGTATCTTGATAAGGTTATAAATATCGATCAGTCACCTATAGGCAGAACACCTCGCTCTAATCCCGCGACCTATACAGGGGTATTTACTGACATCCGTGAGCTTTTTGCTTCCACTACAGACGCTAAAGCAAAGGGATATACTGCAGGAAGGTTTTCCTTCAATACCAAGGGCGGCCGCTGTGAAGCCTGTGAGGGCGACGGTATAGTTAAAATAGAAATGCATTTTCTTGCTGATGTTTATGTACCTTGCGAGGTATGTAAGGGCAAAAGATATAATTCGGAGACTCTTAATGTCAGATACAAGGGCAAAACTATTTATGATGTTCTCGAAATGACTATCGAAGAAGGTATGATTTTCTTCGAGAATATTCCGAAAATTTATAAAAAGCTTAAAACACTTTACGATGTTGGACTCGGTTATGTTAAAATCGGCCAGCCTGCTACTACTCTTTCAGGCGGTGAGGCACAGAGAGTAAAGCTTTCTACCGAGCTTGCGAGACCGGCTACGGGTAAAACCGTTTATATTCTCGATGAGCCTACCACCGGACTTCATACAGCTGATGTCCACAGACTTATAAATGTTTTGCAGACCCTGGTAGATAAGGGGAACAGCGTAATAGTTATCGAGCATAATCTCGATGTCATCAAATCAGCCGATTATGTTATTGACCTTGGTCCCGAAGGAGGAGACGGGGGAGGTACTGTTTTGGCGACAGGTACTCCCGAGGCTATCGCTCTTAATGAAAGCTCTTATACGGGTCAGTATCTTAAAAAGCATATCAAATTTAAATAAACTGTAAATTAGCGGAAAGGCAAGTGTTTTTAACTTGCCTTTATTTTTTTATTATGTTATAATTGTAAAGTTAAAAGCACGTTTATGTGTATTTTAGTAGAATTTAATTTTTGAAAGGAAAAGGAAAATATGAAAGTAAATGAATTTTTACACAAGCTGTTCGGTACTACTCCGGGCAAAGGTGTTCAGCCTAAAGAAGCTGTAGCCTACGGTATTGCCGGCTTCGGTCAGAACTTTATATGCACCATCATCGGTTCATATATTACAGTGTTTATGACTGATGCACTTCTCTTCGGTGCTGAGGGTGTTAAGGTCGGTGCTTTGGACGGTGCAATCGCTGTTGCATTCCTTATGCTCGGTACCAGAGTATTCGACGCATTCAATGACCCTATTATGGGTTCAGTCGTTGACAAAACAAGAACAAAGTGGGGTAAATGCAGACCCTATCTTAAGTGGATGGCTCTTCCTATTGCTGTGTTCACTGTTCTTTGCTTCCTTCCTGTTTATCAGCCGAAGGCAATGTGGACATTTGTAACAATTTCTGTTATTTATGTTATCTGGTCAGTAGTTTATACTGTTGCTGACGTACCTTATTGGGGTCTTGCAACCTGTCTTACAAACGACACAACCGTAAGAGGTAACATTCTTACTGTAGTCCGTCTCGTTTGTACTGTTGGTGCAGGTATCGTAACTGTAGGTGTTCCCATCGTTACAAACGCTGTCACTGCAAAGTACAAGTATACCGAGGCTATGCTTGATACCATTATGGTTGATAAGGCAGAGCAGATTGCTTCTATGGTAGCAAATCAGGGCAAAACTGCTGAAGAAGCAGCCCGTACCTTTATCGGTACCGTTATGAATAACAGTATCGATACAAACGCAAATACACTTAAATGGACTTATTTTATCTGCGCTGTTGTATTTGTTGTCGCAGCAGTTCCTATGTTCTTCTACGGCTTCAAAAACACAAAGGAGCACATCACTGCTGATTATGACGAGGTTCCTTCCTTCGTTCACAATCTTAAGCTTCTCTTTAAGAATAAAGAGCTTCTTCTCATCGTTCTTTCCGGTGTTCTCGGTGGTGCAAGAATGGTTTACTCATACACAGGCGGTCTCTACTTCGCTAAGTATGTTCTTAAGAACGAAGGTTTATACGGTATTATCACTCTTCTTGTTATCCCCGGCGGTCTTGTAGCTTCCGTTCTCGTTCCCTGGCTCACAAAGAAATTTACTAAAAAATACACATACATCCTTGTTCACTTGTTCGGCGGCGTAGTAATGGCAGTTATGTACTTCGTAGGCTATGATGCTCCCTGGAAGCTTATCGTCGGCGCTGTAGGACTCGTTCTTCTCGGTATTCCTCAGGGTGTTAACAACATTATGAGCTACGCCATGATCGGTGATACTGTTGACTATCTCGAATGGAAGACAGGTGAAAGAGGCGAAGGTATCTGCTTCGCTATGCAGACTCTTATCAATAAAATCGGTATGGCTGTAGGTGCTTTCATCGGTGTTATGTCTATGAGCATTGCCGGTATCGATGCTGCTACAGGTCATGTGGCAAGCCCTGATAAGCTTTGGAATGTTCTTATCCTCTCAGGTGCTATCAGTATGATTGCCTGTGCTGTTCCCATGTTCTTCTACACTCTTACTGAAAAGAGACAGAGAGAAATCGTTGCTGAAATCGAAGCAAGAAAGGCTTCTAAGGCAAAATAATTACTAAGTAAACTAATATCTGAACTGCTCGTTATCGGGCAGTTCTTTTTTGCTATAAATACTGATAATTTCTTATCTGCCGGGAGAGCAATGTTCCGGTATTGTTACATAGCAAAGCGTATCTATACCGCATTTATAGCAAAAAAACAGACACTATAAAAGTGCCTGTTTGAATATTAACTTTTAAAATCAATATCCGATTGCTGTTCCGAGAACCATAATTCCCATGCTCGCAATAAACTCCATAAGGAACAGCTTCCAGGAGATTTTTATGTATTTGAAATATGAGATATTGATTATACCGAGAGCGATAATAAGAAGTCCGTTTGTGGGAAACAGAACATTACAAAGTCCGTCACTGAGGCAGAAAGCTACAATTAAATTCTGTCTGCCGATAGAAAGCATATCAACCAGAGGGATAAGTATCGGCATAAGAAGAAATGCTTTAGCAGATCCGCTTCCTATGAAAAATTCAAAGATACATATTACAAAGAAAATAATTATAATCGAAATATAAGGGTTTATTCCTTTTATGAGATTGTAAACCCAATAAAGAAGTGTATCGATTATCATACCTTGCTTAAGAATATAGGTTACACAAATAATGAGAATGATAACAGGTGCCACAGGAAGGATGGTTTTAGCGCCTGCAATGAAATTTGATACAAGCTCCTTTCCTTTGATGCCTGAAATATAACCTGCTCTCATTCCTCCTACAGTAAAGAGAATTGCCATAGAAATCAGAGGAGCATAGCCTATTATATCAGATATTGTTCTGTCCTCGATAAAAGTATTTGTTATCAGACAGATAACAGTTATGACGAGAACAGCAAGTAAGGCTTTAAGGAAAGCTCCGGAGGCTTTTTTCATCATTGGGTTGCTTAAGGCTCTTTCTGTCTCAGCTTTATTAAGAAAGCGCTCGCGTAAGTCCTTATCACTTTCGTAGCACAAAGAGCTTTGCGGATTTTTTTCTACCTTCTTAGCATAATGAACAAGAAAGGCTGTAAGAATAGAATAGATAATCACAAAGACAAAGCATCTGAAAAGAACACCGGAAAACATAGGAAGATTTGCCATTGACTGTACTATACCTACATTAAACGGATTAAATGTGGCTGCAGAGTAACCAAAGGCTACTGCAATCAGACTGAAGCCGAGTCCGACAAAAGAGTCCCAACCCAAGGAAAGAGAAATAGCAACAGCCAGAGGAACCAATGTTATAGACTCTTCCAATATTCCGGCAAAGGAGCTGAGTAGCATACAGAAAAAAATCATAACTGATAAAAGTATGTATTTTTTATCAGAAAATTTATTTACGACCACATTCATCATATACTTAAGCACGCCGCTTTTATCGAGTATAAGGAAGGTTCCGCCGATGAGAACGATTATAAGTATAATAGAAATGCCGGTCAATGCATCTCCGGTAGAATAAATGAATGTTTCGATAGGGGAGATAAACACTCTCCAAAAGCTGTAGCCTACCTCTTCTCTGCTGATTTCGTGGTAAGTGCCGTTTATTATCGTTCCGTTAGAATCAGTGTGATAGACACCGGTAGGGACAACCTGCGTAAGAATTCCGGCAAATATCATAATCGCAAAAAGAAGGGCGGTTATGCCGATTATGGTTTTCTTTTCGATTTTTATACCTGAAGTTGCTTTTTCTTTTTTACCCATTGATTTAAACCTCTTTAAATTTTTAATTCCAAAACTTCTCTGTTTACATAGAAGGTAAGCTTATCAAATCCGCATTCCTTTGCGATATCCATACCTTCCTGTATTCCTTTACCGCAGTCATTAGCGTTATGTGCATCGGAACCGATAGTAAGAAGCTTGCCTCCGAGCTCGCGGTATCTTTTAATTATGTTTCTGTCCGGCATCGTAAGTCCGATGCTCTGCCTAAGCCCGGAAGTATTGATTTCCAGAGCTTTACCGTAGCTTATCATAGTTTTAAGTAAAACATCTGTTACAGCACTGATTTTCGAATAATCGAAGTCGATGCGGTACTTACCCTGTATTCTTCTCATCGGACAGGTTATGTGTGCCAAGGCATCGCAGCCGTCCCATTTAGCTATTTCGGTGAGCTGAAGTAAGTAATCTTCCATAAATTTATAAACATCAAGCTTATCGTATTCGATTTCTTTTATATCCTCATTGAATCCGTCAGGTGTATGAATGCTCGCTAAAATAAAATCATAATTATGATGACTGACAACTTTATCGGCGAGCTTTTTATTGCTCAGCGGCTGTCCGATTTCAAGACCTAAAAGCACAAGCAGCTCACCCTCAAAGGCTGATCTTGCCTTACTTGATTCAAAAAATGAATGGAATACTATATTATTGTATTTTTCTTCAAAAAAGGTGTTAATTTCGCAGTGGTCAGTTATGGCGATTGCACCGAGATTGTTTTTTACGGCACATTCACATATATACATCGGTGAATGCTTACCGTCCGGTGAATTGTCGGAATGAACATGCATATCAATCAATCTTTGACTGCTCATAAAACCCTCTCCTAAATTAATTTTAGTATTATACAGCAAAAAGATAAAATATGCAAGTTTTTTGAGAAAATATACATAATTTTTTACGCTGTTTGTATAAATACTTTACCAAATTGTTACATTAATATAATTGACAGATAAGCATAAAATATATTTGCAAACGCAAAAAGTATTCAGAAGGAGAGTGAAATTTATGTCCAGAAGCGGTTCATCCAAGGGTATGGTACCCGAAGCAAGAGATGCTCTTGACAGATTCAAGATGGAAGCAGCTGCTGAAGTAGGTGTAGACCTTAAGCAGGGTTACAACGGTCACCTCACATCTCGTGAAGCCGGCAGCGTAGGCGGTCAGATGGTTAAAAAGATGATCGAATCATACGAAAGAAATATGAAATAAATCTGAAATTGCCTGTCGTACATTAAGTGCGGCAGGCGTCAGTTTTTTAAGATGATTCACATTTTTGAAATGATTTTATGAAAATATTGACATTATTCGACGTATGCTATAATATTAGAGTAATGCTTATGATGTTTCGGATGTTAAAAATATAGGGGGATATTATGCTTTTTAATTCATTGGAATTTTTAATCTTTTTACCGATAGTTCTTTTGGTGTATTTTGTTATGCCGAAAAAGGTAAAAATATATTGGCTTTTGTTTGCAAGCTATTATTTTTATATGTGCTGGAACGCAGAATATGCTTTGCTTATTCTTTTTTCGACAGTCGTTACCTTTGCCAGCGGTTTATTAATGGAGAGGGTCAAGCAGTGTGACAAAAAAGATGCAGACAAAACCAAACTGAAAAAGCTGATAGTCAGCCTAAGCTTTACACTGAATCTGGCTGTTTTATTCTTTTATAAGTATTTTAATTTTACAGCCGACCTCATATCGGATGGATTAGGCCTGCTTAATATTGAGCTTAATGTACCGCAGTTTGATGTAATTTTACCTGTAGGTATTTCATTTTACACCTTTCAGGCTCTGTCCTACACGATGGATGTTTACCGTGACGAAATTTACGCAGAAAAGAATTTTTTCAGATATGCTTTATTCGTTTCCTATTTCCCGCAGCTTGTAGCAGGACCGATAGAAAGATCAAAAAAACTTCTCAGGCAGTTGGCTGTACCTCAGAAGTTTAATTTCGAAAAAGCGCGTAAAGGCTTGCTTTTGATGCTTTGGGGATTTTTTCTGAAAATTGTAATTGCTGACAGAGCAGCTGTTTTTGTCGATACTGTTTATTCGGATTATGAGCAGTACACGGGTTGGTATCTTATTGTCGCGACCATACTTTTTGCTGTGCAGATTTACTGTGATTTTTACGGATATTCCATTATTGCTGTCGGCGCATCGAAAATGCTTAATATTGATCTGATGGAGAATTTCAATGCTCCGTATTTAGCTACTTCTGTAGCTGATTTCTGGAGAGGCTGGCACATATCTCTTACATCCTGGTTCAGAGATTATCTTTACATACCTCTCGGCGGAAGCAGAAAGGGAAAAATCAGAAAATATTTTAATAAAATGGTTGTATTTCTTGTAAGCGGCCTTTGGCACGGCGCATCCCTGTCATTTGTAGTCTGGGGCGGATTAAACGGATTATATCAGATTTTCGGTGAGATCACCAAGCCCTTGAGAGATAAAGCTGTCAAAGCTCTCAAGCTTGACAGAAATACTCTCGGACATAGGCTTATGCAGATTACGGTAACCTTCGTTCTCATAGATTTTTCCTGGATTTTCTTCAGAGCCTCCGATATTAAAGAAGCCTTAAGAATCATAGAGCTTATGTTCACTACATTTAATCCATGGGTAATATTTGACGGTTCACTTTATAACTGCGGTCTCGACAGTAAAAACTTCTTTATCTTAATGCTGTCTGTTTTGATTTTGGTATTTGCCGATATATGTAAGCACAAGGGTATCAAAATTCACGAAATTATTTTAAAGGAGGATTATTGGTTCAGAATTCTGTTTATAGCTGTGGCGATAATATTAATTCTTCTTTTCGGTATATGGGGACCCAGCTATGAGGCTTCAAACTTTATTTATTTTCAGTTCTGACGGGAGGGTGGAGAGTTGTTAAGGAATTTTAAAAGAATATTAAGCTGTTTAATAATCATTATAATCGTTGCCTTTTGTATTAATCACATAGGAACCGTATGCAGTCCCGTTTATTCGGGAGATGCCTTTAATTCTATCGATACTTTTCACAGCCTGCCGGAAAATTCAGTTGAATTGATAGCCTACGGCTCGAGTCATCTGTGGAAGGGTCTCGATGTTACTGAGATGTATAAAAAGTACGGTATTGCAGCGTATAATTACGGGTGCAATTGGCAGCACCTTAATACTACACTGCTTTTTATCAAGGATTCACTTAAAACACAGTCTCCGAAGGTTGCTCTCGTCGAAACCTTTAATGTTAACGGTATTCTTGAAAACACTGATCTGAACGGCGAGATTTATTATACCCGAGCCATAGAGAATTCAAAAGCGAAAAGTGAATATCTGAAGCAGTGCTTCGGCGATGATTACACCAGATATTTATCCTATTATGTGCCTTTTGTTGCTTTCCATTCAAACTGGAATAATCTGATACAATGGAATTTTATGAATCCTACGGACGGCTTTGATTTTTTAAAAACTATGGGCTCTTTCAGTTCTGACGGAGTTATGAAAATCGAGTTACCTGATTATAAAACGTTTGAACAGTGGTCAATATCGGCAAAGCCACGCGCCGTTCTGAATGAAATAGTAAAGATATGTAAAGAAAACGACATTGAGCTTGTACTTTATACTGCACCCTTCGGAAGAGAGTATACCCTTTCCGATGCGTTGAAGGAATATGCAAAGGAAAATGATTGCGTTTATCTTAATTTGTTTGAATATACGGATGAAATGAAAATTGACCCGTCGAAAGATTTTGTCGATGTAGGGCATCTTAACAGCAGCGGCGCAAAAAAAGTAGCAGCTTTTTTAGGAAAGTACATATCATCGAAATACGATGTTACCGATATGCGGGAGATACCCGATAATTTCTGGGAGAAAAACATTAAATAATGACATTTTAACATAGTAAAGCCCTTCGTATTATTTACGAGGGGCTTTGATCTTTATATATCAATCTGTTCGATTTCTATAACTTCTGCAGGGTTAATAATCTCTTTTTTTATGAATGGATTATCAGGGTAGAACACTTCCTTTTGAGGAAGGTTCATAGCTTTATCGTTTTTCACAGGAACCTTATTTTCTGTCTTGTTTTCTTCGGCTACAGGCAGGAAGAGCTCCTCAGAGTAGACGGAATTCATAGGTGCAAAGACCGGGAAAAGCTTCTTTCTCTGACGCTTGTTCTGTAATTTCGTAATCAGCTTCAAAATGATAATAATCAACAAAGCGGTAATCGAAATTACAAGACCGGTTTTCAAGCCCGGTGCTTCGTATTTGAATTCAATATTATGATTGCCTTTTTCGATTTTAGCTGCAAGAAGTCCTCCGCCGAGCTTAATGATTTTATCCTCGTCGACCTTTTCGCCGTCAACGATGATGCTCCAACCCTTATCGTAAGGAATAGATGTGTAGAGAATACAGTCTTTTTTAGCTGTTAATCTGCCGGAGATGTAAGTATCCTCGAAGCTTTCCGTGAGCAGCTGAGAATCTGAAAGAATTTCATATCCTTTTTTGAATGTATTTTCATTGATGGTGTAAGCGTTGAATGTAAGTGTTCCGTTATTGTTTTCGAAAGGAACAGTAACAGTTATCGTTTCATTTACATCAAAGTAGCCGAGGTCAAGTATACAGTTCTGATTTGCGTTCTGAGAAATTGTTCCGAGAGGAGAGGTTATTGTTACATTTTTATCTGCTGCGCCTGTGACATCAAAGTAAATATAAACATTGCCTTTTTTCTCGGTAGTAAGATAAAGGACGACTGAACCGTCAGCATCGGGAGTTGTTTTTGAATAACTGAAATTTGTCGCTGTAAGGCTTTCGGTAAAGGGAGATACATTCGAGTAGGTAGCATAAGAAATGTCTAACTTTTCAAATGGGTTACCCACACCGGTAGCCATATCGAAGTAGTCACCCTGAAGCATAAACGGGTCAGAGGCTGTTTCTATCTTCCAGGTATTCATATAATCCTCGTCTGCCCAGCTTTCAGCTCTGCTGTCAATGCAGTAAGCTATGGGAAGATAGTAATTGTTTTTATATGCAGAATACTTATCGTTTCTGAGAGAAGCAGAGTAGAAGGGTGATTCAAGAGTGTTCGGAGCAGCGTTGTTTACGATGTATTTAAGCGAGAACATCATATTATAAACAGGTGTCTGAGGATTGTAGGTGTAGCTGTTTATCCTGTTGCTCATCATTCCGAGATCATCCTGGAGATTTGATAATGACTCGAAAGCCATGGAAGAGAAAACAGAAACACCATTATAGCCGTACCAGGAGGGGTCCATTCTTGTTCTTAGGTCCGTAAGCTCCATTCGGTAAAATTCGCCGTCTTCAGCCGTGTCAATAGCCGTTTTCAGGGCCTTGAAGTCATCGTAATCGGATGAATATGAATCCTTTGTGATAGTTATGCTCACTCTGCTTGAGTCACACATAACGACCTCACTGCAGATGCAGACGAGAAGTAAAAGTGCAAGAGAGGCTGTTTCGTATCTTTTATCCTTGAAAAGAGCCAGAAGCACTACATAAAGAACGATCAGTGCAAGAGAAAGGATAACCGTAGCAGAATCTACATTTTTCGATGTAATATCCTCGACGATAAAAATGAAGGCAACGAGAGCGACACCGACAGCGCAGATCTGACGGGAGGTAAACTCTTTCAGTCTGACGAATACCTTGTATGACATTACAAGCAGAATAAATGAATAAATAAATGACTGTCTGTAGGGTAAATCGTTAGGAAAATGGAAGCCGTGCCAGATATAATTAAGGTAGTTGACATTGAAGGAGAAGAAAAGTACGGTCAGAAGAACGAGAGTAGCTATCTTTTCCTTTTTAGTGATGGATTTAGTGAAGAAATACAACGGCGCAAGTATAAGAGTAATCGCACCGCAATAAACATTAGGAAGAACATCGTCACCACTGCTTCTTATGGTGGTTTCAAGGCTTGCGAGGTGATTTGCGAAGAAGTCAAAGAAGGTGAAATAGCTGTTCATTTCATCGGGAAAGGTGCCTGATGTCGCAGAGCTTGATCTGAGTATATTGAAGACGGGAAGAAGTACCGCAGCCATTATTGCAGCGGCGGCGAGTGATGACAAAGCAAAGATGAAGCCGGTTCTGAAAAAGCGTCTGTTAGCAAGAGTGCAGATAAAGCCTCTCTTTTTGCGTGCATATTTTTTGCAGATTATTGCACCGCTTTCATAGGAGGTGATGTAATAATAGCAGAAATAAATAACAGCAAAAATGCAAAGCATATAGGACATATAGTAATTAGAAAACATAGTAAGTGCTAAGCCTACTATGTAGGTAGCAGGCTTACCGTGATCGATAATTCTTTCGATTCCGAGAAGCACTACAGGCAGAAGAATCATAGCATCAAGCCACATTACATTCCAATAATAGGCGAGCATATAGCCGCAGAAGGCATAAAGAATACCGAAGGAAACAGCGGCGAAATTCTGACTCTTAATAGAGTTCTTTATATAATAAGTAAAAGCTGAAGCAGAAAGGGCAGCTTTAATAAGTATCATAGCGCCGATAGCTTCGGGAATGTTTTCGTGACCGAAAAACATAATTATCGCGCCGACAGGGCTTGACAGATAATTAAAATAGTTGCCGAGGAAGCAGCTTCCGAGCCCTGTTTTCCAGGAATATAAAAAGCTTCCGCCCTCTTTGACTATATCGTAAAGCTCAGCAAAAAGAGGTCCGTACTGATGGTACAGATCCATTCTCAGAATAGTTTTATCTCCAAAGGGAATCATTCCGTTGCAGAGATAAACTGCGAGCATGGTAACGCTTGCAGCAAGGAAGGCGATGATTATATATTGGTTGTCAGCCAGAAAAGATTTTTTATTCTTAATCATAGTATACCTCTCTTAACAGGATTTGTAGATATATAATACATTAAACCAAATCAATCTTCAAGATGTTTTCTGAAATTTGTAATAAAATCGGACACGCTCTCATAGTTTTGAAATGTAGAAAAAACAAGGCGGTATATATTATGAATTTTAAAGATGAAAATTTCGACGGTGCGGTAAACATACTTTCACCGCTGCTGAAAAGTAAGCTGATGAACCTTAACTGCATTTTAAAAAGTGACACATACGAGATAAGGCTCAGAGCAGGAAAGCCGATACTTCTGTTCGGAAAATACGGATACCTGTTTCTGAAAAAGAACGGCGACACATCATCGGTGGCAGATGATGACTGTTATATGTGCAATCCCGAGATAATCAGCGAAGCCTTTAACAGACTGTGCTGTTATTCGGTTTACAGCCACATAGAAAGTATAGTAAACGGCTACATAACCTTTCAGGGCGGACACAGGGCAGGCATAACGGGAACTGCCGTAATCAATCACGAGGGCGTAATTACATCTGTACGGGATATTTCTTCGGTTAATATCAGGATTGCCCGTCAGATTAAAGGTGCCGCAGACGGTCTTACAGAGATTTTTAATGGTGAAAGAATATCGGTATTGATTGCAGGACCGCCGTCATCGGGAAAAACTACTGTTCTGCGAGATTATATCAGACAGATGTCTGACCGTATGAATAAGGTCTGTATCATAGATGAAAGGCAGGAAATAGCCTGCGTAAGCGGTATAATCTGTCAGCACGATGTCGGTATAAATACCGATGTATTAAATAATTATCCCAAGAGTAAGGGTATTATGATAGCTCTTAAAACTATGTCACCCGACATTATCGCAGTAGATGAAATAGGGGATAAGGACGAAATAAAAGGTATTGTCAAGGGTGTAAACAGCGGTGTATGCTTTATTGCTACCGTTCATGCAGCTGATTATGATGATTTACTCAGAAGAACACAGGTTAAAGAGATTCTTGATTCGGGCGCATTTTCTAAGATAGTTCTTTTAAAAAATTCTCTGTCTCCCGGTGAAATCGAAGGAATATACGACGCTTCAGAGGTGCGAGATGAAATTTACAGGAGCAGTTTTGTTATGGACAGCATTTACGATGACGGGAATGAAAATGTCATCATTGCTTAAAAAAAGAATTACCGTTATGGAAGAGACTGTTTTTTTACTCAATTCTCTGATGTCGGAAATAGAATTTACCGGAGCAGATATTGCTAAGATTCTTTCGTCGGTGTCTTCAAAAACATCGGTTAAAAATTTGTACTATCTGAAAAAATTTTCAGATTATGAGCTTTACGGTGACTTTCATAAGGTTTGGCGTTCAGCTGTCGAAGCCTTTCCCTACTATAAGAGTGAAGAAAAAGAGAAAATGTTGCAGCTTGGTTCCTTTTTAGGAACAACCGATAAAGAAAGTCAGCTCGCAACAATAAAATTATATTTTAATTATTTCGCGAATTACAGGGAGGTCGCTGTAAACGACTACGAAAAATACGGAAGGATTTCCTCTCTTTTCGGACTGTTTGCAGGTGCATCTGTTTTTATATTGCTTCTCTGAAAAGCGAAAGGTCATTTCTTTAATAAGGATTTACTCAGACGGACATGGAACTTGATTTGATTTTTAAAATTGCCGCTATCGGTGTAATTGTCGCTATACTTAATCAGCTGCTGACTAAAAGCGACAAGGGAGAATATGCAACTCTTACCACAATTTCCGGAATAATTATAGTTTTGCTTATGATAATTCCGCAGATAGAAGATTTATTTGAAAGCATAAGAAGGATAGTTGATTTCTGATGTTTGTTAAAATTATTTTTACAGGTGTATCTCTTTGTATAATAAATATTTTTCTTAAAAAGCAGTTAAGTGAATTTGTTTTGCCGACGGAAATCGTTTTTCTTGCCTTATCCACAGCCTTGGCCGTAGAATATCTTCGTGAAAATTTTTCATATATATCAGAAATTACGGATCAGATAAAATACGGAGAAGAAATATTTTCTTCCGCGATAAAAGGCGCAGGAATCTGTCTCATTACAAATTTTTCATCGGATTTATGTAAAGAAAACGGTAACAGATTAATAGCGGATGTCATCGAATTTACAGGAAGGATAATGCTTCTGTTTATTGCAGTCCCGTATATCGAAACGATAATTAAAACAGCATTTGCTTTTATAAAATGAAAAGACTATTAACCGGATTATTAAGTGTCATATTACTGTTCGTATTAAGCTTCGGTGTGTGTGCAACCGAAGAAATGGAAAAAGAAATATCCGACAGGATATTCACGGAAACCGACGATAGAATTTTGGATATTCTTGAGGATTTCGGTATCGATTCTCTTGATTTCGAAAGCATTTACAGTGTTTCTCTAAAGAATGTGCTTTTGTATTTTAAAGACAGCTTAAAAGGCTTTCTTAAAAAGAACATAAAGCTTTTTACAGAAATATTCTCTGTGATAATTTTAGCCGGAACCGTTTCTTTGGTTACGGAAGAAAAGAAATATAAAAATATACTTAACATTTTACTTATACCCGTTATTACTCTTATGCTTGTCGATGAGATAAATCTGTGCTTAAGCTCAGCTCTTTCGCTTCTGAAATTAAACGGAAGCTTTATGCTGTCCTTCGTACCTATTTACGCGGTGGTTATCGCAGCTGCAGGTAATCCTGCCACAGCTCTTACATATAATACCGTAGTTCTGGGATACGCTGAGCTGATATCGGCAGTAATAAATTACGGTCTGGTAGATATTATAGGATGCTTCTTTTGTCTCAGTATAGGCTTTTCCGTAAACAGGAATATAAATTTTGCACGATTCATCAGTACGGTGAACCGATTTGTTTCCTTCATTCTGGGTCTCGTTTCGTCAGTATTCGCTTCTGTTTTGACGGTGAAAGGGATTTTTGCTTCTTCTGCTGATTCGGTTACGGCTAAAGGAATAAGATTTACGATAGGCAGTCTTATACCCGTTATCGGTTCAGCTATAAGCGAAGCATACTCTACCTTATTGGGGAGTATAGGAGTTCTGAAAAACTCAGTAGCTATAATAGGAATCTTAGCTGTAGTTCTTATAAATATTCCAGTAGTAGCCGAGCTTTTGATAATTAATATCGGCCTTAACAGTCTGAGCTTTATATGTGAGCTTTATGACTGTACGGAGCTTTCCGATGTGCTTAAAGCCTTTGCCTGCGGTATTAAAATAATCGGTCTTCTCGTTATATTTGAAGCTTTTATTCTGATAATTACCACAGCGATAATGCTTACCGTTAAAGGAGGATAATATGGAAAAGCTCAGTATGTGGTGCAAATTGGTAACCTCTGTTTCTGTAGTAACCGCGGCAGTTTCATTGCTGGTTCCTGAAAGCAGCATAAAAAAAGCATTTAACACCCTTATGAGTACTATTCTCGTTTTTGCATTGATATATCCTCTTAACGGTAAAAGCCTCGATGCTTTATCTTTTGACATATTCAATGAAAAATCAAATTCCTTTTATGACGATGAGACTATAGAAGATTATGTAGGGGTGCCAGCAGTCGAAGTAGCACAAGCACAAATTAAAGAGTACATAGAAAAAATTACCGAAGGCTGTGAAGCTGAGGTTATCTGTGATTATGAAGAGGACAAAGTGAGAATAGTAAAGATTAATTTAAGGGGAAATTTTGATGGCGAAGCTGAAGCTGTTTATTATACTGAAATAAAAGAAATATGTGGCGAAGACACAGTAATAGAATTTAACGGAGAGAGATATGAGTGAAAACAATAAAGAAAAGCTGATGCTTCTGTTTGGTAAAATTAAAAAAGACAAAAAATCTATGTTCATCGTTATTTTAGGTTTAATCGGAATGGTTTTGGTTTTTCTTTCTGAGGCAGTGCCTGAAAGTGAGACGGTTGACAAGGAAAAAAATTCTGTGTATTCATACGAAAGCCGTGACGAAAGGAAAGAGCTTGAACAGTTTATAGGAAAGATAAAAGGTGCAGGTAAAGTGTCGGTGATGCTTAAATACGAGGGAACAGCCGAAAACATTTATGCAAATAATCTGACGGAGCAATCAAACGGTGAGGAAAACAGAAGAGAAGAGGAACATATAATTCTAGACAAGGGAGACATGGAAGACGGCCTTTTATTAAAATCTGTTTTTCCGCGTGTCACCGGCGTTGCAGTAGTATGCGAGGGAGGAGGAAGCTCGTCAGTAAAAAACGAAATAACACAGCTGATTAAAGCGTTATATAATATATCAAGCAGTAACATAAGCATTTCAGAAATGAACAGTTAGGAGGATTTATATGCTTATCAAAAAAAGACAGGTGCTTACCCTGACACTGATAGTCGCTCTTTTTGCGGCCATAGGTGTAAACTGGTACTTTACGAAGCCTCAGAGTAATATCACGGAAACGACAAGTGCAGAAGAAGCGGTTACGGGAAATCTCGGCGATACGCTTTTCGTAGCCGGTACTACAGTTCCTGATTCTGACGAAAAAACAGATGAAAATGAGACGGATTTATCTGCTGATAATGAAGCAATAAATGCAGAGAAGCAATCTGCCGAGGCGGAGGAATATTTTTCTGAAGCTAAGCTAAAAAGGACTAAGGCATACGACGAAGCTGTTGAAAATATAGAGAAGCTGTTAGAAAAGGATAAACTTGGTGCAGCCGAAAAAAGTGCTATCACCGCTATGGTTTCTGATTATCAAAAGGATATGAAGGTGCAGACTGATGCGGAAAATCTTATCAGTGCCAAAACCGGTAAGCAATGTATAGTAATAATTAATGAAGATACTTGTCAGGTAATTTTGGAAAAAAATACATTAAATGACACACTTATTCTTCAAATAAGCGAAATTATAGAAAAAAATACGGATATTTTTTCAGAAAATTTAACAATAATTGAGTTAAAATAGTTGTAGGATTTAAATTTTGTGGTATAATGGATACAATTGTATAAATATTTACCGACATAGCTTGTGTCGGGGGAGGAATGTAAATATGACAAGACATGAAGCAAGAGAATTAGCGTTTGTGCTTATTTTTGAAAAAAGCTTCCAGGAGGATGTTACGATTATAGAGCTGATTGAAAATGCTCTTGAGCTTGAAATTTTTCCTACAAATGCTTTTGCGGAAAATCTTGCTAAAAAAGTATACGCTAATCTTGACGAGATCGACTCTCTTATTAATGAAAACCTTGTTGGCTGGTCAGCCAAAAGAATCTCCAGGGTCTCACGCGCTATTTTAAGACTCGCCGTTTGTGAACTTTTATACAGTGAGAATATGCCTGTAGGCGTAGCCATAAACGAGGCTGTCGAAATCGCTAAAAAATATGCTACTACCGATGATGCATCCTATGTGAACGGCGTACTCGGAACGGTAGCTAAAAAAATTAAAAAGTAATATGGCTTATTTAGGCTTTGATACAAGTAATTACACAACCTCAGTTGCTTTGTATTTCCCTGATGAAAACAAGGTTATACACAGCAAAAAGCTTCTTCCCGTAAAGGAAGGTGAAAAGGGCCTCAGACAAAGTGATGCTGTCTTTTTTCATACTCAGCAGCTTCATTCTGTTTGCAGTGAGCTTTTCGGCAAGTGTAAATGTAATACTATCGATTCAATAGGAGCATCTGCTTTCCCGAGAATGGCAGAGGGCTCCTATATGCCCTGTTTTCTGGTAGGACTAAATACAGCCAGAATAATCAGTGAAATCAACAGCGTAAACCTTCATATCAGCTCACATCAGGTCGGACATATACTTGCCGCACTTTACAGTGCAGGCAGACCGGAGCTTATAAACGAAAAATTTGTCGCTTTTCATCTTTCCGGTGGCACGACAGAGGCTTTATTAGTCGAGCCTGATGATAAAGAAATTATAAAATGTACTCTTATAGGAAAAAGCACCGATTTAAAAGCAGGACAGGCTGTTGACCGTGTCGGCGTTATGCTCGGAATGCGGTTCCCGTGTGGTGCTGAGCTTGACGAGCTTTCTCGGGAAAGCTTAATTGATTATAAGATCAAGCCGAGTGTCAAGGGGACTGACATAAGTCTTTCGGGCATAGAAAACAAATGTAAGGCAATGCTCGAAAAGGGTGAGAAGCCTTGCGATATAGCTAAATTCTGTATCCGGTACATTTCAGCTTCGGTAGAAAAAATGACAGAGAATATAATCTCTGAATACGGAAATCTGCCTTTGGTTTATTCGGGCGGTGTTATGTCGAACAGCTATATGAAGGTCCGTTTTGCCGACAGATTCGGAGGAATTTTCGCATCTCCCGAGTTTTCGAGTGACAATGCGGCGGGTATCGCGATTATGGCATATCTTAAGGAGAAAAGAAAATAAATGTCAAGCATTTTAACAGTCAGTCAGATAAATACATATCTTAAATCGATTATTGATTCTGATTATAATTTAAAAAATATATATGTCAGCGGTGAAATTTCAAATTTTACCAATCATTACCGTACAGGTCACTTCTACTTTACCCTTAAGGATGAAAGCTCGTCTGTCAAGGCTGTGATGTTCCGAAGTGTTGCTCAGAGAATAAACTTTGAGCCTGAAAACGGGATGAGGGTTCTCGTAAGAGCTAATCTTTCGCTTTATGAGCGTGACGGAATTTATCAGCTTTACTGCGAGGATATAATTCCCGAGGGTATAGGAGAGCTTACTCTCGCTTTTGAGCAGCTCAAAAGCAAGCTTGAAAAGAAGGATATGTTCAGCGAGGAATTTAAAAAGCCGTTACCTTATCTGCCGAAAAGAATCGGAGTTATTACTTCTCCTACGGGTGCAGCCTTACAGGATATTATTTCGGTTCTTTCTCGCCGTTACCCGTCCGGCGAGATTATCTTCGAGGGAGTTCAGGTTCAGGGTGATTTTGCCGCGCCGCAGATTTCTGAAGCAATCAGAAAATTCAACCGACTGAAGGGTGCAGATGTCCTTATAATCGGACGGGGCGGAGGCTCGATTGAGGATTTATGGGCATTTAACGAGGAAGAGGTCGCTGAAGCTATCTTCGAGTCTGAAATCCCCATTATTTCCGCTGTAGGTCACGAAACTGATTTTACTATTGCAGACTTTGTAAGTGATATGCGTGCTCCTACTCCGTCTGCTGCCGCTGAAATAGTAGCACCCGACTATAGAGAAATACTTTATTCTGCTGATAAAACCTTGGACACAATGACCGATTCAGTTATGAGAATCATCGACCGGTATTCGATTTCTCTTATGTCCTACGATAAAATTCTTTCCGAGCATAATCCCGAAAAAACAGTTGAGCTTTATTCTCAATGCTTATCTGCCTTTGAAAACAAAATCAGGAATTCCATTAATTCTAAGCTCGAAAGTTATTTCACATCGCTTTCCTATTATTCGGCAAGATTAGAGGGGACAAGCCCTCTTAAGGTTCTCGCCCGAGGATACTCCTATGTTAAGGATGAAAACGGCTTTACCGTTAAAAGCGCAGAGAAAGTAAAAACAGGTGATACCGTTTCGGTTATACTCACCGACGGAGAGCTTGAATGCTCCGTACAGAATATAAAATTAAACTGATTTTAAATCTTATATGTTAAATTCTGAAAGGAATAAAAAATGGAAATGTATACTCTTGATACCGCGATGATAAGACTTAAGGAAATAGCTGAAAGTCTCGAAAGCGGAGAATATGACCTCGAAATGTCGATTAAACTTTACGAAGAAGGAGTAAAGATAGTCTCATTCTGTAATAAAACATTATCTTCTGCTAAACAGAAAATCAGCGAACTTACAGAAGAGGCTCTCGGAGAAAATGAAAATGAATAATGAAAGATTTGACGGGTATTTATCTCTTATAAATAAAAGACTTGATACTCTTATTCCCGAATGTGATTTCGGTGAAGATATCGTTCACCGTGCTATGAAATACAGTCTTTCTATCGGTGGAAAGAGAATAAGACCTGTTTTAGTGCTCGAATTCTGCCGTATATGCGGAGGCTCAGTCGCTGAGGCTGTAGATTTAGCCTGCGCTTTGGAGATGGTACACACTTATTCTCTTATCCATGACGACTTACCCTGTATGGACGATGATGACCTTCGCAGAGGTATGCCCTCATGCCATGTTAAATTCGGTGAGGAATATGCGCTTTTAGCAGGTGACGGACTACTCACGAGAGCCTTCGGTGTTATCGCAAACAGCTCTTTATCGAGAAGAAATCCGACGGCTGCTTTAAATGCGATTTCCGCACTTTCTTATCTTGCCGGATGCAACGGTATGATAGGCGGACAGGTAGTTGATCTCATCAACGAGGATAAGGCCGCACCAATAGAAATCTTAGAGGTGCTTGACCGACTCAAAACGGGAGCACTTATCAAGTGTGCAGCTCTTCTCGGCTGTCTCTGCGCCGATGCTGATGAAAAAATGACTATGGCCTGCATAGGCTATGCCGAAAAAATCGGACATGCCTTCCAGGTTGTGGATGATATACTCGATGTAACGGGCGATGAAAAAGAACTGGGAAAGCCCATCGGAAGTGATGCTGAAAATAATAAGAGCACCTATGTATCACTTTTAGGCCTGGAAAAATCAAAGGAGCTTGCCGCATCTCTAACCGAAGAAGCTCTTTCTTCAATAGATTATTTTGGTGAAGAAGGAGAATTTCTTAAGGATCTGGCAATAAAGCTAACGAAGCGTACAAGATGAAAGAGAAGATTAAAATGAAATACGATATTCTTTCTAAAATTAACAGTCCCGCTGATATTAAGAAGCTAAATATGAGCAGTCTCGGTAAGCTTGCTGATGAAATCAGATATAAGCTTATTGAAACCGTATCTTCAAACGGCGGTCATCTTGCTCCGAATCTCGGTACGGTTGAGCTTACTATAGCTATGCACCGCGTATTCGAGTCACCGATGGACCAGTTCGTATTCGATGTCGGTCATCAGTGTTATACTCATAAGCTTCTTACGGGAAGATATAATGATTTCAGCACCCTTCGCACCAAGGGCGGTATCTCGGGTTTTTGCAGACCCGGAGAAAGTGAACACGATATTTTTTACAGCGGACACAGCGGAACATCTGTTTCGTCAGGCTTAGGTCTCGCTGAAAGTAAAAAAATCCTTCGTGACGGTCACTATGTGGTTTCCGTTATCGGCGACGGATCCTTTACGGGCGGTATGGTTTATGAGGCGCTCAATAACGGAGGAAGAAGCGATGCCAGACAGATAATTATTTTAAACGATAATAAAATGTCAATTTCCGAAAACGTCGGAGGCTTCGCCAAATATCTCGCCGTCATACGCTCAAGACCCGGTTATTATTCTTTTAAAGCAAATACCGAAAAAGTGCTCAGTAAAATACCCTTCGGCGAAAAAATCGCAAAGGAAATATATAATATAAAAACTGACGTTAAAAACAAGATTTATAAGCAGAGTACATTTTTTGAGGATCTGGGTTACAGATATATGGGTCCCATTGACGGACACAATATAGAAAATCTCTGTGATGCTCTCGAAAGCGCTAAAAGCATAAAAGGTCCGGTTCTTCTTCATGTAATTACTGTCAAGGGTAAGGGCTACGGTCACGCTGAAAAATCACCCAGCAGGTTCCACGGCATATCTAAATTTGACATTGAAACGGGCGAACCTATTTCATCCTCCGAAAGCTTTTCGTCTAAATTCGGTGAATATTTATGTCAGCACGCGAGGAATGACGAAGCTATCTGTGCCATAACCGCAGCTATGGGTATCGGCACGGGACTTGATGAATTCAGTAGGCTCTTTCCCGAAAGATTTTTTGATGTTGGTATAGCTGAGGAACACGCTGTTACATTCTCCTCCGGCCTATCAAAAAACGGAATGAAGCCTATATATGCTGTTTATTCTACCTTTTTACAGAGATGCTATGACCAGATTATTCACGATGTTTCCCTACAGAAGCTTAAGGTGATTTTTGCTATTGACAGAGCAGGCTTTGTCGGTGAAGACGGTGAGACTCATCAGGGTCTTTTTGATGTAGCTTTCCTTAATACTGTTCCCGATATTAAAATTTATTCACCCTGCTGTTATAAGTCTCTTTGTGCCGATCTGAGCAGTGCTTTGTACGGTGACGAATATTCAGTAGCTGTCCGTTATCCGCGAGGATCTATGGCTGAAAATGTAAGTAAGCTGAAATTTGACTGCATTGATTACTCTTATTACGGAAAAGACGATGCCGAAAAGGTGATCGTTACCTACGGAAGAATCTCTTCGGAGGCTATAGATGCTGTTGATATGCTCGAAAATACAGCTTTGGTTGTGCTTAACCGTATAAAGCCGATTCCTTGTGAGGCTTTAGATATTATTATGAAAAAGAAAGAAGTATTTTTCTTCGAGGAGGCTATTAAAAGCGGCGGTGTCGGCGAAAAATTAGGCTCCTTACTTTTGGAAAAAGGCTTCAGCAGTAAATACAGAATTACAGCCGTAAATGACGAATTTGTCCGTCAGGCCCCTATCTCTGATTTGATTAAAGAGTACAATCTTGATAAAGATTCAATGATAAAAATTGTAAGTGGTGAATTATAAGTGAAAGAAAAAATAAGACTTGATGTGGCTTTATTCGAAAGAGGCTTCGTTGACAGTCGCGAAAAGGGTAAGGCACTTATTATGGCCGGTCTTGTCTATGTAAACGGACAGAAGGAAACGAAAGCAGGTGCATCAGTAAAAAACGAGGACTGTATAGAACTCAGGGGAGAAAAAATGCCTTATGTCAGTCGTGGCGGATATAAGCTTGCCAAGGCTGTCGATGAGTTCAAACTTTCTCTTGACGGATGCGTATGTATGGATATTGGTGCTTCTACCGGTGGTTTTACGGACTGTATGCTTATGAACGGTGCTACCAAGGTTTACTCAATCGATGTAGGCTACGGACAGCTCGCCTGGAAGCTTCGTAATGACAGCAGAGTAGTCAATATGGAAAGAACTAATTTCAGATATGTTACTCATGAGGAAATACCTGAGGAGATAGACTTTGCGAGTGTAGATGTATCCTTTATATCTCTTAAGCTTATTATTCCCGTAATGCGAAATCTTCTTAAGGATAAGGGTCGTGCCGTTTGCCTCATTAAGCCACAGTTTGAAGCCGGAAAGGAAAAAATAGGTAAAAAAGGCGTAGTCCGTGATATAGATACACACTATGAAGTAGTACAGATGATTTACGATTTCGTACTCGAAAACGGATTCTCTGTTTTAAATCTTGATTTTTCGCCTATTAAAGGACCACAGGGTAATATTGAATATCTCATTTTCATTGAAAAGGATAATGAGCCTGTGTCTTACATCGAAGAATCAGTTAAAGACATAGTCGATTCCTCTCACGCTAAATTAAACGGAGGTGAACAGTAATGACTGTCGCTTTCCACATAAATATTACACGGAAAAACGCTTATGAAGTGGCGTTGCAGGTTTATAATAAGCTTGCCTCTCTCGGTGTCAGTATTACGGTTACCGATGATGTAAAGGGCATTTTTGAGTGGGAGAATGTAAGCTATATGCCCTTTGATGAAGCGGTGTCCTTATGTGATGCTCTCGCCGCTGTCGGCGGTGACGGAACCATCATACACTCAGCTCACATAGCCGCCATATACGATAAGCCTATTCTCGGTATCAATGCCGGAAGACTCGGTTTTCTGGCAGGCTTGGAAAAGGAAGAACTTGATTTACTCGACTGTCTGATAGAAGGCAGATATCTGATTGATGACAGAATGATGCTTTCCGTGAAAAGATATGAAGATGGGGAGCTTTTAAAGGAATATATCTGTCTTAACGATGTAGTCGTAGCCGGCGGTGCTTCGATGCACATGTGTGAAATAGAAACACGCTGTGAGGATAAAAGAATAAGCAGGTATATGAGTGACGGACTCATTGTCGCCACACCTACAGGCTCGACAGCCTATTCCCTTTCGGCGGGCGGCCCTGTCGTCGATACGGCTATAGAGGGGCTTATTATAACACCTATCTGTCCGCACTCTCTTTTGTCCCGTTCGATGATTTTCAAGGCTGATTCTGAAATCGAAATTACGGTTAAAAATTCAGACATTTCTAAGCCTGTTTTCAGCTGTGACGGTGAGGACGGAATACCCATAACCGATAAAACGAAGCTTGTCGTGACAAAATCTGACAAAACAACAAAAATTATCAGAATAAAGTCAGACGGCTTTTCAGATATACTTACGCGAAAGCTGATAGAAAGAAACGGTTTTTAATTCAGATATTTTAATCGGAAAGGAAAGCGGTAATTTTACTTACTGCAGGTGAAAATATGAAAAAGAACAGACATGAGGCTATACTCAATCTCATCAGTAAAGAGGATATCGGAACCCAGGAGGAGCTTATGATGAAGCTTATGGAGCTCGGCTTTAAGGTTACTCAGGCCACAGTTTCCAGAGATATTAAGTTTCTTAAGCTTATTAAAACTCCTGTAAGCTCCGGTCAGTATAAATATTCCTATGTAAACAATGATTTTGAGGATTTTTCCAGAAAGTATTATTCCATTCTCGCTCACTCAGTAACCGGTATAAACTATGCAGGCAATATGGCTGTAGTTAAATGCTTTTCGGGTATGGCCCAGGCTGCCTGCGCCGCCATGGATAATCTGTCTATCGATAAAATTGTCGGTACGCTTGCAGGTGATGACACTATTTTTGTCCTTTGTAAGGACGAGGAATCTGCTAAGGAATTCAAGGACTGCATTGAGGATATTCTGAGCAGTAACACACAGTAAATTATCCGAAAGGAATTATAAAGTATATGCTTTCAAGCTTAAAAATTGAAAATGTCGCTGTAATCGAGCATTCTGAAATTATGTTCGAATCAGGACTTAATATACTTACCGGTGAAACAGGTGCAGGTAAATCTATTGTCATAGACGCGATTAATGCTGTTTTAGGTGAAAGAACATCTAAGGATATAATTCGAAGTGGCGCAGACAAAGCCAAGGTAACAGCCTTTTTCGAAGCTGTATCGCCCGATGTACTCAAAAAGCTCGATGAATTCGGAATCGAATGTGATGAGGATGACAGCCTTCTTATAACCCGTGTTATTAATTCAGACGGCCGTAATGCTTGTCGGGTAAACGGAAGCAATGTTACTGTTTCAATGCTTAAGGCAATCGGAAGAGATTTAATCACTATCTGCGGTCAGCACGACAGTCAGTATCTTCTTAATAAAGACCGTCATATTGATTTTATCGATGATATGGCTGATTCCGGGGAGCTTCTCGAATCCTACAAAGAAGTATATTATGAAATAAAAGCTGTAAAAAAGCAGCTTAAAAAGCTCTTATCGGCTGAGGATGAAAGAGAGCAGAGAATAGATTATCTCAAATATCAGATAGATGAGTTGACTTCTGCAAATATTACTGTCGGTGAAAAGGACAGACTTATCAAAGAAAAAGAAATTCTTTCAAATCGTGAAGAAGCATTAAGATGTCTCGATGCTGTAGGTTTTCTTATTAACGGTGACGGCGAAAGCAGGGGAATAGCAGAAAACATTTTTTCTCTTTCCGATAATCTTCGTAAGCTTTCCGGCTTTGACGACAGATTTTCAACTTTTGCTGAAAGCTTCGAAGAATTAAGATACACTCTTTCTGAGTGTTCATCGTTGGCATCGTCATCTGTTGACAGTTACAGCGGAGAACTCGGAGATATTGACTCGATTGAGGAAAGACTCGACGAATTATACCGTCTTTCCCGTAAATACGGCTCAACCGAGGAGGATATGCTTAAGTACCTGGCTGAAATCATCGAAGAATATAATTCTCTTGTATCGAGAGATGAAACAATCGACAGCTTACAGGAAAAATATAACGAGCTTGCTGATGAGCTTTTCAGAAGAGGCTGCTATCTTTCTGACTGCAGAAAGAAAACAGCTATTGATTTCGAGGAAAAGGTCTCTGCAGAGCTGAGGTATCTGGATATGCCTGATGCCGCTTTTTCTGTAGAATTCAGAGAGGCTAACGCAACCGAAAACGGTATGGATGAGGTAGAATTTCTTTTTTCTGCCAATGCAGGGCAGGAGATGAAGCCGCTTATTAAAATCGCATCCGGCGGTGAATTATCCCGTGTTATGCTCGCTGTAAGAGTCGTTCTTTCTGACAGCGACTCTGTCGGAACGATGATTTTCGATGAAATAGACACGGGAGTAAGCGGAAGAGCCGCACATAAAATTGCGTACAAAATGCACGAGCTTTCCGACTGTAAGCAGGTGCTTTGTGTAACTCATCTCGCTCAGATAGCCGCTTATGCCGATAATCATCTTTACATCGAAAAAAACAGAACTGACGGCGGAACATACACGAAGGTAAGCTCGCTCAGCGAGGATGAAAAGGTCAAGGAAATCGCCCGAATTATCGGCGGTGATATACTTACGGCTACTACTCTTGATTCGGCAAGAGAGCTTATAGATTATGCACATAACAATTAATCTTAATTTACTCTTGACTTTATTGTTTTCTGTGTTAAAATATTAAGAAATGTAAATTATTCTGAAAGGACGAATAAAAATGAAAATTTATGAAGAACTTATCGCGCGCGGTCTTATCGCACAGGTTACTGACGAGGAACAGATTCGCGACCTTATAAATAACGGTAAAGCTAAGTTTTATATCGGCTTTGACTGTACTGCTGACAGTCTCACTGCCGGTCACTTTATGGCCCTTACTCTTATGAAGCGTCTTCAGATGGCAGGCAACACTCCTATTGCTCTTATCGGCGGCGGTACCACTATGATCGGTGACCCCTCCGGCAGAACCGATATGAGAAAAATGCTTACTAAAGAGGATATTGACCACAACGCAGAATGCTTTAAGCGTCAGATGGAAAAATTCATCGAGTTCGGTGAAGGTAAGGCTATGATGATCAATAACGCTGATTGGCTTCTCAAGCTCAACTATATTGATATGCTTCGTGAGGTAGGTGCTTGCTTCTCTGTAAATAATATGCTTCGTGCCGAATGCTATAAGCAAAGAATGGAAAAGGGCCTTTCCTTCCTTGAATTCAACTATATGATAATGCAGTCCTATGACTTTTATTATCTTTTTAAAAATTATGACTGTAATCTCCAGTTCGGCGGTGACGATCAGTGGAGTAATATGTTAGGCGGTACAGAGCTTATCCGCCGTAAGCTTGGTAAGGATGCCAACGCTATGACTATTACGCTTCTTACCGACTCTCAGGGTAAAAAGATGGGCAAGACTGCTGGTAACGCTGTTTGGCTCGACCCGAACAAAACCTCTCCCTTCGAATTCTATCAGTACTGGAGAAATGTGGCTGACGCGGATGTTCTTAAGTGCATCAGAATGCTTACATTCCTTCCTATCGAAGAAATTCAGAAGATGGACAGCTGGGAAGGCGCACAGCTTAATACCGCTAAGGAAATTCTTGCTTTCGAGCTTACTAAGTTAGTTCACGGTGAAGAGGAAGCAAAGAAAGCTGATGAAGCTGCAAAGGCTCTCTTCGGCGGCGGAAGCAACACAGATAACATGCCTACAACTGCTCTTACAAATGCAGATTTTACTGACGGTGCAGTTTCTCTTATAGATGTACTCGTTAAAACAGGCATCATCAAATCAAAGGGTGAGGGCAGACGCCTTATCGATCAGGGCGGCGTATCTGTAGATGATGTAAAGGCAAAGAGCTTTGCTGATACTATTTCTCTGGCTGATTTTGAAAAAGGCTATGTAATCATTAAAAAAGGAAAGAAGATATTCCATAAGATTATCGTAGAATAAAATAATTTAACCGGGCTTCATAATGAGGCCCGGTTGCTTTTTATAAAAAATACCACCTTGACTCTCGCACCGAGAAGTAAGGTGGTATTTGTTTTAAATTTAAACCTTCTTAAGCTTGAACATAATATGCGCGCCTACCATCGAGAAGATAACTCCTATAGGAATCAGTACACCGATACCGGGATCTACGAAGAGAAGGAGAATCGTCACGGCAATAATGGGGAAAATCGAAATCTTCCAATGTTTAACGAAATATGTAGCTGCAAGCGAACCGAAGATTGTATATGTAACCTGCTGGAAAGCGGGAGCAAAGGTATCACTTGACATAACTTCTGAGAATTTGGGATTAAGGGCGAAAATAAGAACAAAAACAGCAATAATAATTGTCGTTGTAATAGTTGAAGCGGCGATAGCGATAGTGGTAATAACCTCGCCCTCTTCGGTGTTAGCCTTAACCTTTGCGTTTTCCATAGCGTTAATAGCACAGGGCATCTTAAGGTTCATGATGTTACCTGAAACGAAAGAAAGATATGTACCGCCTGCACCGAGCATAGGTGAATAAGCGACAACCTCTACAATACCTGTAACAAAGAAAATAATAAGTGATGCCAGACCCTTACCTACAACTGAAAGGCTCGGCCATACATTGAAGTGAAGACTTATCGCGAGAGGAATACAGAGGAAGAAGATAAGTGAAAGAACACAGGAAACTCTTCCGTAGGTATGTACTTTGTCCATATAATTTTTATTCATAACCTTATCTCCTTTCTTTTAATAACGCCATTCGATAGCGGCAATTTCAGGAAGGAAGCTGTTTATGAGTACCACGAAAATCATGGCGAGAACCATACTAAGGGGCATAGCAAGAGCTTCAATCCAATTCTTTTTTAACCTTCTGTTTATGAGAGTGAAGAAAATCATAAATCCGATCGATGTTATGAGTGCGGTAAGTGAAAGGACACCGGCACCGTCACCGATTATTGCTTCCTCAGCCTTACCTGTACCGGCGAGACCTCTGCCGATGAAAGCGGAAATAAGACCGATGAAAGCTGCGGCAGTCATTACATCCATCCACTTTGAGTTTTTGGAAGCGACATCCGAAACGCCCTTCTGAATCTTTTTAAGAACAATGGGGATAAGAATAAGCGGGAGAATACTGCCGAGGGTCATAACCCATGCGATAGCCGAGAAGGTTTCGGGGTCTGTAACAGGCTGTGAAAGACCTGTTTCCATTCCTACTGCCTCGAGAGCACCGATTGCGGCGATGGTTTCGTACTGGATAGCACCAATAACCGTAAGTCTTATCCAGGGGAGTACATAGCCGAGAGCCACCGAAAGGGTAATAACGGTTATTGCGATGCCGATGGCAGGTGCGAAAGAGAAAATAGCACTTGAAGTAACCGCATTTTTAAGCTTATCCTTTGTGATGCCGAGTTCAAGACCTCTTGTCCAGGCTTTTTTCATAAAAAAGAGCGCCTGCGCACATACAAAAATGATTACGCCGAGGACAATGAGGAACATAAAGCTGTCTGATTTGAAATCTGTAAACATTTTGTTTCCTCCGTTTTTTTGATATTGAATGCTTTGAACATCATAATAATGCTATAATATCATCTAAGGAAGAAATAGTCAACAAAATATCAAATAAAAACTTTACATAGACGAGAAATGTGATATAATGTATTGGTATAATAGTCCCGTTAATATTCTGACTGATTTCTGCATATATTTTACGGGTGATATTTATGAGTGACATTAAAGAAAAAGACTATTATTTCCCCGTTCTTGTCAGTCAGATTGTTATTTTTATTGTGCTTACGACTGTAATTTATCTGTTCGGAGCTGACGGAGATTTCAGACAGAATTATCTCGCACTCCTGAATTATAATCTTGACTCTGCGGAAATGACTCAGGCAGTCGAAACCTTCCGTAAGCATCTTTATGACGGCGAGATTTTTACCGTTCTTAATATTAAGGACGATTTTCCCGTGGCCGGCTATGTTGATACTGATTACAGCGGAGCAGGCGGAGATGATATCGAATACAGAAAGGCTGCCGACAAAACCAGTTTTGCGCCTGTGTTTTCTACTGTAAAGATTTTACCACCGATTGAAAAAGGCAGGTATACCTCTTATTTCGGCTACAGAATCAGTCCGATAACCGGTGAATACGGCTTTCATACGGGCCTTGATATTGCGGCCGGTGAAGGCACGAAAATACGAGCTGCTTTCAGCGGAAAGGTGCTTAAAACAGGCTTTGATACAAAGGCAGGGAATTATCTGTATCTCGAGCATAATGACGGTCTTGTGACATTTTATTGCCATTGCAGTGAAGTGCTTGTGGAAAAGGGCACGGTAGTAAGACAGGGAGAAACGGTTGCTTTGGTCGGTTCGACCGGATATTCCACGGGACCGCATCTTCATTTCGAGGTGAGAAAAGAAGATATCAGATATAATCCTATGTGGCTGCTCGGAGAATGATTTTTCGATTCGGCAATATAAGCATTAAGCTTTCCTTTTCTTTTTTTGCATTAATCGTGACTATGACACTTTTATGCGATGAAAAAATAATTCTCTGTTCTGTTTTATCGTCACTAATACATGAATGCGGTCATTTGGTTTTTATGTTTATTTTAGATGAAAAGCCATCTAAAATAGAGTTTACTCTATTCGGTATGAGAATCAGTAAATGTGACAGCTGCTTTACATCATATAAAAATGAAATACTGATAGCTTTGGGCGGAATAATTTTTAACTGTATATTCGGTTTGGTTTTATTCGGACTGTTTAGGCTTTCGGGAAAAACCGAACTGCTTATTGTTTCGGTGGTAAATTTTATAATTGCGGCGGTTAATTCATTCCCTGTTTCTTCTCTTGACCTCGGCAGAGCTATTAAATATTTTATGAAATATAAAGAAACAGACGAATCGTATTTTACTGTTATTTCGTATTTTTTTACGGTTTTATTTGTCCTTTCTTCGGCGATATATACCGTTTTCTATCCTGTAAATATCAGCTTGATAGCTATTGATGTGTATTTAATTTTTATAACTGTTATAAAGAAATGGAGTTAAAAAATGATAAGCAAAGAAGTAGAAAAAATCCTCCCTCTCGTTCAAAAGCCGGGCAGATATACCGGCGGAGAGCTTAACAGTGTCGTCAAGGATAAAAGCAAGGTTGATTTAAGATATGCCTTCTGTTTTCCCGACAGCTATGAAATCGGTATGTCACATCTCGGAATCAAGATTCTCTATTCAGCGGCTAATTCCAGAGATGATGTATGGTGCGAAAGAGTTTTTGCGCCCTGGACCGATATGGAAAAGGAGATGAGAGAGAAAAATATTCCTCTTTACGCTCTGGAAAGCGGAGATCCTCTGACGGAATTTGATCTTATAGGCTTTACACTTCAGTATGAGCTTTCCTATACTAATATTCTTAATATGCTCGACTTAGCCGGTATTCCGGTGAGATCAAAGGACAGAAGCTCGCTTACGCCGATTATAGTAGGCGGCGGTCCTTGCGCCTGTAATCCTGAGCCTATAGCTGATTTCTTTGATTTATTTATGCTCGGTGACGGCGAAGAGGTGTCTGACGAGCTTTTCGACCTTATTATTTCTTGTAAAAAAGAGAATGTCAGTAAGGCTGAATTCTTAAAGCGTGCTGCACAGATAAAGGGTGTCTATGTACCCTCATTATATGAAATAGAGTATAATGAAGATAAAACCGTCAAAGCTGTTAAAGCTACTCAAACAGCTCCCGAAAAGGTTACCAAAAGGATTATTTCCGATCTTGACACGGTACATTATCCCGACAAATTTATCGTACCCTTCATAGAGGTAGTTCACGACCGTGTCGTACACGAAATACTCCGAGGCTGTATCCGCGGCTGCCGTTTCTGTCAGGCAGGCTTTTTGTACAGACCCATTCGTGAAAAATCAGCTGACACAATAAATACACAGTGTAAGCGCCTCTGCGAGACTACAGGCTACGATGAAATTTCACTTTCATCCCTCAGTACAAGTGACTATACCCATCTTGAGGAGCTTATGGAAAAGCTTCTCTCATGGACAGAGGATTATAAGGTTAACATTGCTCTTCCGTCTCTTCGCGTTGATAATTTTTCCGAGAAGCTTATGGGTTATCTTAAAAGAGTACGAAGAAGCGGCCTTACCTTTGCTCCCGAAGCAGGCACACAGCGGCTTCGTGATGCGATAAATAAGAATGTAACAGAAGAAGAGCTTATGAATACGGCAAGACAGGCTTTTTCGGGTGGTTGGACAGCAGTAAAGCTTTACTTTATGTTAGGACTACCTACGGAAACCTATGATGATGTCGCGGGTATTGCTGAGCTCGCTCAGAAAGTAGTAAATGAGTTCTACCGTAACCCGGACAAGCCTAAGGGAAAGGGCGTACAGGTAAGTATAAGTGTTTCATCCTTTGTGCCCAAACCTTTTACTCCTTTTCAGTGGGAAGCACAGGATACTATGGACGAGCTTATAAGCAAGCAGAACCATCTTCTTTCATCAGTTAAAACGAAGAAGATCAGCGTAAGCTACCATAAGGTTAATATAAGCTTTCTCGAAGGTGTTTTCGCTCGCGGAGACAGACAACTTTCCGATGTTATTGAATATGCCTGGAGACACGGATGTAAGTTCGATTCCTGGGATGATAATTTCCTCTTTGATGTTTGGCTCGAGGCCTTCGAAAAATGCGGAGTAGATCCTCTTTTCTATTCAAGCAGAAAGAGAGAATACGAAGAAATTCTTCCTTGGGATCACCTTGACTACGGAATCAGAAAGGAATTTCTTATTTCCGAAAGTAAAAAGGCTTACGAAAACGAAACCACACCTCACTGTAAAATTAAATGTGCAGGCTGCGGTACAAATATGCTGAACGGAGGTAAATGTGATGCGATGCGTAAGAGTATGGTTTAAAAAAATGGGTATGAGCCGCTATGTGTCGCACCTCGACCTTATGCGTGCTATGACGAGAGCTCTCAGAAGAGCTAAGGTACCTCTCTGGTATACCGAGGGCTACAACCCTCATCCTTATATCACCTTTGCTTTGCCTCTTTCTCTCGGAATGGAAAGCTTATGTGAGAGTATGGATATGAGAATAGAAGGGGACAGTACAAACGAAGAAATTTTCGCTATGCTTAAGGATAATATGCCTCCCGGAATAGAGATTATAAAGGTCTCTGATCCTGTTTTTGATCCTAAAAAAATCACCTTTGGTGAGTTCGATATCTTTTTTGACTGCGAAGGTAATTCCGATAAAATTGTAGGCTTAATTAACGGTATGCTCTCACAGGATGAGCTTATTGTACAAAAGCTCGGAAAAAAAGGCAGACATAAAGTTTTAAAGGATATTAATCTTATTGAATTTATAAAAGATTATTCTGTTTCTTCCTTCGGAGAAAGAGTGAAAGTTTCGGTTATTCTTCCTGCCGGCAGCACTACAAATGTAAATCCGTCACTTTTGGCTGATGAAATACAGAAAAGAGCAGACGGAATTGCTTACACGCTGATCAGAAAGCAGTTATTGACAGAAGGTATGGAGCAATTCGCATAAAATCTTCATTATTCTCAGAAACTATTGATTTTTTAGATTAGTTCTGCTATAATATTATGGAATTTTTAAATATTGGAGGAAATCTAAAATGTTATTTTTAACTGCTACAACTACACAGACCGGCTCATCAACATCAATGTTCATTATGCTTGCCGGTATGTTCGCAATCATGTACTTCCTTATGATTCGTCCTCAGAAGAAGAGACAAAAGGAAGAACAGGCAATGCGTGATGCTGTAGAAGTCGGTGATGAAATCACTACTATCGGCGGTATCTGCGGTAAGGTTGTTACTACCAAGGAAGATTCTCTTATCATCGAAACAGGCGCTGATAGAAACAGAATGATGATTAAGCGTTGGGCTGTACAGATCAATAACACTGCTACAGAAAGAATGCAGGCTGAAAGAGAAGCTGCCAAGGCTGCTGCTGAAAAGGCTAAGGCTGAAAAGAAGGCCGCAAAAGAAAACAAGGACTAATAATCCGTCATAAAAAAGTATCCCCCTTCATATTCATTAGTAGTAATATGAAAGGGGTATTTTTATGTCTGAAAGAAAAAGAAATAACACTAAAAGTACAAAGCTTCACAGCTTTATTAAATTACAAATAATTAATATCCTTGTTTCTCTTGTGATATTTTCAGGCTTTACAATGATAGCTGTCGTATGTGATATAAAATCAGATTCGATGTTTGTTTATTCGTTGGTATTTATCGGAATTGTGTCCTTTGTCTGCGGAGCTTTAGCAGGGATAAAGGAACGGAAAAAAGGCATAATCTGCGGGATTATAAGTGCTTTACCGTTAAATGCTGCTTTTATTATAGTATCACTTATTATGAATTCATTCAAGCCTGACCTCTGCATTATAATTACATTTCTCACAGCTACTATTTTATCGGCAGTTGGCGGAATAGTTGCTGTAAACATAAGACTAAAGTAAGCAGGGGATAATACTATGAAAATCAGTGCCGTAATCTCAAAAGGAACCATAAAGAGCGAGGATTCGTTCAGAGGAAGAATTAACATTATTGTATTTCTGGTAGTTGCCTCTGCCATAATCTCGGGAACTGTTATATATATTCTTTCAGAAAACTATCTTTCTGACGGTATAAAAGAAAGCTTCAACAGCTTTTACAGTGAATTTACCTGTGGAACAAAAACAGAGGTTTTTACCGGATTATTTTTATCAAATTTACCTTTTGTAGTTTTTGCTGTAATACTCGGTTCAAGCTCAATCGGATATCTGATAATTCCTATTATAGGCTTCATTAAAATTATAGGTATCGGAGTGGTAAACACATATTTATATTCATCCTTCGGCTTAAAGGGTCTGGAATACTCGTTGCTTATATTTACACCGGGGAAATTTCTGCTGATTTTTTCGGTTATATTTCTGATGCAGTCTTGTATAGATAATTCTATTAAAATAAAGAGTGTATTAAAAGGGGAGAGCAAGACAGAAAGCTACCGTACATACTACACAGTCAGAATCGTCTTTGCTGTTGTGATGATGTTGTTATCGTCGCTTATTGATTGCATCCTTGCCGTAAGCTTTTCTAAGCTATTCAGCTTCTGACGGTTCGAATTCTTTGCTTAGGGGATTTCTTTTTGCCGCCTCACGCAGCTGTTTACTTTCCAGATGTGTGTATATTTCAGTAGTAGCTATAGCTTCGTGTCCCAACATTTCTTTCAGAACAAGAACATCAACATTTCCGTGCTGATACATAAGAGTAGCAGCCGTATGTCTTAATTTGTGGCAAGAATAATGCTGACCGTCAAGGCCGATTACCTCAAGATAATGATAAACCATAAGCTGAACGGCTTGTCTTCCGATTCTCTTGTTTAATCTGCTTATAAAAAGAGCGTTTCTGTCGTCTCCTTTTAAATTATTCTGCGGTCTTACCTGAAGATAAGCTGTAAGGGAATCGACGCATGCCTTATTAAGATAAATCTTTCTCTGTTTATTACCTTTACCGGTTACAACCATAGTTTTTTCTGTAAGGTTTACATCTCTTACATTAAGGCCAACCAGCTCAGCAAGTCTTAAACCGCAATTAAGAAAAAGGGTCAGTATACAGTAATCGCGGGTCTTATTCGGACCCTCGACGCTGTTTAGAAGCTGGATGCTTTCTTCGAGAGTAAGATAACGGGGGAGCTCTCTCTTTCTTTTCGCTACCTCTAACTGTGAGACGGGATTAACATCTATATAGTGCATTTTATCAGAAACATATTTAAAAAAGCCGCGAATGGAAGAAGCTTTTCTTGATCTCGTAGTAGTATTATTAGAACGGTTGCCTGCGCAATATATTAAGAATTCATTAACATCCTTTAAGGTGATTTTCGAAATAAAGCTTACATCGATGTAAGACATATCAAAATTTTTTTCTAATTCATCGGGGGATTGGAGACCTTTGCTTTTTGCGACAAGAAATCTGAAAAACAGTCTGAGGTCTGAAATATATTCATTTACGGTTTGATTGCTTCTCCCTTTAACTACGCTAAGCTCACTTATGTACTCATTTACAAGGTCAGGCAAAATGCTTCTGTCAATATAATCCGCCATAATTATTTCTCCTTAATGATTATATATCAACTATACAAAATTTTTGTGTAGTTTGTCAAGTATATTATTAAAATCAGTTTAGTTCAAAAAAAATCCGTTTAATCAGTTTTTTTTAAACGATGAAAGTATCATCAACAAAAAACTGATTAAATAGGAAAAATTGATATTGAGGAGTTATTTTGAATTTAAGCTGAATTTTTTCATTAATAGTCTTAACTGATTACTTACTAAGAAAGTTTATAATTAAAAGACATAGTATTTAATTGATAGTATTTACAAGCTCGGAACATTGGTTATTATTGTAAATGTATTCAGATGCTGATTTGTTTGCATCTTTCTGTAAAAATTTGAATAGTGCTAAAATATATTATACGGTAATTATTTGCGGAATAGAAAGTTTTTACATTGTAGACGGAATTAAAAAGCTTTGACCTTTATCTTCAGCATTTATAATTCCCCTTAAGTATATAAAATATTGATTTTGTATAGTTCACTCGATAGAACAATATTTAATTATCTCGAGCAATTCCCCCGCTATTTTGCGGAATTGCTCTTTCTTTATCCAACTTTCAACAACAGCAAAATTATTTTGCTGTGTCTTGTTGGCATAGTAA
>JAFXDE010000013.1 GCA_017516315.1 Clostridia bacterium | reverse complement strand
TTTTTGAGTTTTGGCGTTATTTCTGTGGTGAGCTCTTGCGGTTCAAGGTTTCCGTAGAATAATTCTTCAATGATATTTGACATTATGTAATCCTCCGTATAGATTGATTTATACCTACAATTCAATCTTTTGGGCTGATTATAAAAGCAGAAGGGGACAACTTCCTTACGGAGTGTCCCCTTCAGGCTTGTCTTTTTTTTCGTTGAGAGACTACTAAAAAAGTGGCTTCATTATGATTATGATACCGAGGCAAAAATAAAACTATTCCGTTGATAATATTTAATATGAATGCTATAATAAAAGAAATATTTTTAACATAGGAGGTGCCAATATGCTTTTCCTTAAAAAGCTTTCCTTGAATGATGGTGAGAAAATATATGATATGCTGCAGGAAATAGCCTGTAACGATAACGGCTTTCACAATAAGGTAAACGGAATGACATATAAAGAGTTCAGAAAATGGCTCAAAAAAGAATATGAGGTAGATAACGGCAAACTGAAAAAATGGATGGTGCCTCAGACCTCATATTGGTTGTACGATGGCGATTTACCTGTAGGATACGGAAGAATTCGCCACTATCTTAACGACAGCTTAGAGCAAACAGGCGGACATATAGGTTATGCTATACGGAACACAAAAAGAGGCAAGGGCTACGGAAATGCCATTTTAACTTTATTACTCGAAGAATGTGAAAATCTTAATATCGGAACGGTGCAAATAGGCGCTAATATTGACAATATACCATCAAACAAAGTTATACTCAAACATAACGGTGTTTTATTCAGAAGTTCAGAGAATAAAAATTTCTACTATATATACCTGAACAATAAGTGATAAAAAATGTAAAGCTGCCCTCATCGTGAGAGCAGCTTTTGCGTTAACACCATTATTTGTTACGATTAATATATCGGTCAAGAAACTCTTCTATATACCGTCTGCAGGGAGTGATAACATTTATATCAATGTTCGGTTCGCTCTTTGCAAAATCATTCAGAGCTTTCTCCAGGTTGTCTTTTGTTTTCATATAATCTTCAATGATATATTCTAATTCAGCTCCGGATTTATATAAGAGAACAGCAGACAAAACTCCCGTTCTGTCTTTACCGGCATTACAGAAATACAGAACATTTGATTCTATAGTTGATAAAAACTCAATTAAATTATCGAATTGTGAATCAACCATACCAATATATGATTCAGATACATCATCAACGGTAGGAGGAATCTTGTCCCCGCCTGCAAGAGTAAAGCAGTGATATGAAAATCTGTCATCTTTTATCAGCGGGCATTCTTTTTTGGCTCGTTCTTCAGCAGTTCTTAAATCTACCACAGTTACAATATTATTTGTAAGCAACCATTGTATCTCACCTTCTGTAATTTCAGTAGGCACATCGCTCCTTATAAATTTCAGACTGTTTTCAAAAATCGGACGAGTGTTTAGTGTGTTTGCAAAAATATGTGACATTTTATTCACCCCCGTAAAATTTATTATATCACATTATTCCCGCAAACTTCAACCCATATAAAAACCTCTCTGCTAATCACAGAGAGGTCCTTTTTATTCTTGCCTTAAAATTACTGCTTAGCACCCTTATCGAACTTTTCGAGTGCCTTTACGCTTGCTGCGAAGCAGTCTGCGAGACATTTGGGATTAAGTGCATCGGGAGTGTCAAGTCTGGTGTGATAGAAGTCGGGAAGTGCGTGGTTAAGAGCAGTCATACCTACTGCACGTAAGCCTGCCTGAGAGAATGCTGCTGAGTCTGTAGCACCGCCGAGAGGAGGAACTGCACCCTTCTTACAGGGAACTCCGAGTTCTTCACAGGATTCATAGAAAAGATCTCCGACATCCTTGTCAGCCTTTACTGTGGAGTTAAGGTCACGGTAATTAACCATAAGATATTCAGACTGAGCTATACCGTCATAAGAATAAATAAAGGTAGGAACATCCTGAAGCTCATCCTTGTGCTTTTCAGCCCATGCCATAGCACCGCGAAGACCTGCTTCCTCAGAACCGGTAAGAACAACGCCGACTTCTGTATTTTCAAATTCAATACCTTCATCATGAAGAGCCTTAAGAATTGCCATACCGATATAACAGCCTGAAAGGTTATCGTTGGCACCGTCTACAACCTTTTTGCTGTTCCACATAAAGTAGAAAGCAAACCAAAAAGGAACAAATACAAGAGCGATCAGACCGAGTGTTTTAGCGAGTTCATCGCTGAGAACACCGGCAAGCTTAGCAATGGCAATACCAAGAGTATAGAATGCACCGATAAAACAAACTACCATATGAATATCAAAGCCGAGCCAAGTAAACATATACTTGAAGGGCCATTCCCATGCAGCGTCGGGGTGACCGTTAAAGATAATACGGCGCTTAACTTCACCTGTAGGCTTTTTAAAGCCGTGAACATTATGACCTGTTTCTTCTTTGAAAAGCTTATCTACAGTCTTTTTATAAAGACCGAACTGAAGCACGCAAAGAAGAAGTCCGGCTATGATGAAAACGATCGAGAGAACAGGCATAAAGAAATAAGAAGCGAGTGCGAGGAAGCAGCAGCTGATGGTTATGTAAATCCAACCGTAGAAGGAACCGGGATTTTCCTTGTAGGCTTCAACGGCTACTCTGTCACAACCAAGCTCCTTCATTTTCTCTCCCATATACTCACAGGAAAGCTTTTCACCTTCAGAACCGGGACCGCGCTTGGGAATTTTTGTACAGATATGAGTGATTTCATCTACCATATACTGCGCATACTTTTCTCTGTTGTCAATAATACTTTGTAAACTCATAAAAAATCTCCTTTTTTTGTTTTTTGCATAGATAATTTTAACACATAAAAGGAGATGATTTATTAATTTTTTGTTAACGGTTTACATTTTTTCCCTTTTTCGGCAAGAGTTTACGGAATTGTTTTGCCTTACGAAGATAAATGATAATAAGTGGTATATCCGCCAAAAGCCAGGCGGCAGGTCCCGCATAACAAACAGCATCAAAGCCGAGTGCCGGAGTAAGAATAAAGGCTATGGAAAGCCTGCCGAAGAATTCACCTATACCTGCTACGGAATTAGCATAAGTAAAACCGAGGCCCTGCAAAGTATTACGCATTACAAACAGGATAGCGACCAGACTGTAGCACTGTGCGACGGCAAGAATATACCTTGATGCCGCGGCCATAATTTCCGGATTTTCCTCTGTAAGAAAGAGCGATACCACCGGCTCCCAAATCGTAAACAGCAGAAGACTCATCACTACGGAAATACATACATCGAGCATAAAAATTTTCTTTACCGAGGAAAGTATTCTTTCGTAATTTTTAGCTCCGTAGTTCTGTCCGACGAAGGTCTGATTAGCTACACCGAGACCTGACATAGGTATGTTCGTGAGCTGTTCTACTCTGCCCGCCGCAGTAAAGCCGGCTATTACGGAGGTGCCGAAGGAATTAACCACGCTCTGCAGACACATAGAACCCACAGAGGTTACCGTAAACTGCAGAGATACGGGTATGCCGAGCTTAATCTGCCTCCAGGCCGTGCGCCTGTCTATCCTTAAATCCTTCCTCGAAATACTTACCTGCCTGTTAAAGCGAAGGACATAAATGCCGTTCAGACTGCAGGCTACCATGTGCGAAATAAGTGTAGCCACAGCGGCGCCCTCCACGCCCCATCGGAATTCCTTTACGAAAAGCAGGTCAAGAATGAAATTTACAACCACACTGACACAAAAAAAATAAAGCGGCTTTTTACTCTCGCCTACGCTTCGGGAAATAGCGGTAAAATTATTCGAAAGCATCTGAAAGGGTATGCCGTAATAAAGAATGTTTATGTACGCTGAGGCAAGACCGATAATTTCGTCGGGTGTGCCGATTAATCGAAGCAGCGGCCCAGAGAGAATATGAGAGGTCACCACTAAAATAAGGCCTATAAGAAAGGCAAGACTGATGCTTCCGCCGGCGTAATGTGAGAGCTTTTTCCTGTCCCCCTCACCGTAAGCGTGAGCTACCGGGATAGAAAAGCCGCTGGTGAGACCGAGAGCCGCACCTACGATAAAAGATCCGATAGGACCTACAGAACCGACTGCCGCCAGCGCATCGGAGGACACATATCTGCCCACTATTATATTGTCTACGAGACTGTAATTATACTGCAGCATAGAGGAAGCCATAATGGGTAAGGCGAAGCGTACAACGCTTTTAAGAGGGCTTCCCGTGAGCATATCGACCTTTTTGTTCTTCATAGATATTTTCACTTTCTGAATAAATAGTCATTAAGATTATACCGCTGATTACACTCTTGTCAAGATATATTATTATTTTTAATAAATATATCTCAGTCACTTTTTGACAGATTTCCCTCCGGGAGACGGGCACCCTTTTGTCCCTTTGGGACATTTCCCCTCACAGGGGAATTACCTTTCAGGAGAGCCGGGTTAAGTCTCACCCAAAGCTATATTTGCCTCGCCTGAAAGGAGAGGTGTCGGTGAAAAAAGCCTCCCCTTGGCTAAGGGGAGGTGGCAACCGTCAGATTGACGGAGAGGTTGATTATTTAATCTTTACGTTCTTTACAGAACTCAAGGCACCGTAGATTTTCTTGCCGTCAACTGTCTTATAGGCTCTGACCTTGAAGTAATATTTCTTGCCCTTCTTAAGCTTTTTAATAGTAGTTTTCTTGGTCTTTGCCTTTTTGATTGTAGCAGTCTTAGTGGTTTTCTTAGTGAATTTCTTAGAGGTGGAATATACTACCTCATAGCCCGTAGCTCCGCTGACGGTTTTCCAGGTGGCGGTGAGTTGTTTTTTTGCCTGCAGTGAGCTTAGATAATACAGGAGCTTTGGTTTTTGTAGCTGTTTCCAAAGCAGCAGAGTATTTGCCCCATACTGTCTTTTTGCCGTTCTTTTTAAATGCTCTGACCTTGAATTTATAAGCGGTACCTGCCTTAAGCTTACTAATCTTAAGGCTTGTCTTTGTTACATCCTTGAATTTTTCATACTTCTTTGTCTTTGAATTGTACTTATATACTCTGTAACCTTACGCATCGGCTACTTTATTCCATTTCAGTGTAATAGTTGTTGTAGTTTGTGTAGCTGAAAGCTTTTTGACCGTGCCTACTGTAATTTCAGCTTTAGCTAACTGTTTATAATGAACTACTCTGCCTACAAGTGCATCTTTCCATTTTGACGGAGCTTTGGAAGCATCCGTGTAAATCTCAGCCGAACAAAAACCAAATGCGGTTTCCTTTAATGTTTCCACGGTCTTCGGCACAAATACCTTCGGTAAATCAGCATCATAAAAAGCCCAGTCTGTTACAATTCTTACAGTAGACGGTATTACATATTCGTCTACTATTTTTCCTTGTGGGTATTTAATCAAGGTTGTTTTGTCTTTACTGAAAACTACTCCGTCTATGCTACAAATATAGGGATTGCTTGCGTCAACAGAAAATTCCTTCAGTTCCCAGCATCCGAGTAATGATCCTACACTTTCAACGTTATTAGGTATACTTACTGATTGTAATTTATGGCAATTTTCGATACTTGTGTTGCTTATATTCTTTAATTTACCTTTATTAATTACAACAGTTTTTAAGGCGTAACATTCTTCAATACCTTGGTCTTCAAATTCCTTGATACTGCCGGATATTACGAGCTTTTTAATTTATCAGCATAAATAAATACAAGAGCCGAGCGTTATGCCCGGCTTAATTTTTACCTAAAAAAGAAAACAGCCTACTTTCGTAGACTGTCTGATGTACCTTCAAAACTGAACAAAGGAAGTAAAGCGAGATATTGTAGCATTGAACCAAGGAAATATGGTCAAGCCCTCGACCTATTAGTATTGCCTAGCTGAATGCATCACTGCACTTACACATGCAACCTATCAACCTCATAGTCCTTGAGGGGTCTTACTAGCTTATGCTATGGGATATCTTATCTTGGAGATGGCTTCA
>JAFXDE010000002.1 GCA_017516315.1 Clostridia bacterium | reverse complement strand
GACCTCTCAGTCACTGCGTGACAGCTTTTCTTCCAGAAACGGGAACCCTTTTGTCTGCTTTGCAGACATTTTTCTCTCCGAGAACGGGCACTCCCTCGTCACTCCGTGACACTCCCTCTAACAGAGGGAATTACCTAAAAGGGGAATTACCTTTCAGGAGAGCCAAATTAAGCCTCGCCTGAAAGGAGAGGTGGCAACCGTCAGGTTGACGGAGAGGGTTCTTCGTTTCAATGAATCTTTTACTCGTCACAGCTTCGCAGAGGTACTTTTGTCCTTGCCAAAAGTACCCAAAAGCGCTTTTTGGCTGACAGGGAATATACCACTAGTCGGATGCGAAAGCAGAAATATTTTCGGAAAAAGGTAAGATGAATAAGTTTTCGTTACCGCCTCAGTCTGCCGTAGAAAAGGTTTTTACATACAGCACTACCGAAAAATTTCATTTCGCACCGTAGGAAAAAGTATTTTCGCTCCGTTTTCCGTCGGGTTTTCCCGTAGTTCATTTTTATGCCCACACCAAGATGCGTCCTCCCTCTTTACGGGCTCTCTACTGAAACATATATTTAAAACGTGGGGGAAAACGTCATAAAGGAAAAACCTCCGAGCTTTTGGATTTATGAGCGTAAAAGGAATAAAGGTTAGCGAAAACCTTTCTATAAATCTGAAGCTTTATCGGCTGTCTTTGCCCCTGCCACGGGGCAACCTCTGTAGAGCGTTTCGTAAGGAGGTACTGAAAGGTGAAACAGCAGAAGCACCGCTTAAGAAGGCAAGTAAGAACAACATAAACATTAATGCAGAACGGCAGTTCATTGTCTCCGCCGAGTTTACGAAGGCGGCCCCTGAGGGGAACGGTAGTTTCCCGAGGCAAAAAATGGGCGCTTTGTTTACTTTGGCGCTCGCCTGTGCCAAAGTAAAAGCCCAAGCGGCTTGAGCGATGCCGACTGAAAGTTTCATTGAAACAAAAATAATAGAGAAACACTTATCCTATTCACCTCGCTTCATCCCGCACTGCGGGCGCTTCGGTGACGATGCAGCTCGAGCGGATGCCGACTAAAAGCTTCATTGAAACGAAAACAATTAACAACCACGGCACAGTAAAGCAGGGTCAACTCGCTTACAATATATACTCGGTCCACCGCAGAAATCGGGATGTCGGGGACGCCATCCCCTACGGCATTACTCTGCGAAGCTATGATGACTAATAGCTTCATTGAAACAAAAACAATCAAACTGCATTTCTGCCTTTACCCCTGACTCCGTTTGCGATAAAAAATTATTAATATTTCCACCAAAAGCCTGACAATATCTTGACTGTTACTTATTTAAAGTGCTATTATAATATCAACCTTAAAAATAAAAAGGAGATGTTTTTATGAAGAAAATTATTGCTCTTGTTCTTGTAGCAGTTTTAGCCTTCAGCACTTGCTTTCCTGCATCTGCACTTTTCTTCGGCAAGAATGCATCGATTCGCCTTATCGTTCCCGAAAATTGGGAAATGGAAATAGGCGACAGCAGAAGCGTGGACTGTGCCGCGCAGAACACCAGCAACTATGTGCAGTGGACGGCAGAGCCCTCAGATGTGGCTTCTGTGGATGTCTACGGCCGAGTAACGGCTCTTAAAGAGGGCGAAGCGGTTATAAAGGCCGTAAACGCCGAGGGCTACGAGTCGAGCGTTACTCTCAAGGTAGTTTCCGAGGCTACGAAGAGTGATGTGCAGAAAACCAAAATAGACTATCAGGGTGAGGCTGTGGCCGAAAACGAAACACTCCAGAAGATAGTAACAAGGTACGAGATCGGCAGTAAGGATGTGCCTGCTGAGATAGCCGATAAGAGTGGCTATGCCGATGCGCAGACAGCTACTACTGCTGACGGTGCAGTATGGACCGTAACCGATTACGGCGTACTTCGCAGTGATGAAAATGCCCTTAACGAAAGAGATAAGCTTCAGCGCTTTATGGGTGACAGATATTTCTATTCAGCCGACACCACCGACGGCAAGGTTTTAGCTGTTTTCGCTGACGGTAAAAACGGCATCTGGACAGCTATGGAAGAGGGCTATACCCACATCGAAATGCTCGGAATCAACGGCACAGACAAGGCTGCTATGATGAGCGAAAATACTCAGAAATATGTTTCCAGAAGAGGTATGGTTTCCGAGGCCTTCCTTATCGACGGAAAGTGGGTTCCCAATGAAAGCGACAACGACGGCTTATGGACCTCGATGTACGGAGCAGGCGAGCTTATGAGATACGCAGTTCTCCGCGACGACCCGACAGCTACCGCCGCTGAAATCGAGGCTGCACGAAAGACAGCTACTCTTGCTACAGAGGCAGTAGTTCTCCTTACATACATCTCTATGCGTGACGGCACCACCGAAAGCTTCGTAAGAGCTCAGCGAAACGGCGGCGTTACCGATTACGATAAGGGTAAGTATTACACTCCCGGTGCTCTTATCGAGGGCGGAAACTACGGACAGAATGTTCCCTTTGAAAGTCCTGCCACTATGTTTGATAAGATGAATGCCAAGTATATGCTTTACGGTATTCCCTCCTACATCCAGGACGATGAGGGTAATCTCGCCGTAGAAGACAGCGCCTCCTGGTCAGATACCACCTTAGGCGCAGAGGATGTGGCCTACGCTAAAAGAACCCGTTTGCTTGAAGGTTTCTGGGCAAGAACCTACTCCTTCAAGGACGAAAAATTCGACTATGACGGCTATGCCTACTGGTCACATAACGGTGACGGAACAGCTACGGGTATTTCTACCAAGAAAAACTCCGACGGCTCCGATTATCTTCTCCATTATGAAAACTACCGCGGTCTAAAGGTAGACGCTACCAAGGAAATCCCCGAAAGATTATGGAATGACCTTATCGGTGCAGGCTACGATGTAGAGGATATCTTCTATAAGGGCGACACAAGTGCTGACGAGGTTATCGGCCATCTCTTCCTTTACAAGCTGGCTTATGATATTTTAGGCGACGAGGATCCGGAATTAAAGGCTCTTATCGTAAATGCCGTAGATAAGTTTGCACAGCATCTCGTAGATAACAGCTACTGTCTCGTAGACGGCTCCGGTCAGCCTACCACCTGGGGTAAATTCTCCAGAACCTATCTTCATAACGGACAGGTTTTAGGCGGCGCACCGCTTCAGACTCTCGTTTGTCTCAATGTATTCAAGCTCGCACATTACCTCACAGGTGAGCAGAAGTGGGAGGACGAGTACAGAATGGCAGCTCTCGACGAGCAGTATCAGTACGCTAAGATTATGACCCAGGAAAAAGAGAGATACGAAATGTGCGTTCTCGAGTTCGCTAACAGCGTTTCTCCCGTTCTCGGCTTCATTCTCCGTCCTCTCGTAGGTACAGAGATGTTCAAATCTCTCGTAAGAATTATTCTCAATTACTCTGACGAAGAAATGGCTATGCTCGGCTACTATCTTCTTTTCCAGATGGAGGACGACGAAGAGCTTCTCAGCTATTACAGAGAGGGTCTCAGCGATTGGTGGTACTCGATGAGCTTCAGCGAAAACGCTCTCTGGTACTATATTTACCAGCTCGCTTATCCCGAAAGCGAAATGACCGATGCTTACGGAAACAGCCTTACGGAAACTGCATCCTGGGTTCTTTCCCGTCATCCTATCGACACCAGACGCTATCTTGCCTCTAACTCAAAGAGAGATGATATTGCAGAGCTTGATCTTGACGATGTAGGTATCGGCGGAACAAGTGAGCTTTCCTTCGATCTTACCAAGAAGGTTCCTTTATTCTGGAACTCCGATAACAGCATCCTTAAGCTCATCGGTATGGTGCTCGCTCTCGGAAAGCTTGACTGGGCAGTAGCACCCGCTGACGAAAGATCAATGCACAAATACAACGGCTCAACCTACGAAATGGATAACAACCATAATCCTAACGAAATGGAAGGCTCTACTACCTATACGCTTCCTTACTGGATGGGAAGATATCACGGAATGCTTAAGTAAGAGCCTTCGGACAAGGTGAAGAACTAGAATTAACCTTTAAACTTAATATAAAGAAGCTTTGTTAAAATAAAGGAGATAACGGAAAGGAGGCCATATATGAAAAAAATAGTCCCGTTACTGATGAGCTTGGTTTTTATTCTGACCTCATTTTCCTTCTCTTCTCTCGGTGCAGAAAGCACATCGGACAGCAGAATAAAGGAAATTCAGCAGTATCTTAACACAGAATTCTCCGATTATATCGATTATATTCCCCTCGACGGCGTACCCTCACCCTATATGTGTAAGGCTCTTATCTTCGCCTTGCAGGCACTCGAGGGTCTGCCTACAGGTGTCGCAAACGGAAATTTCGGCCCGACTACGAAAAAATGCTGTCCCGACATTCCCTACAGCGGCAGCGCCCTTTCCTATTCGTCTGAAAGCTATTCAGCCAAGCAGATTAAGAGCTTTACGAGGCTTTTGCAGTACGCTCTTTATGTGAACGGCTTTTCCTCGGGGGAATGTGACGGAGTTTTCGACAGCGAAACAGAGAAGGCTCTTTCCGATTTTCAGACTCTTATGGGAATCGAGGCTACGGGCAAGGCTGAGCTTGACACCTGGCTCAGACTGCTGACAGCTCCCGGTGACAGCTCCCGAGGGGCAGTGGCGTCTGACAGTGCCACCATTTTAGACGAAAAAAAGGCAGAGCTTCTCTACAGTGAGGGCTACAGATACATAGGCAGATACCTTACCAATGCCTCCTCAGGCTTCGACAAGGCTCTTACGAGAGAGGAAGCGGAAATTATCCTCGCCTCGGGAATGAGCTTCTTCCCCATTTATCAGACTGCGGGAACGAAATACTCCTATTTCACCGCTTCAAAGGGTGCCGAGGATGCAGAAAAGGCTATGGATGCCGCCTATAAGCTGGGTCTTCCCGAAAGCACGGTCATTTATTTCGCCGTGGATTTCGATGCCACCCGTGCTCAGATAAACGGGAACATTCTCTCCTACTTTAAAAGCATAAGGGAGAAAATGGCGAAAAGCCGTTACAAGGTCGGCGTTTACGGCTCGAAGGGAGTCTGTCTGACAGTGACGGAAAAGGGCTATGCCAATTTCAGCTTCGTAAGCAGTCTTTCTTCCGGCTTTTACGGAAACTCAGGCTACAAAATGCCCGGGAACTGGACCTTCAATCAGTTTTCGGAAACCACTCTTACCGGAGCAGGAGCATCCTTTGCCATAGATAAAAATGACTTTTCGGGAAGAGACGGGGGAGTTTCCTGTCTTGTCGACTCTCACAGTCATTCCTATAAAGCCACCCTGTCCAAAGAGCCTACCTGCACCAAGGCAGGCACAAGGCTTTACAGCTGCGACTGCGGCTACAGCTACACTGAGTCCGTAGCTAAAAAGGGGCATACTGCCGTTACGGATAAGGCTGTAGCGCCCACCTATAAAAAGGACGGCAAAACCGAGGGCAGTCACTGCGAGGTATGCGGCACTGTTATCAAGGCGCAGGAAGCCGTAAAGCGTAAGACTCTCAGCAAGGTGAAAAGCCTAAAGGTGAGTAAAACCTCTTCCTCCTACATCAAGCTTACCTGGAAAAAGGTAACGGGTGCCGAGGGCTACAAGGTAAGCTATTCCACCGACGGTAAAAAGTGGACCACCGTAAAAACCGACAAAACATCTTACACCCTTAAAAAGCTTAAAAGCGGCAAGGCCTACAGCTTCAAGGTGCGCGCCTACGCAGGCGGCAACCGGGGCTCCTACTCTTCCGTAGTTAAAACTGCCACCAAGGTAGCCGCAGGAAAGCTGAAAACCCTTAAATCCTCGAAAAGCGGTACTCTTACCGCCACCTGGACGAAGCTCAGCGGTGCTGACGGCTATCAGCTTTATCTTTCCACGGGCAAGAAATTCACCTCTAAGACCACCGAAAAGGTTACGGTGAAAAAGGGCAAGACAGTAAAGACCACGGTTAAGAAGCTTAAAAAGAATAAAAAGTATTATGTAAAAATCAGAGGCTATAAGACCGTAAACAGTAAAAAGGTCTACGGTGCTTTCAGCAGCGTTAAAAGCATAAGAATCAAAAAATAATTTTCTCTGTCAAAAGGCAGTCAGAAAGAGCGAAAAGGCGTTTCCGAAGGGAGCGCCTTTTATTTGTATTTGTATTTGTCTTTGTCTTTGTAATTGTAATTTATCTTTGATTTTGATTTTAATTTTGATTTATAATTTATATATAGGGCGGAGAAAATTTTTTAATATTCACTGTCTCTTCCGTCGAGAGCTCTTTTTATCCTGTATCTTTCTGCGGCGGCCTCACGGCGCTCACAGGCCTCCTCGTATTTCCTTTTGTTTTTGTCGATAAAATCCATAATTCTCAGAAAGCTCGCCCTCATCATTCTGTCCTCGAAATCGGTAGCGTTGTCGCTTATGTCGTATTTGAAGGCTGCTCTGATAAGCTGACCTATCTCTTCGTCAGTGTGCAGATAAAACATATCAATAAAATCGTGGTGTAAAACCAATGCTCTGTTTCTCATATTTTTTCCTCCTTTGCAGCTTAAAAAATTTTTGTCCGAAAAATAAAAGAAGACAGGATAAATCCTCTTTGTGAAGAGAAAAATTATCTGTCATATATTAATTTTAGAGGAAAAAAATACACTTGTCAAGAGCTTTTTGAAAGTAAAATTTATTTTACTGAAATGGGGCAGACTTTTGCGTAAAGTGTGCAAAAAAGGGGATTTTCCCGTGTATAGGTAAAGGGATAAAGGCTTTGTGGTTTTGGTTTTATGGGTAAAATAACTCTTTCAGCAAATATGAAGCCTTAGCGGCTCCGACAAAAGCAGAGCGCAGAAGCTTTAGTGAAAATTATGCTTCTGCGCTTATCTGATTTATTTCAGCGTTACGACTGTAACGCCTGTTTCACCCTCGCCGTAAACACCGAGACGGAAGGCTTTTACATATTTACACTTACGGAGATATTCCTGTATACCCTTTCTGAGGGCGCCTGTTCCCTTGCCGTGGATTACAGTGATTTCACCCAGACCGAGTCTGAGAGCGCGGTCTATGTAGCGTTCCAGCTCGATAATACCCTCTTCGATGTTCATACCCCTTAAATCACATCGGGTCTGTGCCTCACTGCCGGGGGAGAATATATGCTCTCTTTTATTGGGTACGCTTCGGCTTTTGCTTGCGTTGGCCTTAGCCTTTTCGGCAAGACGGATATTAGAAACGGGAGTGCGCATTTTCATAATGCCTGCAAGCACCTCGATGTTTCCCTTCCTGTCCTCGAGGGCGGTAACTGTGGCAGTTTTTCCCATATCTACGAGGAAAACCTCATCACCGAGCTTAAGAGGACGGGGAAGAACATAGTTCTCATCCTCGATAACTGCAGCTACTACGGGATTAGTAATGTCGTCGAAGTCAGCAAGACCCTTTTTCATCAGCTGCTTTGCCTTACGGAGCATCTCAGCCTTATCGGCGTTTTTATCGCTTTCCTTTTTCAGCTTTTCTAATTCTGCCGTAAGTGCATAGGCACTGCGCTTTGCCTGCTCGACGATTTTAAGAGCCTGACTCTGAGCCTTTTCCAGCTCCTTCTGACGCATTTCCTCGATGCTGTCCTTGTATTTCTGTGCCTGTGCCTTTTCGATTTCGGCCTGAGCCTTGAGTGCCTCTGCCTCCTTTGCCTGCTCCTCAAATTCCTGGCGGGATTTTTCGAGAGATTCGATAACCGTCTCGAACTGAGTGCTTTCCTTGGAGACGAGCTCCTTTGCTCTTTCGATAATGGCTTCCTCCATACCTAAGCGAAGGGAGATGGCGAAGGCGTTTGAACGGCCGGGAGTACCTATTAAAAGACGGTAGGTAGGCTTGAGAGAGGATACATCGAACTCACAGGAGCCGTTTTCTATACCCGGTGTCTGCAGGGCGTAGGCCTTCAGCTCGGCATAGTGAGTAGTGGCGGCTATTCTTGCCCCCTTATGATGAAGGCGCTCGAGGATAGAGATAGCCAGAGCCGCACCCTCGATGGGGTCTGTTCCCGCGCCTAATTCGTCGATGAGAACGAGGGATTTACCGTCGGCAGCCTCGATGATATTTATGATGTTTACCATGTGTGACGAGAAGGTGGAAAGGGACTGCTCGATGCTTTGCTCGTCACCGATGTCGGCGAGTATACGGTCAAAGACACTGACACGGCTCTGATCCTTTACGGGAAGCATAAGGCCGCACATAGCCATAAGACACATAAGACCTACGGTTTTTATTGAGACGGTTTTACCGCCTGTATTTGGGCCGGTGATGATTAGGGTGTCGAAGCTTTCACCGAGCATAATGTCCGTGGGAACTACCTTTTTCGGGTCGATTAAGGGGTGTCTTGCCTGCTTAAGATTAATGATACCCTCGTCGTTGAGAATCGGTACAGTAGCCTTCATAGCGTAGGCAAGCTTTGCTTTGGCGAAGATAAGATTAAGCTCTACGGCACATTCGTAGCTTGCCTTTATACCCTCGTAAAAGCCGCCTGCTTCTGCGGAAAGCTCGTAGAGAATACGCTCTATCTCTTCTCTTTCCTTGCCCTGAAGGACCTTTATTTCGTTGTTTGCCTCCACTACTGCGGCAGGCTCCACGAAAACCGTGGCACCGCTTGAGGAGGTGTCGTGTACCAGACCGCTTATTTCGCTTCTGTGTTCGATTTTAACGGGGACTACATATCTGCCGTTTCTCATGGTAACGATAGAGTCACGGAGAAATTTCTGATAATGCTGTGATTTGGTGAGCTTGTCCAGCTGGTCTCTTACCTTCGAGGATGCGGCACGGATTTTTCTCCTGATTTCGTAGAGGGCAGGGGAGGCGTTGTCGCTCATTTCCTCTTCGCTGATGATAGCACCCGTTATTCTGTCCTCGAGAAATTTATTCGGTGACATAGAGTAAAAGAGACTGTCGATACGGGTGGTGATACCGGCATTTTTACTTCTCCAGTCATTTAAGGAACGGATAACGCGCAGTACCTCGGCTATATCGAGAAGCTCGCGCATATTAAGCACACTCCCCGCATTGGCACGGCTGAGAGCGTTATTTACGTTTTTAAGTGAGCCGAAGGAGGGCGCACCGAATTTCGCCATAAGGGCGTGGGCATCCTCTGTCTGGCCTAAAAGAGCGTTAGCGAGCGCTAAATTGGTCTCGGGCTCCAAATGCTCTGCCATATATCTCGCATCCTCGCAGGTGGTATATTCCGTAAGCAGAGCCAGTACTTTATTAAGTTCTAAAGAAATATGATGTTTATTCATTGTTTTAACCTCACATCATTTTTTTATAAAAGTCGAGAGTTTTAAATTTCTTTCTTGTTATGCTTTTTAGATATCTTTCTGAGATTTCGGAAAGAGCGGAAAGTCCGTCGGGGGAAAGGGAAAAGCTGAAAATTTTATTAGCGGGGGCGAGACAGATATACCTCATAGCTGTCAGAACACCGACAGAGCAGGGAAAAAGCTTTCGGCTGCCCTTACATTTTTCGCAGAAAAGCTCTCCCGTAAACACATCGAAAAAGAGTGTTTCGTCCTCAAGGTCGCATCCGCACTCACAGCAGCATTCCACGGCGGGCATATAGCCGGCGAGAGTCAGCAGGCGAAGCTCAGTTACGCTTTTAATGATAGAAATATCCTTTTTTCCTTCGCAGAGAAGATGAAGAGCGTTAAGAATGAGTGAAAGCTCCTCATCGGCCCTGTCCTCACGGGGACAGAGCTCGTATGTAAGCTCAGCGAAATACTGAGCAAGCGAAAGAACCGTAAGGTCCTCGCGAAGACGGAAGAATATCTGCTTCGGCACCGCATCCTTAAGCACATAGGAGTCGCCGCGTGTGCTTGCCAGAGAAAGGTCGGAGTAGGCGAGAAGGCCTGTGGCACTGCTGTGCTTTCCTACCTTGGCACCGTTGGCGAAGATGCTGATAACGCCCCTCTCACGGGTGAGAACGGTAATTATTTTATCCTTGTCCTTAAGGGGCTTTTCGTTAATTATTATGCCATCCGTCAAAATTGTCATAATCAAACTCCTCAGCGTGGGGGTTGTGCAGATAAAATTCCTCGGCGGCCTCCATATCCATCGAATCGAGAAATTCGGGATGGCTGTCCACGGCGTTTTTGTACCGCAGATAGTCGGAAATTTTACCTGTTTTCATAAAAATATTCCATAAGTCCTGTTTGTTCATCGGTAACACCTCACTATAATGATACACATATCATTTGCAGAAAAGTGTCAATAATGCGGAATTCGGAATGCGAAATTCGGAATTGCGAAATTCACAATGCGCAATAGCGGGATAAGCTCGTCAATGTGTAGGCTATGCCGCTGTATTTTTATTAATAAAACTTTCGGTATGCATTGCTTCGCAGACCTACTTTTATTATGCATCGTTACCGAAGTGCTTCCTGCGGAAGATGAAGCGAGGTGAATAGGATAAGTGTTTCTCTATTATTTTTGTTTCAATGAAACCTTTACTCGTCATAGCTTCGCAGACCTACTTTTGTTTCGCATCGTCGCCGAAGTGCGCCCGGTTGGCGATAAAGCGAGGTGAGGATGGCGCAGCGGTCAAAGTTCATAGGCGCTCCAAGCCGTAATGAACTTTGGGAACCGCAAGAGTGT
>JAFXDE010000012.1 GCA_017516315.1 Clostridia bacterium | reverse complement strand
CACAAACTGAGGTTTTAGGTTTGTTGATATTAAGATGTACTTTATACGGCTTTTCTTCACTGCCTTGTACAAAGGCTTCATATTCGATATCGCTGATTTTGACAAAACTCGAAACCTTATCATTAAGGAAATAGTCGTAGCCTCGATAAATTGATTTTCCGCTTGCGCTTGTAAATATACTCATAGTTTACTCCTCTTAAATAGTTTTCTCGTATATGTATAGATTATTTTCAGGCGATTTCTCTCCGCTGTTCGTAAAATCAACCGCACTCCAAAACGGCTCACCTGTTACAGGATCGGCGGTAAGCCAAATATTATTGACCCCGTGTGATTTAAATATGTTTTCAAGATGAGAGTACATCTCTTTTCCATAGCCATTTCGTCTGTATTCGGATTTAACATAAAACTCCATCACATATCCCCAGTCGGGGCGTACATAACCTCTGTGCTCCTCTCGGTCAATCTTACCGTAAGCAAAACCAATTAAATCTTCACCAAGATAACAAAGCTCCACAAATCTGTCTTTATCCTCAGACATGCTGACTATACTCGCAATAAACTTTTTCAGCGTTGCGTCAGGTGTTTCTCTGCCTACATTGATGTCAAGCTCCCTACAATAAGGAAGCATTATGCTTTCAAGGATTTTGTGATGTTTTCCCGTGTTTTTAAGCGTTACAAATTTTAATTCGATCATTATTATACCTCTTTCTTAAAATTAAAAATGCGTCTCTGACTGTGAAATCAGAAACGCATAATCCGCATAAAAGAAGTATTATTTGCAAACGGACAAAACTGTAGCTGACTTCACTAGGTAAATTCTTTTCATCATTTTGTCCACCTGCCTTTCAAATGTTTTTATCAGTATAGCACTGACATAATTAAAAGTCAATATTTTCCAATATTGTCAGGTGTAGATTATTGAGTCGAAGACTATTTCTTCGGCACAGTGACGATAGTTATTCATAAGACCTACCCATTTCATTTGGTCGCTGGCTTTCAGATTTTCGTCAGTACCGTCTACCTCAGCCATATGTGACACTATGCGGTTGAACATTTCTTCTGCTTGGTCATTGATACTACAAAGGTAATCGTGAAGTGTGCCGTTCATAAGATAGGTGTAATATGTTGATTTGCAGTGCTTTTTAAGGTGGTTGAGATGAAACTGACCCCATTTACCGATAGGACGGTTGTCTTTAGGCTTAGGTAGTGTTAAGTCAGGCAGGTAATAGTCGCCATGAAGGGTGTAATGGATACCGGTTTGTTCGTTGGTGATGTGTTTGGGTAAATTCATATAAAAATCCTCCTTGTATTTTGGTAAGACCATTGTACAAGGAGGTTGAAGTTTTGTCGAATGTGTGGGATTGTCTTTTTATTAAATTTTGTTGTGATTGTGCACAAGCATAGTTATAATGTTTTGGCTGTTTCGACAAAGTTCAACTTTTTTCGAGAAAACAATGTTACTTTCTAAGAGTTTTGACACAATATATACAATATAGTATATAGGGAGGCAAATTATGAGTTATACATTAAATAATCTTGGAGCACGTAACTTTGAGCATTTGGTACAAGCTTTAAGTAAAAAAATAATTGGTGAAGGGGTAAGTATATTTGGAAATGGTTCAGATGGACAAAGAGAAGCAACTTTCAAAGGTAAGGCCCCTTATCCAAGTAGTTCTGAGTCTTGGGATGGATATTGGATTATTCAAGCAAAGTTTAAAGAACCAAACACTAAAAAAGCGGATTATCTTTGGTTGAAAGAATGCTTTGAATCAGAAATGAGTGCTTTCAAAAACAAAAAGTTAGCAGGAAAGCAGCTTCCAGACAACTATCTTTTTTTTACGAACATAGTGTTAACACCAGTGGCAGAAAAAGGCATAAAAGATAAAATTGATAGTATTGCAGAGCATTACAAAACTCTAATTCCAAATATACATATAATCGGCGCCGATGATATAGCTAGATTTTTAGATGGACATAGGGATGTTGCAACTTCTTACTCTAGTTATATTTTATCGGGTGATATTCTACATAGTTTGTATGATCATGTTACTGCTCATGAAACAGAGAGGCAAAATGCGTTTTTTCGCTATTTGATGCAAGCTTTTGATGATGATTATTGTTCTAGAATGGAGCAAGCTGGAAAACTCACAGATGAAAAAGTTTCAATAGATAAGGTTTATATTGATTTGAATTTTAAATTTGAAGAAACGGAAAAAACAGGAAAATTTATTTCTCATGCTATTGATGTAGGAAATGAAATCTACAGATATTCTACATTAGAATACCAAAAATCAAAACAAAGAAATAAAATTAATAATTCAAACAAATATGTTTTAAAAGGATCAGCTGGTCAAGGAAAATCAACAGTATGTCAATTTTTAGCACAAATTTATCGTGTTACATTTATAAAAAACTTTTCTACAATGTCTAACTCAAAACAGGAAGATTTTATCAAAAGAATATATGAAGATGGTATTTCTTTACCTATTTGCCATCGCGTTCCTGTCCGTATTGAATTGCGACTTTATTCTTCTTGGATAAATAATAGGCAAAAAGAAAAAAAGTCATTTGACTTAGTAACATATATATCCTCTATCATAGCGGATAAGTCGTCTCATAAATTTGACAATGAAACATTAAGATTATATTTTAAAAAATATTCATGGGCATTTTTCTTTGATGGATTAGATGAAGTTCCCGAAACTTCTAACAGAAAAGAATTAATGGATGAAATAAACCGTTTTATGGAAATTGAATTGCGTCAAGCAGATTCAGATGCTTTGTTTTTTGCAACAACTCGTCCAGAGGGGTATGTTGGCGAATTCAACAAAACAAATTTTACACATATAGATCTAATACCCTTAGATAGACCAAGTTGTTTTGAATATTTAAATAAGCTCTTAAAAGTTATCGAAGATGATAGCACAAAGCGCAATAATTATTTAGAAATTCTAAAACAAGGCTTGGATAATGAGCAAATTGCTTTTATGATGAAAACTCCTTTGCAAGCAACTATTATAGCCATACTAGTACGTGCTGGTGGCGAACCTCCTCGAGATAAATATTCTCTTTTTAAAGAATACTTTGATATTATTTTAAAAAGAGAAAAACAAAAGGGTATGGGGTCAATTTTAAATAGTAATCAAGATCTTGTAGAAGGCGTTTATTATCTTTTAGGTTACGAATTACAAAAACGTTCGTCGACTACAGAAGGAAGCGATGCATTAATATCTTTAGATCGCATGAAGGAATTGATAAAAGAGAAATTGTGCTTGGATGGTATTAAAGAAACTGCGCCTAATTATAACGATTTGCTGAATCAAACATATTCTATAATTGTACATAGAATTAATTTCGCATCAGAAATAAAAGAAGGTTATATTGGATTTTCTATTCGCTCTATGCAAGAATTTCTTGCCGCAGTACACATTGTTTTAACCTTTAATGATGTGAATTTGCGAACAGTTTTAAAAGATTTAGCAAAAAGTTCTTATTGGAAAAATACATTTATCTTTTTAGTAGAATGTATAGCAAAAATGAAAGGCTATTATTTAGACCATTTAATTGATACTGTATTAGGAGAGTTAAATGGAAGCGACATAAATTCAGAAGAAATGTGCGAAACAAAAAGCATATATTATGGCTCTCAAGTTGCTTTTACATTATTGGCAAATAATATTTTCAAAAATCTACCTAAATATGAAAACAAATTATGTAAATATATTGAGAACTACAGTAAATTAGAATTTTTGGACAACATATCATCCATCTTAACTATGTCAGATTCTGTTAAATCAGAATTAGCAGATTATCTTATAAACAAAGATAACCTTACCAATACAGATTTTTCTTTTGCTGCAGTTTTGCTTCAAGACAAAAAGACCAAATTAAAACTAAAAGGGTTTTCTGAAAAATATGCATCAGAAATAGCAGTTCACTATTTTGAAATGTTCAATTCTTCTTGTCCAGAAGAACTTTATGAAGTGGTTTCAACAGCTATTAATAGAGGTGCATTTTTGGAAATTAATTTATCACAAATTACCGATATTATCTTGAATGCTAAAAATCTTTCTTGTGATAAAGCGAAAGAAAATATATTGAAAATAACTCTAAAAAGCCTATTGAAACAACATACGCTTACCGAACCGAATTTAACCGTAATAAACAAATACTTCGATTGTAATTTATCTCTTATTTACAACATACGCAGATTTTTAAAAGAAGAAACGAAAGTTACAGAATATTTATCACTTCAATATTTAATTCCTGAGATAGGAGAAACTGAAATACAAGAATTAATCAATCTCTTTGATAAATATTCATTAAAAGGTATGTCGCTCATAGTGAAGACAATAGGTAGTACGAAAGTAAAAAATTATCAAGAGTTTTACAATAATATAAAAAAGTATGAAAAAGAAATCATTTTGCTTAGTGAGGATAACTTGATTAAACAAAATCCTCTAATGTGGAAATTGTGGCAGAAAGTTAATTACAATATAGATATCGATTTGAATTTTATACTAGAAAACAACAATAACGATATCTCTAAAAATTATAAATCAATAAACAGTATTTTAGATTTAGTGAAAGAAAGCGAAACCGACTTTTCTTTTTACTCTATTTCGGTAACTCTAGGATTGAAAAATTTTTTGGATTTTAATTCAAAAATCCAAAAAGAAGCTGATAATTTCAAGATAAAGAATCACCCTGGCTTATGTTCTATTTATAGTTTTATGTATTTGTGTAATTATAATCATATATATATGCAGGAGACCTCTGATTATAGAACAAGTTCACTTATAACTTTGAATGGTTATGCTAATCAGATTTTCGAATATTCACAATCAGAAAAATATTACAATGTATGGAAAAAATATATGTGGTGCATATTTTTCTTGAATTTACAAGGTGAAGATATTTCAAAAAATGTTACTGAATCATTTGCTATTCCTGAGTACTCAAAAACTAAAATTGAATATTTTGAGTTAGATAAGGAAGATTCAGAAAAAATGATTAAAAATCTGATTCTGTACATTTACACAACAAAAAATATAACAGCTTTTGATTTTTTATATGACTATATATCATTAAATTTGGATCTGGAAACATTGCTCAAAACAGATTGGTCTTTTTTGGATACTTTCAAAGATCAAAGAATTTATTGCTTGAAAGAAATATCGACAATTAAAACAAAAGATGATGTAATACAAAATCTTTTACCATTATTAAGTGATGAAGATGCAAGTTCACTAGTTTTAAATTTATCGTTAAGGTTAGAATTGCCTGAATATTTTTTACCATTATATATTCATTATCTTAATAGGTATAGGGTTGAAAATAATATTGATTATGTCAAGAAATTTGAAAGAATAATAAGAGATTATATTGCTAAAATGCCTGTGAATATTTAAACAATTAACAATATTGGTTAATGTAACAGCCTTAATTTCAGTGTTATTATGACACAAAAACAACAAATCCGAACGCTTCACCTATAAGGTAAGGGTTCGGATTTGTTCTATGTGGTCGAGGCGACAGGATTCGAACCTGCGGCCCTCTGCTCCCAAAGCAGATGCGCTACCAAGCTGCGCTACGCCTCGATTTTAAAGTTTATTCTGTTTTTATGATTTCGGCTGCTTTTCTCGCCCTCTTGCGGTTCCCAAAGTTTTGCCGTGCCTTGGATAGGCACCAAAACTTTGACCGCTGCGCCATTTCACCCTTCCTTAATCCGCCACCGGCGGCGGTCGGGGTCAATGCCCAAAGCAGAGCAAACCAAGCTGCGCTACGCCTCGATTAGTCAATTAAGTTTACCCCAAAAGCCCTTATTTGTCAACAGTTTTGACTAATTTTTTAATACCCTTGAAAAAAGGTCTGTTTTCGTGTATAATCTCTTTATGAAGTGAAAATATGAGGAATTAACTATGAAAATACATCAATCAGCAGAAAATTATCTTGAAACCATTTTAATGCTCACCTACCGTAACGGCTCCTGCCGAAGCATAGATATAGCCAATGAGTTAGGCTTTTCAAAGCCAAGCGTCAGTGTCGCTATGAAAAATTTACGCGAAAACGGCTATATCGATGTTATGGGTGACGGCAGAATAGTTCTTTTGGAGCCGGGTAAAAAAATCGCCGAAAATCTTTTCGAAAGACATACCGTTCTTACGGGCGCCTTTATTTCCCTCGGCGTAGACGCAGAAACAGCCTCCGAGGATGCCTGCAAAATCGAGCATATTATCTCCGAAGAAACCTTTAAGGCTATTAAAAATCATTTCAGCAAATAAAGGAGAAAACGGAAATGGAAGATTTCATCAGAGAAAGCTCTGCTGACTTTGACTTTTTCGGGGAGAGCATAAAATCTGCCGAGGCCTTTGCCGGTGACAGAAAAATAATAAAAATACTGTCCAAAGAAAAGATCAAAGAGCAGATAGATAAATTTTCTGAAAAAGCGAAGCAGCTTATGGAACACCCCGAAAAGGTCAGTGCTGTTTTGGAGAAGGCTACCGCCCTTTGTGAAAGTCTTTCCGAGCTGCGTATAATCGGAAAGCATTTCAAAGAGGCTTCTCTTGTCTGCAGTATGCTGAATGACTACATCTGCAAACGCTATACACAGATACCTACGGCTACGGTTATTACCCTCCTGGCTGCCGTACTGTATTTCGTAAGTCCTATCGATATCATCCCTGATTTTCTCCCTCTTGTGGGACATCTTGACGATATGATTATCTTCGGCTTCGTTCAGGATGCGGCAAGAGCCGATCTTAAAAAATACGAAAAATGGAAAAAGGAAAACGAAAGCCCCGATTTAATTTCAGAAAAATGATAAAAAGAAAAGAGACTGAGTGTTCAGCCTCTTTTCTTTTTTACTGCACTCAGCAGCAGTTGTCGTGACAACCGCAGCCGTTATTGCAGCCACCGCAGTTGTTGCAGCTGTTGCAACCGCAACCGCCGTTACCGCCGAATACGCTTCCGCCGTCACCGCAGCATACGAATAAGAGAATAAGAATGATAATCCAGGTGCAGCAGTTGCCGCCGAATAAACCGTTATTACAGCCCATTTACCTTTACCCCCTCTCTTCTTTAAGGGCGTTTTCCGTCGCCCTACATCATCAGTATATGAATAAGAGAGAAGTGTGTTACTGTTTTTGAATAAGAAATTTTTAAAGGTCAAAAATAATTAGGGTGATCAATATATGAATGACATTTTCTCTTTCTCACGCGGAAAAATTTTATTGCGTGACGAGGATATTTACGAAAAAGCTTTCTCTGAGTCAAGGTCAAAAACATCCGAGCATAATATATATGAAAGATCAGGATTAACCCCTGCAGCTGAAAATAAAAATTCTCAAAATTTCACGAAAACAATCGAAAATCAAAGCTAAATTTAAAAATCAAGGTCAAGGGTTATGTTTTTGACCTTTTTTGACCTTTGAAAAAACTTTATTTCGGGCTATAATAAAAGCGTAAGGTCAAAGAAAGTCAAAGTCAAAGGAAGTGATCAAATGAATCTTTCCAATGCTATTGCCCGAATGATAAGCGATATGCTCGAGGAAAAAAACGAAATAGAAATACAGCGCAACATCCTCGCACAGGATTTGGGATGTGTACCAAGCCAGATAAATTATGTGCTTTCATCACGCTTCACTCCCGAAAGAGGCTATATGGTCGAAAGCAGACGCGGCGGCGGCGGCTTCATAAAAATAACCCGTATCGTCTATGACGATGACACTCTTCTCCCCCGCATCATTTCCTCTGTAGGAGATAAGCTCGATACGGATACAGCCCGTGCTCACATTATGAATCTTCTTTACAGAGAGCTTATTACGAAGGATCAGGCAAAGCTCATCCTTACCGCTACATCAGATGCACCTTATCGCTCTTTACCTGCACCCTTCAGAGATACGGTAAGAGCAGATATATTCAAACAGCTGCTGCTGACTGTAAGCAAAGACTGAACAGCAGATATAAAACGCTGAATTTATACCGGATTGCATATTCCGGATTATTACAAGGAGGTAATTACTATGTTATGTCAGAACTGTAAAAAAAGCGAAGCAACCACCCATATCAAGCGCGTAATAAACGGTGAAGCCACCGAAAGCCATCTCTGCTCCTCCTGCGCGCAGAACTCAGGCTACAGAGATCTTTTCGACGATTTTTCCTTTAATCTTCCCGGTATTTTCTCCTCTTTCTTCGGAGATACCGCCCTTTCCCTCGGTGAAAGCAGACTGGATCGCTGTGAAAAATGCGGCTGCTGCTTCGATGATATTATCAAAACAGGTATCGTAGGCTGTGCCGACTGCTACGATAAATTCTATACCAAGCTTCTCCCCTCTATCCAGAGAATCCACGGCAAGGCAAAGCATTCGGGAAAGATACCTGTAATCCGCAAGGAAGAGGTCACCGTAAAAGAAAAGACTCCGGAAGAAAAAATCGCTGACCTTGAAGCTGAAATGCAAAAGGCAGTAGCAGAACAAAACTTCGAAAGAGCAGCAATAATCAGAGATGAAATAAAGAAAATGAAGGGAGAAAACTGAAATGAATAACGAAAGCAACTGTAATTCAGTATCCGATGTGGTTTTATCCACCCGCGTAAGACTTGCGAGAAATCTCAGAAAGTACCCCTTTCCCGCCCGTCTTGACAGAGACGAAAAAAAGACTGTCTGCTCTCTTATAAAGGATGCACTCGACGGTGAAAACCTCGACTGCATCGATATGGAGACTCTTTCGCCCGTAGAGGCTGTATCCTTAGCTGAAAAGCATCTAATCAGCGCAGAATTTGCCTCTAACGGCACAGGCAGATCTCTTCTCCTTTCAAAGAACGAGGATGTAAGCCTGATGCTCTGCGAGGAGGATCACATCCGTATACAGATTATCGAGTCCGGTCTTTCTCTCGAGGAGGCTTACAGAAAAGCCGACAGAATAGACTCCCTTATCGAAAACAGACTTACCTATGCCTTTGACGAGCGTATAGGCTATCTTACACAGTGTCCCACAGATTTAGGCACGGGAATGAGGGCCTCGGTGCTGCTTCATCTGCCTGCCCTTTCGCGTAAGGGCGCCGTTAGAAATCTGACCGCTACCGTAGCCAAATTAGGTCTTACCCTTCGCGGCTCCTACGGTGAGGACGGCGAAATTTTAGGCGATATTTATCAGCTCAGCAACCAGGTAACCTTAGGCATTTCCGAAAAAGCTGCCCTTCAGAATCTTAACTCCATCGCCCTGCAGATAGTCACTCAGGAAAAGCAGGCGAGAGCCGTACTCATAAAGGACGAGGATTTTATGGACAAAATTTTCAGAGCCTACGGTATTCTTAAAAGTGCCTACAAGCTCACCTCAAAGGAGCTTACAAACCTTATCTCTTATGTTCGTTTAGGTGCGGCAGAGGGCCTTTTCGACATTCCCGTCGAAAAGCTCAGCGCTCTTAATGCAGAGCTTCAGCCGGCAACCATGAACACAAAGAGCGAAGTGCCTCTCACCCGTTCACAGCGCGACATAAAGCGTGCTGAAAGAATAAGAGAAGCATTAGGTTAAATATTAAACGGGACGTGGAAAAAAGCGTTCCGTTTTTTCACCTCTCCCTCAGCCTATCGGCTGCCACCTCTCCTTTCAGGAGAGGCAAACAAACCGCAAAACATCAAAGGAGGACTTTACTAATGTACAAATTCACAGGCTTTACCGAAAGAGCAAACAGAGCTCTCAATTCCGCTGTGGAAATAGCGGAAAACTTCGGTCACACATATATCGGCACCGAGCATCTTTTAGCAGGAATAGTCCGCGAGGATAACGGAGCCGGCACCTCTGCCCTCATTTCCAAGGGAGTCAGCTATCAGCGTGTTCTGGAGCTTATTAAAAAGCATATCGGTGTGGGTATTCCCACCGTGCTTTCACCCGAGGATTTCTCGCCCCGATGCAAGGGTGTTATCGAGCTTTCTGTTTCTTTGGCAGGCAAGGAAAACTCAGGCTATATCGGTACGGAGCATCTTCTGTGCGCCATGCTTAAGGAAAACGATAACAGCGCCTGCTTCATTCTTTCCCAGATGGGACTTTCACCTCATATTCTTTTAAGCCAGGTGCGCTCAAACACAACAAACAGCTTTCAGGGAAGATTTTCCGATAAGAAAAGCGCAGAAAAGGAAAGCACTCCTAACCTCGATAAATACGGCCAGGATCTCACCGATAAGGCGCGTAAGGGAGCCATCGACCCGGTTATAGGCAGAGAAAAGGAAATCGAAAGAGTCATACAGATTCTCTGCCGCAGAAATAAAAATAATCCCTGCCTCATCGGCGAGCCCGGTGTAGGCAAAACTGCCATAGCCGAGGGTCTTGCCCTTAAAATAGCAGGCGGCGAGGTACCCGAGCTTTTAGCTGACAAAAGAATCGTCAGCCTTGACCTTACGGGAATGGTTGCAGGAACCAAATACCGCGGTGATTTCGAGGAAAGAATCAAGCACTGTATAGACGAGGTCACCAAAAGTAAAAGAGTAATTCTTTTCATCGACGAGGTGCATAACCTTATCGGCACAGGCTCCGCCGAAGGCGCCGTGGATGCGGCGAACATTCTTAAGCCTTCTCTTGCCCGAAGTGAATTACAGGTAATCGGAGCCACCACCTTAGAGGAATACAGGAAGTATATCGAAAAGGATTCCGCCCTCGAAAGACGCTTTCAGCCGGTCAAGGTCGGCGAACCCACAGAGGACGAAACCGTAGCCATTCTCAAAGGCCTTCGCGATAAATACGAGGCACACCACAAGGTAAAAATTACCGACGAGGCTATTTCTGCCGCCGTAAAAATGTCTGTACGGTACATCAGCGACCGCTTTCTGCCCGACAAGGCAATAGACCTTATCGACGAGGCTGCCTCTAAGGTAAGACTCGAGGCCTATATCGCTCCTCCCGAAATAAAACAGGCAGAGGAAAAGCTGAAAGCTCTTCAGGAGGAGAAGGCTGCCGCCATCAATAATCAGGACTTTGAGCGCGCGGCAGGTCTCAGAGACAAGGAAAAGGAGCTTATGAGTGAAATCACAGCGGAAAGAACCCGTTGGAAGGAAGAAAAAAGAACAGATACAGGTCTCGTTACAGCTAAAGAGGTAGCCAAAATAATCGCAGGCTGGACTGGAATTCCCGCCGACGAGCTCACCAGGCAGGAAAGTGAGCGTCTACTTCACATGGAGGACATTCTACACGAAAGAATCATCGGGCAGGCCGCCGCAGTTACTGCCGTCTCCAAGGCTCTAAGGCGGGGCAGAAGCGGACTGAAGGATCCGAAAAGACCTATGGGCTCCTTTATCTTTCTCGGTCCTACGGGTGTAGGCAAAACAGAGCTTTGCAAGGCTCTGGGAAGTGCGGTTTTCGGAGACGAGAACGCCGTTATCCGTTTCGATATGAGTGAGTTTATGGAAAAGCATAATGCCTCCCGTCTCGTAGGCTCACCTCCCGGCTATGTAGGCTATGAGGAGGGCGGCGAGCTTACAGAAAGAGTAAGACGAAAGCCCTACAGCGTCATTCTTTTCGACGAAATAGAAAAGGCTCATCCCGATGTTTTCAATATGCTTTTACAGATACTTGACGACGGAATACTCACCGACTCCCAGGGCAGAAAGGTAGACTTCCGCAATACGGTAATCATTATGACCTCCAATCTCGGTGCGAAGCTTATCGCAGGTGAAAGCTCCTCCATAGGCTTTACGAAAAGCACACTCACCGACGATGAACGAATTTCTCAGGCTGTTACGGGTGAGCTTAAAAAGGCCTTCCGCCCCGAATTTTTAAACCGTATAGACGAAATCATTATCTTTAAGCAGCTTACCAAGACCGAAATCAGAGAGATAGCCAAAAATATGCTCAAGAATCTGAAGGGCAGACTTTCTGACCTGGAAATAGATGTTGACTTTACCGACGGAACCGTGGATTTTGTCAGCGACAAGGGCTTTGATCCTCTTTACGGCGCCAGACCTCTTCGCAGAGTCATTCAGACAAAAATAGAGGATATTCTTTCGGAAAAGATACTCGACGGTTCAGTGAAAAAAAACAAAAAATATCTGTGTGATATGAAAGACGGCAAGGTTTCATTAGAGGAAGCCGTATAAACAATAAGCAGAAAGCAGACTGTTCCGACACTGCGGAAACAGTCTGCTTTTTATTATTCAGGCATCATATTATCTGAAAAGCGACAAGAAATATTCTATAAGATTTCTGAAATAATTAATTATAACATTAAAAGCGCTTTCTTCAGCGTTATAAGCCTCAGAAATTCCTCCGTCATAAGCCACAGAGCCGTCATATTCACTCGTAAAGCCTGACAGCCAGGAGATCATACCGTCGGGATAAGTCAGATTAACAGTCTCTCCCTTTCCGTTGACGGTTTTCATAAAGGGATAGTCGCCCTTATCAGAGGAGAACATATCATAGTTTACCGCAAACCAGGAATGATGCGGTGTAGGGGTAAGGCATCCGTCAGGATAGGCAGTCTGAGTAAGAGTAGAAAAACGGCAGTCCTCAGCCACCTTACTCTGAGAGATAACATTCTTCCACACCGTCATTGCCATCGAATAATAGTTCGCTATATAATCGGCTACTCCGCTTGTAAGCCACATAGGAATCGAGCTGATCGTGGAGCAGGCATCGGCAGAAGGTGTCAGATAAGGACATACAGGAAAAATAGCGGCAAACATTTCGGGATATGCCATAGCCATTTTAAGTGTCATCTTTCCGCCCATAGAATATCCTCCTATGTAAATACGGCTGATGTCTATGTTTTCTCTGTTTTCAGAGATAAACGCATCAATAGCTCCGCGAAGAGGATAAATAAGACAGTTATCCCAGAAAAGACCCTTTTCCTCTAAAGAACGGGCAGCTAAAATAAATGCGCCCTCGCTTCCTTTGAAGCGCTGCTGATAATCCTCTTTTGCCCATACGGCGATATCATTAGCATCGAGCTGATCGCCCTCTTTTAGACCGTTACCGAATCCGTGAAGCCATATTACGAGGGAATATTTGGTATTATCATTTTCCTTTACGGGAGAATAATAACGGTAGTCGATGGAATATCCGTTTATTTCCGGGCCTTTACCGAATAAAAAAGCTTCCTTCTGGGAATCGATATCGTCGAAACTTGCCCAAGAGAAAACAGCCGTAATACTCAAAAGCATTGTGAGAGCAAGAATAACTGCTGCGATTTTTCTTAATTTCATATTTATCACTCCTTATTGACTGTTTTAACATATAAAAAAGAAAAAATCAAGCCTTTGACTTGATTTTTTTTTGGCACCCCCTGCGGGAATCGAACCCACAACTAACCCTTAGGAGATACCGTGGAAAATACGAACGATATCCCTTGTAATACCTAAAAATCCCCTGATGTCAGGGGATTTTAGGGTGAATGTGTTATCTTGTGTTACGCCGTTACCGCTAGTTTTGTATTGTTTTACTGTGTTTGATTAGCAAGCAATTAGCAACAACTGTGATTTTAGGGTAGCAATAATAGGTGTACATTTTGTTATTGAATGTTTGCAACTGTTATCTTTTCTTTTTTAATCGCTTGCCTTTTTTCTCCAATATTACATACAAAAGCATTATCGTTTTTATCCATAAAGAAATATCCTTCTTTATCATTTTGCAAGGAAAGATAATCTCGTTTTGACGTAACAGGATGCGTCTTGAAATTATCAACGAAACGAATACCAATAAAATGTTCCATGCCTGCAGCATCAATGGCGCAGAGTTCTTTTGTAATATCTGCAATTCTATTAGTTGCATTACTATTCAATACAACAACCATAGCGGGATATTCTTCGCTGTCGATCTCGAACTTAATCACTTCTGCTTCAGCAACATCTGGATGCTTTAGTGCCTGTTCCTCAATATCATACATAGCGTAGGTAATGCCACAATTAGTAAAACTGTCAGAATTTCTACCAAAGATTCTATATTTCCCGTTACTATATCTAATGGCTACATCTCCTGTATTTATCCAGCCATCCTCGGTAAACAGATTTTCATTCTTTTCCACATCAAAATAACCCAAGGAAGCACAGGGGGATTTTGTCTCAAGGATACCTCTTGTGTTATCGGGGAGTATTTCTCTGGTAACAGGATCAACAATTCGATATTCCACTCCAGGAATAGGTGAAACAGTTACATCATCTCCCACAGAATCTTTATCAGAAACAGAAGACATACTCGCAGTTTCGGTCATACCATAACCATTGAGAATATATTTAATACCTAGACGAGCGGCTGATTTTCTAAATTTATCCATTTGGGCAGGAAGGATCGCTTCACCACCTATAAACACATACTTAACATGACTAAGGGCGTTATCAGGCAAACCACATTCATTTAAGGTTGCAACATGACTGGGTGTTGCAAGTACAATGTTAGCTTTTGAATCAGCAAGATCCTTGGCAAAGGCAAATCTATCGTATTTTGGCTGATATACCATTGTTAAACCGCCAACCAACCCAGTGTAGATATTGTGAACTGCACCTGTGGCATAAAACATAGGTATAAGAACTGAATATCTGGAACCCGCTTTATAATCAAACCAAATGTGATCGTAAATGCTTGCCATTTTTGTGAATCCATCAACCGATACTTTAACGCACTTTGGAAATTGACTTGTGGTTGCTCCGGTTAAGAAGTAAGCTGCTAATTGATTTTCTTCGTATTTAAAATCATATGACTCTTTTATTTTTGAACCAATTTTAGCAAACTCTTTCATACGTATGATTTCCATTCCTTGTGGAAGGAAACCGTGTCGTTTTGTATATTCGTCTAAATAATCCTTATCGCTTATAATACCTTGCTTTACCGCAGCCATTTTTACAATAGGATTCATATAATCTGTGATGCTCATAATAATAAGGTTTTTGATTCCTGCAGCGTGGAATTTTGAAATCAAATCATCACTTAAAAAACCATCATAAATAATTACTGTTTTGCTATTGAGTTGTCTCGTGTACTTTTCGGTATATGCATGGAGAAAACCTGGACCAGTCATGTTCAATACTTTATTGGCATCAAGAGCGCCGTAAAACGCATTAACTGAGGCAATTGTGGATGGAGTAGATATAGTTATAGTATCTTTATTCAAACCGTCAACATGTATAAAAGCTTTCTTGAAATCATCAAACATTTTAAAGGTTTGTGCATATGTAAATTTGTTCCCAAAGTATTCACCAGCACAAAGTTTCATATTATCCTTATTTCGTATTTTTAAATCCTCTACAATTCTCCTTTTTGGGTTTTCGATTGAATGAATTGCGGTCAGTTTCTTTTCTTCGTTCATCTTTCTTTCCTCCATAAAAATAAAAAGTGCGGCTACCGAAGTAACCGCACAAAAAAACGCAAACCCCGATAGTCGCCAAACTAAGTCAATATAAGAGCATTTCTGCTTTCATGTTGATGGAATTTGCATTTTTATCAAATTCACAACAATAAAGCAAAAAGGGTATAATATCCCCATAGAAATAATGCTCCTAATTTTACTATTAACTTAGTTTGGCATTGTTTAGTTTACCACAATTTGCAATAGAATACAATAATTTTTGAGAAAAAGTCTATGGATAGAACATTCGCCTGTGCGAATTAGCAGGATTTTACTAAAAATCCGATTAGCAGGCGATTAGCAAAACGGCGATTTTCTGCTAATTTTTTGCTAATCGGGATATGGTAAAAGTTTGATTCTGTTTTAATACCTAAAAATAAAAAACTCACTCTAAAAAACGAGTGAGCAAAGAAAAGTAAAAGTGCCGAGAAACCTTGATTTCTCGGCACTTTTTGGCGCGCTTGAAGGAATTCGAATCCCCGACCTTCCGCTTAGGAGGCGGACGCTCTATCCTGCTGAGCTACAAGCGCATATACGATACAATTCAAACCTATGACCCTTTGCCTTTTTGCAAAGGCGAGCGTTAAAACATACACTTAGGAGGGGTTTATTATATCCATTTAACTAAGGAGGCGTATATTCAAAGTAATAAGTAAAAGGGAACAGTGAATAAGTTATCTCATTTTACCATTCTTTGCCCTTAAAGTCAACATAAAAGAGTCGGGAAATTTCAATGTTTTCCCGACTCATCTATTTTAATAATATTCCTTACCGTTAAGGTATCTCCAGGCTGCGACATATTTTGTCGAGGCTCTGGGTGTATGGCTTCTGATGTCCAGGAACATTCTGTCATCCACAAGGAAAAGAGTTTCCTTTGAGGCAAGAGAGGACTGTTTAACCTTGTTTACAGGCATAACGATTGTCTTGTCTTCGAGAGCGATTTCGAATCTGTCCTTATAAAGGGAAAGAGTAGCGTTTTCCGAAAGAATTTCGTCTTCATCTTCCTTTACAAGGCGTACGATCTGTCCGCCCTCAGAGAAAATAAGCTCACCTTCTTCGGCGGAAAGAAGCTTTTCCTTCCATACCTTCCTCTGCCACATATCCCAGTCGTAAACATTATCGTAAACCACATCGTCACCGTGGAAGAAGCCGTCTGCCTTCATGGTATAAACTGCACCGCAGTCACATTTAAGGTCGTCACCCTTACTGTGAAGAGTGCCTACCTGACCGCATTTCGGACACATATAAAGAATTCTTTCCACACATTCAGCTAAGTTTTCACCATCATAAGAGTGAGGATTCTTTCTCTGCTCGTCATAAACATTTACGTGTATGTCACGGCGGATAAGCTCATTGATTTCCTCTACAGTCATCTTAGAAAGCTCCTCAGGAGAGTACTCACCTACGAAATGTCCGATGATAGGTCCTTTTCTTGATTTGTTTGCCCAGCGGGGACTTCTGAGGTATCCACCGACAAACTTGTATGTAATGAGTGCAGCACCGGACTCTTTTACGAGTCTGCCTGTGTTGTCGGAAAAATAACCTGTCTGTCCGTTTATGGACATAGCGCCCTCAGCGTGAAGACCTACGGGAATACCGGCCTTAAGGTTAGCCTTGATATCATCCATAAGTGCATCGGAGGGTCTGTCTCTGTATTTGATGATAACACCGCCAAAAAGTCTGAACGCCCAGCCGAGACTCATTCTGAGAGTGTGGTCGCTTGCTATATATCTGATGTATTTTTTCATTGCTGCCATCTCATAACCGGGATCGGCGGCTTCCGTATGATTACAGATAAATAGAAAAGACTTGTGCTTCGGCTTGTAGTATTCGAGATGAACGTTATTTTCTTCGATAACCTTGTTTTTAAGAAGCGCGATGATAGTTTTCATTGCAAAGCAGTTAAAATAGTACCCGCTGCCGAGCTTCGTTACCTTCTTACTCATTTTGCCATAGCCTCCTCTTCTGCTGCCGCCTCTTTCTCGAGAGTATGGTAGGCTACCTTACCTACGAGAGTTTTCGGAAGCTCATCCTTAAAGATAATTTCCTTGGGTCTTTCGAACACATCAAGATATTCCTTTGCGTATTCGAGGATTTTTGCCTTTGTTTCGTCGTTTGCCCCGAAGCCGGGCTTAAGAGCGATGTATGCTCTTACTCTCTGCATCTTATAAGGATCCTTGACGCCGATAACGCAGGAGCAATCTACTGCCTCATGCTTATCAAGAATATTTTCGACATGTGAGGGATACACATTGTAGCCGCTGGTTACTATCATTCTCTTCATTCTCTGCTTGAAGTAAACGAAGCCCTCCTCGTCCATATAACCTGCATCGCCCGTAAAGAGCCATGTTGTTCCGTTTTCATCCTTACGCATAGTTTTGGCGTTTTCTTCGTCAGCCTTCATATATCCGAGCATAAGGGTAGGACCTGTGAGGATAATTTCGCCCATTTCACCTGCAGGAAGATAATTAAAGGTGCCCGGCTCTACGATTTTATACTGCATATCTCTGAGAGGTACACCGATGCTTCCGACCTTTGAACGGTCAACGGGTGTTACGCAGGAAGCGGTAACACATTCGGTAAGACCGTAGCCCTCGCGTATCTGAAGGTTAGCGTTATGCTCCTTGAAGAAAGCGTCTGCTCTCTTTTTAAGCTCAGGGCTGAGAGCGTCGCCACCGCTGAATACACCGATAAGGAAAGAGAGATCTGCACCCTCGAAAACGTCAACCTTGAGAAGTGCCTCATAAAGAGTGGGAACGCCTGCGATAAAGTTAGGCTTGTTTTTAAGCACTGCCTTAGCATAGCTTTCCTTGGTAAACTGAGGAATAAGAATAGAGAGCGCTCCGTTTTCGAGAACGGTGTGAATACCGATGCCGAGTCCGAAGCCGTGGAATACAGGCATAACAGAAAGGAATTTACAGCCGTAGTCGAGATTACAGCCTGAGATTTCAGCTACCTGCATACCGAGAGCATTGAAATTGAAATCAGAAAGCTGAATACCCTTAGGTGTGCCGCTGGTACCGCCGCTGTAAAGGATAACAGCAGTCTTTTCCTTGCTGAATTCGACGGGAGGAAGCACTGCATCCTTGCCTGTCTTTACGAAATCTGCCCATACAATATCCTTTTCACGGGTGGGAAATTTATTATTAGCCTTATTTTTAAGATATTTGTAAGCAACACTTTTAATAAAGGGAAGCTCGTTCTGAATTCTTGCTGTAAGAATAACCACATCTCTTTCAGCCTCGTCCACTGCCTTGAGAATCTTTTCATAGAACTGGTCGAGAGTAAGAATCATCTTGCTTTCAGAATAGTCAAGATAGAAGGTGATGTTCTTCTGTGAAGAAAGAGGATGTATCATATTGGCTATGGCACCGATTCTGTTAAGAGCGTAGAGACACACGATAGCCTGAGGGGTATTAGGCATACATACGGTAACTACATCGTCCTTTTTTATGCCGTAGCTTATGAACGCTTTTGCAGCATCCTCGATTTTTTCCACAAGCTTTTCATAAGTAGTGATTTTTCCCATAAAGTCAAGAGCAGGAGCCTGAGGAACTCTTTTGGCCGAAAGCTCGATTGCGCCGAACATTGTAGTTTCGGGATAGGGATGACTTACGGGAGTAAAGTCTATTTCAGGTAATTTCATTTTATTGTCCTTCCGAAAATTTAGAATATATATATTAAAGTAGTTATCAATTCATAATCTGTGCGGATTCCCGCCTTCTCTTTGCTTTCGTGCCTCCTCTGTGCTAATTTTTTAGGTGACGGTTTACGGGGATAAAAGAGAAAAAATACCCCGTAAAAGCGCACTTTCTTTACAGAAAGCATACCTTTCCATCTTATAACACAAGTGTAAGTTTAACATTATTAAAAGTCAATGTCAAACAAAACAATTAAAATAAATTAATTTTTACATATATGTAAAATAAAATGTGCTTTTGCAGTATTTTTTGTTTACTATTTTGTTACAAAGGAATTACTTTTAAGCTTTCTGTATTGTTTTTAAGGCCTTACCGTGGTATAATCCTATTTACAGAAAATAAAAGGAGAATGCCTATGCCGTCAAATAAACGAAACAATAAAATCTCAAAAACACTTCCCACCGTATTTCTGGCGGTATTCTGTGCAATATTGGTCTGTACCGTCGCCTTTTCTTTCATCCTCTCTACCGGTAAAATTGAAGGCACCTCTCCCGTACCCACTGCCGTCACTACTACAGAGCCGGTGCCTCAGGGTCCTTCGAAAATCAGCACGGTAACCCTCGGCTCTGCAGGCGATGTACTTTTACACATACCGGTTCTTAACGGCTCTAAAAAAAGCGACGGCACCTATAATTTCGATAAAATCTTCACCTATGCTTCCTCACAGATAAAAGACTGCGATTACTTTGTAGCTAATCTCGAAACAACCCTGGCAGGCACGGAAAACGGCAGAAAATACAGCGGCTTCCCCTGCTTTAATTCTCCCGACGCTATTCTGGACTCGCTGAAAAAGGCAGGCGTGGACTGTCTTCTTACCGCAAATAACCACACCTATGACACAGGAGCACACGGCGTAAAGCGCACCCTCGAAAAGGTAAAGGAAAAGGGCTTTGACAGTGTCGGAACGCGCCGGGCCGAGACAGATAAAAAATATATCGTCAAGGATATCAAGGGCATAAAGCTCGGTATCGCATGCTATACCTACGAAACGGAATACGAAAAGGGCAAGGCTCTAAACGGAATACCCGTAGGCAAGGAAACGGCTCCTCTCATAAACTCCTTTGATTATGCCGATATGACCAAATTCTACGAGGAAATCGGTGCTGACCTTACGAATATGGTTAAAGAGGGCGCAGAGATTACCGTAGTTTATCTTCACTGGGGCAATGAGTATCAGCTTACCCCCGACTCACATCAGAAGGAAATCGCACAGAAGCTTTGCGAAATGGGTGTGGATGTTATTATCGGCGGACATCCTCATGTAGTTCAGCCTGTCGACCTCATAACCTCCGCTGACGGCACTCACAAAACTGTCTGCGTTTACTCCGTAGGAAATATGGTATCAAACCAGAGAAGAAATCTTATGGGACTAAAAACAGGTCACACTGAGGACGGTCTTATATTTAAGGTCACCCTTTCAAAATACAGCGACGGCACAGTTTTAGTAGAAAAGGTAAAATCCGTTCCCACCTGGGTTCATCTTTACTCAGGCACCTACAACGTGGTACCTCTTACAAAAAATCTCGACGGAAAAGCCGCCGATTTGGGCCTTACGAAAAGCAGTACGGGGCTTTCTCTGGCCAAAGGCTCCTACGAAAGAACTATGGAGCTCGTAAAGGAAGGCACAAGCAAATGCAATAAGTACCTTTCGTCAGTACCTAAGCCTGACGAAGTATATGAATCATCCGTAGGATAAAGACGTTCTTCCGATAGAAAAAACTTTTCCGCAAAAAAATCACACAAACGGAGAATTTTATGAAACCGACTTACAAGCTGACAAAAAAAGATAAAACAGTGCCTCTGACTCTGGCACTGTCTTTCTGTCTGCCTGCTACAGTCCTTCTTATCTGCTTCGCCATCTCGGAAATCGCCCCCTTCGGTGACCGTACACTCTGCTCTATGGACGGTTACTCTCAGTACTATCCTATGCTTATGAATATGAGCAGGGCAGTAAAAGAGGGTGAGCTTTTCTATTCCTTTAACGGTGCTTTAGGCTTTAATCTCTGGGCACAAAGCGGTTATTACACAAACAGCCTGCTATGGCTTCCTCTGTATTTTATTCCTCATTCTGCTCAGGTAAGCTATATTAATCTTTCTGTCCTTCTCCGTCTTTCTCTGGCGGGGCTGTTCTTCTGCTTTTATCTTGTCCGCACACATAAAAGTCTTTCCTATAAAAAGAGTGTTTATCTATTCCCGGTTCTCTCTCTCGTATGGGCGTTAAGCGGCTATATGTCAGCCTTTATTAATCAGCTTATGTGGACGGATGTGGTGGTTTTACTTCCTCTCGTTATCCTCGGAATAGAATATATCAAAGAAAAAAGGAGTCCCCTGCTTTATATTTTCGCTCTTTTTATTTCCATTGTTTCCTGTTTTTACATCTCCTTTATGGTGTGTATCTTCGCAGTACTCTGGTTTTTCTTTATTATGTTCAGAGACAGACTCCGCTTTAAAGAAAGATTTGCCTGTGCGGTTAAATTCGGAGTATCCTCACTTCTTGCCGGAGGTATGAGTGCCGTGGTGATTATACCCGTCTATAAGGCTCTTTCCCTTACAAAGGCAAGTGATATCAGCTTCGACGGTATTCTGGAGGCGAATTACTCTCTTAAGGAATTTCTTCTTCGTATTCTCCCCTTTCAGAAAACCTCTCTCGAATATGACCTTCCGAACATCTACTGTACGGTTACGGTCTTTGTTCTTTTCTTCTTCTTTCTTTTCTCGAAGAATTTTTCACGCCGTCACAGAACGGTCACCTTCATCTTTGTAACCTTTATGTTCCTTTCAATGAGTATAAATCTCGGTGAATTCATCTGGCACGGCTTCCATTATCCTAATCAGCTTCCCGCCCGTCAGAGCTTCCTCGTAATTTTCCTTATGCTTACCGTAGCGGCCGAGTATCTCGCCCTTTGCAGAATAAATAAGAAAATATTTTATGCTGTTACAGTTCTTTTATTCGCAGGTGCGACACTGAATTTCGCTGTTCAGTTTTCCCGTGATGTATGGATTTCGAGGGTGACCTCTTTACAAAAATACGAGTCTGTTATGTCTTCCTTCGTCGCTCTCGACGATGAGGATGCCTTCGCGCGGATGGAATGGACGGACACTAAAAAGAATAACTATCCTCAGCAGTACGGCTATAAGGGTATAGGCTACTATTCCTCCACTATGTCCGCTGATGCCTACGATTTCTTTCAGCAGACAGGTATGGAAAGATATGCTAAAAATGTCAGCGTACACTACAAGCAGTCTGATATATTCAACGCTCTTTTCTCCGTCAGATACATTATGTCGGGAGAACACGGCGGCAAGATAACCGAAAACGAAAAGGTGCTTTCCCTCGGCTTCGTCTGCTCGGATTCAGTCTATGTTTTCGAGCCGTCAGAAATAAAAAAGCCTGAGCTCGGACAGCAGCTTTTATGGGACTGTCTCTGCGATAAAAATTTGACATCCTTAGAAGAGGGCTTCGAGCTTCTCTCGGAGAATCAGATGGAAATTACTCTTTTTGACACAGATTATATCGAGGGCACCTTAAGCAGTAACCGTGACGGAATTTTCTTCATCTCTGTTCCCTACGATGAGGGCTGGGAAATTTTCATTGACGGAGAAAAGACAGAAACGAAAAAAGCGGCAGGCTATTTTCTTTCCTGTCCCATTGATAAGGGTGAGCACGAAATTACGCTTAAATACACAGTCCCCGGAATAAAGGCAGGCGCTGCTATTTCTCTTGCTTCGCTTCTGTTTCTTTCAGGTCTGATAACAACAGAACAGATACTGAAAAAGCGTAATCCGGAAGGAAAAGCCCATAATTAAGAGTCACTCCCCGGGATTATTCCTTCTTTTTTTCCTAAAGTTATTGAAAGACAAAAGACAATCTGTTAAAATATATTCATAATACTATAAGGAGTGAAAAATATGAGCAACATCCCAAAGACCTACCAGAGCTACATAAACTGGAAGGAAAAATCAAAGCAGACAGAATACACAGAGGAAACTCCCCTTCTTTCACCTGACGGTGATTTACTCGCGGCCGGCTGGGCAAGACATAATGTTTTCGACTACAACCGCGATTTCGTAAAACCCGGCAATCCCATGAGCAAAAAGGAATGGGATTTCTACCAGCTTTCAGACGGAAAGCTTATGGTACAGCTTAACTTCGCTAACATCTCCATCGGCGGATTCATCTCAGCTAAGCTTATCGATCTCGAAAAGGGCGAGCTTATCGTAGACGCTACACAGCTTTTCCTCGGACATAAAAACGACTATGTTCCTCCGAAAAAGGGTGACGTTCCAAACCGCTTCGGCTATAAAATCGGTAAGGCTGAGTTCGATTTCGACACCCGCGAGGACAGCAGAACTCTTTGGTTCAGAATGCCTGTAAAGGGTAAGATGGTAGAATGTAAATTCGACGCCGACATTATGCCCGGTCTCGAAAATATCACTACAGTTCTTCCCTTCTCAGGTGACAGCAAAAAATACTTTATGACCACCAAGCAGAACTGTATGCCCTGTGAAGGCTTCTACAAATACGGTGACGATGTTTACGAATTCAAAAAGGAGGACACCTTCCTCTGCCTTGACTGGGGCCGTGTAAATACACCTCATAAGATGGTATGGTACTGGGGTAACGGTTCTACCTATCTTACGGACGAAAAGGGTGAAAAGCACCTCTTCGGCTTCGAAATTACATGGGCTATCGGTGACGAAAGCAACGCTACCGAGACTGCTCTCTTCTTCGACGGCAAGGCTCACAAATTCGGTGCAGTCGATGTAGAGGTATTCCCGAAGCCTGACAAGTTTATGGATGAATGGAAGTTTATCTCTGAGGACGGACGCTTCAATCTTACTATGAAGCCCTTCTATGACAACCACAGCGATATGAATCTCGGCATCGCAAGAATGCACACCCATCAGGTACACGGTCTGTGGAACGGTGATGTAACACTTGATGACGGCACTAAGCTGGAAATCAAGGATATGTATGCCTTCTGCGAATATGTAGAGAATAAATGGTAAGTCCTACATAAAAATTTCCCGGCAGCGTAAAAGCTACCGGGTTTTTGTTTATTCAAGCATTGAAATTATTTCTCTGAATTCAGGTGTTGCTTTAAATTCGTCGGAAAAGCCGTAATCATTAAGCATATTGTTTCTGATATGCCTGATTGCAACGAAATCCCTATCCTTAGCATCCTTATCAAAGATGTGTCCGTTAAATAAAGGTGAGTGCATAGTGGAACATCTGTCAAGAGAATCAAATTTCACAGCAAGCTCAGCTGTTCTTTTTAGGCTTCTGAGTGCGTTATCCCAATCGCCTTTGCGATAATAAAATACAGAATTAATTCCGTAGCAGGATGAAATCACGGCTTTCCACATAATACCGTAGTTTTCGTCACTATAAATGAAGTTGAGAGCTTTTATGACGGCTTCCTGCATTTCTATCTGAAAGTCAAGAGGGAATTTTTCAGACTGCCCATACCAGCTTAACATTACATCAAAAAGAGTGTGAATTAAAATCTCCAAGGTTTCGTGTACTTTTTCGTCGGAGTTGGTGTGATATTGATAACTGAAGCAATTCAGCTCTTTAGCATATCTTATCGACGGGAGCGTCTGTATGATTTTGTCAGCATCTTCAAATGTTATACCGCTGTTTTCAATACAGGACATTCTCTCAAGATAACCTATGTAGTATTGTTTAGCTTCCATACGGATAGAGTCATCCGTACAGCCACGCTGAATGTTTTCATATATTGCAGTTATTTTAGAGCTGTGTTTATCAATATCCTTCCAGCAATCAAAAATATACTTTCCTAAATATCTAACTTGAACACGGAAATCAGTGGGATATTTTTCACGAAGAATATCAAGAGTTTTCCACTTGCGTTCCACATCCCAACGAAGTCCGTCATATTCTTCAAGCAGCTTCAGCAGCTCGTCTTCGTCACGAGCCTCATTCACCCCCAGCAGCTCATCCACAGTCACACCGAAAAAGCCCGAAAGTACAGGCAAAAGCGTAATATCCGGATAGCTTTCGCCTCTCTCCCATCGGCTGACACTCTGAAATGAAACAGACAAAAGCTCCGCCAATGCTTCCTGAGTTATACCCTTTTCACGCCTTAATCTTTTTATGTTTTCACCGAGGCAAACTGTCACATTTATCACCTTCCGTTTAATTCTTACTGACCGGTCACTTACATAATAACTCCTTACGACCGTAAACACAATAACATATTCCTTGAATACTTTTCCCGCAAAGTGAGAATTTTTCATAAAACAAGAGACCGCTTCCACTTTTTCGCAAAACGGTCTCTTTCTTTTTATTCTGTCTTATGAGGCTCAAATACTTCCCTTTTTGTGTTCTTTCCCACAGTAGAAATTCCGTTTCCGTCCAGCTCATTTCTTAAAAGTCTGTAGGCTGTGGCGGCGATGGGTACGCTGATAAGCATACCTAAAATACCGAACACGCCTGCACCGATGGTAACCGCCGTAAACACCCATACACCGGGAAGTCCGATAGATGTACCTACTACCTTCGGATAAATAAGGTCACCCTCTAACTGCTGTAAAACCACGATAAATATAATGAAAATAAGAGCCTTTACCGGTGACTCTACGAAAATAAGCACCGCACCTATAGCACCGCCGATGAGAGCGCCCACCACGGGAATGAGAGCTGTAAAAGCCGTAACCGCACCCATCATCACCGCATAAGGCAGACGGAGAATAAGCATACCCACAGTACACAGACCGCCTAAAATGAGAGCCTCGGTACACTGACCGACGATGAACTTTTTAAAGGCATCATCAGCCACGGAAAGAATGTATCTTGCCTTATCGTAAATAGAGCTATTAATGTAATGCTTTGCTACTCTGTTCACCTGTCCCGTAAGCTTTTCCTTACTGAGAAGAAGATAGACGGCGAAAATAACGGCTAAAACTGCGCTGGTAACACCCGAAACCACAGAGGATACCGTGGAAATAACCACATTTGCTGCACTGCCGAGTCCCGTAGTGACGGTGGAGATTATCTCACCGATTTTTGACTTCCAGTCGATGGAATAAATCATCTCAAAAATATCGTCAGGGATAAAATCAAACTGAGAAATGTAGTCGGTGACTATCTTTATGGCACCCGGCACCTTATCAATAAGGAGCTTTACGCAGTTTACCAGCTGAGGCACTACCATAGCGATAACGAAGGTTATTATGGCCACCAGAGTCAGCAGAGTCAGAGCTAAACAGATGCCGTTTTTGCAGCGGAGAAGATTTTTATTCTTCGCCTTTTTAAAAATATGTCTGCCGTAAAAATTCATCAGTATGCTCAGCGGATAAGCGATGACCGCACCGATAATCAGAGGCAGAACGGCACCGATGAAGGTCTTTATTACCGAGGCAGTGGATGTCCAGTAATGAATACACAGGAAAAGCAGAAAGGCGCTTATGCCCACCCTCAGACAGGTCTTCCACTCTATTTTTATTCTCATTTCATTTTTCATAGTGTTTTTCCCTTCTTCATATTATAAAAATACTTTAGCATAAAAGAAAGGGAAATTCAAGAGAAACATAAAAAAAGCCTCACAGGCAGAAAAGGAGGCGGATGCTTGTCGCATCCGCCCTGAACAATCAGGATATCACAATGTTTATCTTTCATAACCCTTGATTTTATTCTTCATAATTTCGTGTTCTTTAAGAAATTTCTTTACGGCCTCTTCATCAGCGTGTTCTTTGTCCACGGAAAACCTCATAAGGGCATTGCCTGCAGGAACATTATCTTTGATTTCCAAAGAGCCCTCTTTATCGGCATAGAAGGTATCTCTGCTAAGCTCAACCCCTTCCTCGAAAGCAACTATGGCAAAATCGGTTTCAGCAAAAGGCATTATAGGCGTAATTTCCACGGCGATATATCTTTTATATTCGTCATTATACTCCACTACACCGTATCCTGATGTGCACATATATGTCGCTACAGGCTCGTAGCCCGCTATAAGTACATACCAGCGATAATACTTATTTATTTCTTCTTCCGTAAGTTTGCCACCATCTGTACGTGAAAGCTCAACAAGTGCATACCAAGCCTCGTTCACCGCCCAGGTAAATTCAGCTGTTCCCTCTGCAATAGAGCCTCCTGTCATTTCTCTTTTCTTTTTATCTGCTCTGACTACAGATTTAAGCTCGAATTTATAGTCTCCGCTGGTTACGGTGACATTCTTTTCTTCTTCAGTACTGTAATCGAGAATGAAACCGGATCCTTCTCTGTCATCTCCGAGAGAAGCTTTTGCAAAAGAATCCTCGCTCTGTGCCATTCTTTTATCAAACTCCTCTACACCCTCTGCGCTTCCCGCATTAAGTATATTTTCTCTTATGTCTGTCGGTGTCTTTATTCCGCCGAAGGTGAAATAACCGGTAACTGCGCCTACTGCTGTGCCTAAGCATACTAAAACACAGATTACTGCCGCTATGCTCATAGCTGTCTTTTTCTTAAGCATTTTGCTTCTCCTTTCGTATTCGTCTACCTCGTGCATTACCGAGGCTATCATTTCTCTGTCAGATTTCATAGTCAAATCCATCCTCCTCTAACTGCTTTTTAAGTGCCTGTCTTGCCCGTGTGAGCAGGGTGTGAATATTATGTACCCTTTTATTCATCACCTCGGCACTTTCCTTATTGCTCATACCCTCGAAATAGGTCAGCCACAGTACCTCACGGTACTCCTTTTTCAGCTTACCCAAAGCCCTGTGTACTGCCTTTTTTCTTTCATCGGCCAAATAAATTTCCTCTAAGGTTACCACATCATTTGCGATTTCCGGTATATCCTCTCTGTCTAAGCTGATGTCTCTGCCGTGCCTTTTTATGTAATTCAAAGCAGAATTTTTACCGATGGTGTAAAGCCAGGTTTTAAAGCTCGCCTTCGCTCTGAAATGCGGCTTTTTAGTGAAGAGCTTAACGAAGGTTTCCTGAGTGATTTCTTCGGCAAGATAAATATCTCCCACCACGGAATAAAGATAAAGCTCGAGTCCTGCACGGTACTCCTCTATTATGTCTGCGATGGCATTTTTATCGCCTCTTAAAAATCCCTCATAATGCTGCGCACCCTTATCCATTAAAGCCCTCCCTTCTTTTTTAAGAACCGGTCCTTTCACTAATTAAACATCTGAGAAGAAAAAAACTCACACTGTCAAAGAAAAAAATCATCGGTCGGCGGCACTTCACAAGTAAATTAAGGCTTTTACCGGCTGTTTTCTACTTTGACATTGCGAAAAACCACCGTAATACGCGAGTATTGCGGTGGTTTTGTCATTTACTCAAACAAAAAATATCTCAATAAAAACTGCTTTACGCCTTAAAATTCCTTATGGAGTCTCGCCCTTACACCGATGATTTTTTAATTTGCTCATATATTTCATCCAGACTTACATCGTGGCTCACATCGCCCTTTTCCTGTCTTGATTCAAAAATAGCCTTTACCGCATTCTGTACACAGCTGTGCTTTTCATAAAGGACCAGAAGCACTGCCTTTCGGTTAAGCATATCTCCGTTTGACATTCGTCTGACTCTGCCCATACAAAAGCCGTAAAGAAAAGCCAAAAAGATACAGAAAACAGCCGTGGACCACCCTTTGTTTATGCTGTAGCTGTAGTTATAAAAGCCGTGAGCAAGAGAAGGCATAATTACGCTCATAACAAAAAAGCGTCTCGCGGAAATGCGTTTACTTTTTTCATTTATTACTCCGAGCTTCACGAGTCTTTTTTCACTTGCTTTAGCCGTATTTTTTATATAATACCAGGTAAGATAATAGCCCATACTCACTCCGCAGAAAAGATGAATAGGTATGGCTGTAATCATTCTTACCATAGCTGTTTCCACTCCGTATTCGAAGGTGTAAAGCAAATTTTCGAAGCCTGCAAAGCCGAGAGAGATGAAAACCGAATAAATTATACCGTCGAAAAGGCTGTTGAAGTGCTTATTCTTTTTCGTAAAGCCTAAAAGCACCAGCCATTTAAAGCCTTCCTCAACCATAGCCACAGCTATAAATTTATCTATTACTCTGTAAAGCTCGAAAACCCATCCGTCCAGATAATTTCCTCCGTCAAATTCTGTAGTATAGGGAAGAAAAATATCTGTTTCCAGCCTTCTGAGCCACTCGATGACCGTAGCCACGGGAAAGGATATCAGCACACCCGAAGCCAAAAGCAAAAGCAAAAGCCACCAAGGCTCCTTTTCTGCTCTGTCCTTTTTAAAAACATAAAAACACAGAAAAACCGCAGGAAGTAATGCCGCGGCTATCAATACTATATTATGCATAGTCATTACCTCTGTTTTATCATATTACCCTTAAATCATTCTAACATATTAAAATCGATTATTCAAGAGAAATAATAAGACGGAGACTTTTTCTGCCTCCGTCATACTTTTAAAACAGTCTTCTTTTTTTAGCTATCTCACAGGAGTCGACTAAAATTCTTACACATGTTCCGCCGTCGTAACTCGCCTCTACCTTATGGCCGTTTACATCAGCAGTAAGCTTATGAGCGAATTCAGCCAACGCCACATATTCATCGTAAACGCCACCGTTGACCACAAGCTCGTTTGTGCGCTTCACTCTTCTGTAAACGATGTGCATACCGGAATACTCTGCTTCGAGAAAAATTTTACACTTCACATCCTCTGCCATACGGAGAATTCCTCTGTTACCCGTAAATTCACCGCCTGCATCCGTGCTTTCCTCTTCCATTTCTGTCTCAGGACTTACATCCGGAGCTTTTTTCATTCTGTTATAGGTTACTATTGCCATTATAAGATAGTATATAACCCAGATATGAACCAAAATATCAACGAAAGAATCCGAAGAAATACCGGATAAGACAAGCATTGCCACCGTATCTGCAAGGAAAAATACCAAAGCAAATATTACAGCACCGATTTTTTTCTTTTTAGCCAGATACCAGCACAGCAGATAAATAAGAAGAATAACCGCCGCCGCGACAACCGTTACGGCTAAAAACGATTTATCTGCAAATTCCATATCGGGTACATCCGCATAGTATTCTTCAGGATAAAGACCGCAAAAATACATTCCGTAATCTACTGCGAAATAAGGAATAAACGCCGAAAACAGAAAATAGGAGCTTCCGTCAGTAAGCAGTAATACTATGTTTATAACACTGAAGGCAATAACCAAAAGTAAATTAGAAATCGCGCTGTTATATCTTGTCTGCAGGTTACTTTTTTTAGTTCTGTCCGTTAATTTACCGCCTGATAATTCCGTCATATTATTCTCTCCTTTTTCTTTTTGTACTTTCATAATACTGCTGCTGTCATCTTTTGTCAATAAAATTTTTCTCTTGTATATTGTCAATTATACTCAATCTTTGAGTTATTGTCAATACTCAATTTTAGAGTATTGTATGATTTACCCGAGGTGATTTTATGGACTATTTGGATAAACTGATTGCTTTACGGATCGACAACGATCTTTCTCAGAAGGAGGTCGGAAAAATTATAGACAAATCCCAGCAGGGCTATGACCATATCGAGAAAAGACGGGCAAAGCTGCCGATAGAGGATTTTAAAAAGCTCTGCGAATTTTATAAAATCAGCGCAGATGAATTATTGGAAATCAAAATAGAATGAGGCTCTTATTCTTTGTGTTCTGAGTTCTCACTTATATATTTCAAAGAGACGATTTCGCTTTGCGCAAAAATTATTTTTATACCGATTGAAAATTTCGGATTATTATTTTATAATGTAAAAAAGGAGGAATTAAAATGAAGAAAATCATATCTGTTATTCTTAGCGCAATCATACTTTTAAGCTGTTTTTATCTATCAGCTTTTGCTGAAAAGAAAGGAGCTGAAAACAGTTTGCAGTTTAACGAAGACGGTAAGTTCACCATTCTTAATATAAGTGACATCCAGGACGGCTATCCTTTAAATTCTCTTACAAAAGACTACATCGAAAAGACCGTAGACAAGGTAAATCCCGACCTTATTGTCCTTACCGGTGACAACATCTCAGGCTATGATGTTCACGAAAAAGAGGATGCAGAAAAGGCTATCCGTGAGTTTATGGACATTTTCGAGGCAAGAGAAATCCCCGTTGCCGCAGTTTTCGGAAATCACGACGACGAGGAAACCAAGCTTACCAAAGAGGAGCAGCTTACGGTTTATGAAAGCTACGACTGCTATGTGGGTGAAAGGGGCTTCTGCATAAAAGACAGAGTGGGCACCTATAATCTTCCCATTATGAAAAGCGACGGCAGCGGCTACGGCTTCAATCTGTGGCTTACGGACTCAGGCACCTATAACACCGAAAACGATTACGGTGGCTATGCCTGCGTGTATAAGGAGCAGATAGAATTGTATAAGGAAACCGCAGAAAAGCTTAAGGAAGAAAACGGCGGCAAGGTAGTTCCTGCCATTAATTTCCAGCACATTATTGTTCCCGAAATTTACGATGCACTGAAAGAGGTCAAGCTTTTATGGTTCGGCTGCGTAATCAGAAGCAAAAATCCCCTTAATGATAAAACAAGATATTACACCCTCCCCGACGGTGCAAAGGGTCAGCTCCGGGAGTATCCTTGCCCGCCCTACTATAATAACGGACAGTTCGATGCAATGCTGGAGACAGGAGATGTTCTTGCTACAGTAAGCGGCCACGACCACGAAAACACCTTCGAAATCGATTACAAGGGTATAAAGATTATAAACACACCGACCATCGGATTTAACGCTTACAACGACATAAATGTAGGCTCGAGAGTTTTCGTTATCAATGAAAATGATCCCGAAAATTTTGAAACCTACTGCCTTACATATTCGGATGTATACACTGATATTGACGAGCTTTACGAGGCACGCATTCTTTATAACATCGACACCACGGATGTCTGCACGAAGTTAAAGAGCCTTATTAAAATAGCAAAAGCTGACGGCATGACTCTCAGCGACTTTATGAGTGGTGTAATAAGAATCATAAAAGAGATACAGCTCTTTTAAATAAATAACAATGATTAACCGCAAGCGAGATTAAATTCCGCTTGCGGTTGTTTGTTTTTGCCCGAATTATTTTTTAATTCCTTTATAAATATAGTAAGGCTTTGAGAAAATATACAGGCCTTTATTTTGAGCCGATTTCAGATTATCAATAAACTCATTGTATTCTTTTTCTTTCAAAGCTCCTGTGTTCTCTTTATAAAGCCATGCGATATCCATACTTAAATCATAGCCGAAGGTGCCTTCTGTAAAATCCGTTTCGACAACATTATAAACACTCACAGAGCTTTCAAACAGATTACTCTTGTTAAAAAAGCCGTACATTCTTCTGCCGATCCAGCTGTCAAGATCATCCATCCAGGGCTGCTTTGTCACAGCGTAAGCTTGAAGAGCTTTTGAAATCAGCTGCTTATTTTCACCGTTATAGGTAACACTGTCCCAGTCACAGTTTACTGATATTACCACTCCGCCCGGCTTTAAAATTCTGTGAATTTCACGAACCAGTAAATCCTTGTCAGAAACACACTCAAACATATCCTTTGTGAAAACGAAATCAAAAGTGTTATCCGCGAACTTAAGCTTCTTCGAGCAATCCATAACCTTTAGCTTAATCGGCTTTTTATGTTTAACATCCTTGAACCGTTTATCGGTTATGTCTACACCTACGGCTGACTTGATTTTTTCAGGAAATGCTTCCTGAAATGCCAGAAGAAAGGTCGCGTCCTTGCAGCCTAAATCCGCAATTACTGCATTATCGGGTAAGTCTGTCTGCTCTGAAATTACTTTGAATAATGTCTTGTATTTAAAACTGTTCATTTATAATAACCTCCGAAATAAGAAAAAAACTGTTAACAGCTATATGCCGTTAACAGTAATATAAATCTCTTTATTACTCCGTCAGGCACACAGCAAAGTAAGCTTGTACCCAATAAAAGATACAAGCTATCTTCGTCTGCGTCGAATAGAGATAAAGAACATTATGTTTCCTCCGTTTGGTTAATTTAGGATATTATATCATAAAATTCGGGAAATGCAAGGGATTATTAGCTTGCATGTTAATTCTTAACAACAACTGTGTTAGCAACTTTGTCACCGATTGACTCTTTTGTAACAATCATTACAATGCCATCAATAAAATAAATCAAGAAAAACAAATTACGAACAATTTTTTGTTTCGCGGAAGCTGGCTCATTTGAGCTTTTATCTAAAATATTCAGCTCAAACATGCGTTTTCCGAAACTACGTCCTTTAGTAATTACATCTCTGAGAACAAAAGTAAGAGGCATTAAAACGCCCATAATTATAAAACTTATATACTCTAATAAAGCAATTTCAAAATTATCTAATACCGTAGCCAATACCATAGCAGGACAAGCATAAACAGGTGCATCTATAATCCAAGATAACACTCTCCTTAGGAAAACGCTTTTAATCATTTAATCACCTTCTTGGTTTTTATTTATTATAACACTTTCTTCTGTTTTAGAAAGTCAACAATCGAGCAGGTCACAAAACTCATCTCTATAAGAAATATAACAAAAACCGAATAAAAAGTCAAGAAACCACCCGTTTGGGTGGTTTCTGTTTTGGCGCCTCAAACAGGACTCGAACCTGTGACACCCACGACTTGCGGTGCCCAAAGCTCATTACGGCTTGGAGCGCCTATGAGCTTTGACCGCTACGCTGTTCAGGCATTGCCTTCATCTTCCGCAGGAAGCGGCAACGCCTGAACCAGTT
>JAFXDE010000011.1 GCA_017516315.1 Clostridia bacterium | reverse complement strand
TTTCTGCGCATAACTGCGTTGAAAATGCTCGAAATCCGAAAGGATTTCTGTGCTTTTCGCCTTGTTCTGCATCAAAAATATCATAATTTTAAGGTGCAAAGCAGTTTTTACAGAGATATTTTTCGTTTAAAGGAAATGATAAACTCCCCGTCATACTCGTGTATTACGGGGAGTTTTCGTGATGTTTAAGCGGAAAAGAGCCTGTAAAAACCCTAACTTCCTTACGAAGTGTCGCCCAACCCTGCTCCTTTACTTTATTTAATATTTCCGTCCTTGTCGCAAGTGATTGTTATGGATTTTTCTATAGTCTTAAGCGGAACTGCGAGCTTATACTGTCTGACGGTAAAATGACCTGTGGCTGTACTTGCGTTTTTCTCACATTCCTCGGAAATAACCTTCCAGTCAGAATCGTAAATCGTACAGTCTGTTTCTACGCTGTCACATAGGGAGATTTTTCCGTTATAGGTAAATTCAGCCGTCAGAGCAGCAGTCCAGAGAAGCTTTCCTGCGGAGCTGTAATAAGAAATATACTTCGTTTCTTTGACCGTTTTATTGGTTTTCAGAAGCTCGATTATCCTTTTAATAATATTTATTACAGCTTTCAGTATTCTGCCTATTCCCCACTCTGCATCCTCGGGCGAAGCCTGGCCGTCACCGCTTACATGCTCGTCATCGTCACCCACATAACCGTTCTCGTAATCATTACCGAGGAATTCATCGCTGATTATTATGTAAGACCCGTCCTCAAAATACTCTCTGTCACTCTTATAAGCTACCGCACAGGGAGCAACAGAAGCCACAGCCGTCAGAATGCACAGCAGTACAGCGATAAATTTTTTCATACCGTATCACCGCCTTTGATTATATTGCTTATAGCGAGCAGACCCTCTTCGAAATATCCGTGAGCCTCAATATGAACATCGATAAGGCTGATTACAACAAAAAGTGCATAGATAATGAGTGCAATAACAACCGAAATAATAAGCGCCTTTTTAAGCTGTACCTGCTTTCTGATTTTAAGGCTGTCCGTGTTTTCGATAAAGCTTCCGCTTATGCTTTCAGGCGTACCGAAGGCTTTTTCTATATCTTCCATAGTAGCATCGGGAGTGTCGGAAATAAACTCCTGCACATTTTCCTTCAGCTGATATAAAAACTCCTTCTTCTGTCTGCGGTCACAGAGTACAGCGGCATTTATACGGGAATAATATTCCTTCAGCTCTCTGTCTGTTATTTTATTCATTTCCTTCACCGCCTGTCATAAGATTGATCGCCCCGGTTATTTTTCTGTATTCCTTCAGCAGCGCTTCGTAGTATTCCTCACCCTTCTGCTCAAGATGGTAATATTTACGAAGTCTTTTTTTTACGATTTCATCTCTGTCCGTAAGATATCCGTTTTCCACAAAGCGGTAAAGAACAGGATAAAGAGTCCCTAAGGGAAGCTCGAAATTACCGTCGGATTTTTCCCCTACGGCCTTTACTATCTCGTAGCCGTACATATCCTTTTCCTTAAGGACACACAGAACCGCCAGATCTACAGTTCCTCTTTTAAAGCTGTCCGTATTCTGCAAAGTCTTACACCCTGAACTGCATCGCAGCTCTTCCTTTCGATATTATCCGATTTTATTCTAACACACGGAAAAAGGTAAATCAAGAGTGGTTTTGCATAATTTTATATTTTGTTACGCAAAATATGTTGACAAGCAAAATAAAGTATGCTATTTTAAAATCAAGGACGGATTCATACATCCGAAAAAAATAAAAGGAGAATAATATTATGACAATTTCAACAGTAACACCGTCAATAAAAGCCTTTCTTTCAGGCATCGTTGCCTTTATCATTTCGCTTTCCTGTCTTTTACTGCCTGCCAACCCTGACAATGTAAATCTCGATGTCAAAGGCTACGGCAGCGGAACTGATGATTTTTTCCTTTCCTCATACTGTTATGTGACCGTAAATATGGAAAACAAAACAAACCGTACTATGGAAAAGCCCGATTATGCCGTTCTCGAAAAAGAAAGTGACGGTCAGTGGATTTTTGTCAGCCGCGGCAATATCCCTCAGGAGGATTTCTGGACAATGCTCCACGGAGGAGATACAACGGAAACATTTTATTTCTGGCCCGAAAGCGTACCGCCTCTTTCTCCCGGCGAATACAGAATTACCGTATACTATTCCGTTAAAAGTCTTTCCGCGAAAGGTGACGGACAAGCAAGCAGAGTATTCACCGTAAGCTGATTTTCACAGGAGGCAAGCTTATGCTCGATCTTATTTATTATGACCTTCAGTCAATCGTCTTTAAAATTGAATCAGTATTTTTATCTCTCACTTTGCTTTTAGTGGGGTTTGTATATGCAGATAAGCCTATAGAGATAGACTGCACTGTGTACATCAACGGAGAGGAAATCTCTGTAGGAGATAATATTGCAATACCGTCAGACGGAAATCTCGATGTTACCTGTAAATGCGAAAACATCGGCAGGCCCTTTGAGGGAATAAGCTATCACGAGCCTTATGCATATTTTTATAAAACCGAAAACGGAGAAATAGCAGCACTATCTCAATGGTCTTATTCTATCGACGAGGTAAGAAAGCCTGTGTTGGTTAAAAGCGGAGAAATATTTACAGGAAGTGTATATTCCAATCTTGCTCCCGATGCAGAGCCGGGCGTTTATACTCTCGAAATAAGCCTTTACGGCCACACACAGGTTTACGAAAATGTCCTTACTGTAGTATGATAAAAGGTTGACTACTCTTTCTCAAAATGTTATTATTGAATTATCAAAAGAGAAAAGAGGTCAGCATTATGGAAGAAAACAGAAAATGGGTAGCCTGCTGGTCTGCCGCACCGACAAAGGGCGGTATACATATCGGCCCCCTTCACCTTAATAACGGTCTTTTAAATTCTACGGCAAGAACAGTTTTAAGGCCCACCCTTAAGGGAGAAAAAATCAAACTTACCTTTTCTAACCGCTACAGCAAAAAGCCTCTCACCATTTCCGCCTGTTCCGTAGCTACGGTAACAGATCTGAAAAAGCACGAGACAGACACTCCTGTTACCGTCACCTTCGGCGGAAAGGAAGAGGTGACTATCCCTGCAGGTCAGGATATAACCTCAGACGAGATAATATTTTCTACGGAGGCTCTTAAGGAAATCGCCGTGAATATCTTCGTTAAAGCCGCCGTTATGCGCACCAAGGGTCTTTACGGCAGTGACACCTGGCTTTCCTTCGGCAATCAGACTAAAAACAGAGGCTTCACACCTATGTGGCACCTTATTCTGAAAACGAATATTGCCGTACTGCAGACCAATCCCTTTCTTACCCGTGTAGACACCCTGGCCGACAAGGACGCCTACGCTATCGTAATCGCAGGAGACTCCACTATGGCAAACGAAATTCCTTTCCTTTTGGCTGAGCGACTCAGGAAAATGGGTAAGAATAACATCGCCGTTATTCAGCAGGCCATCGCAGGTAACCGTATCGGTGAAAACGGAAAAGGCATTATCGCAAATCTTTACGGTGAAAGCTTCCTCGGCCGATTCGACAAGGACATCGCCAAATGTCCCGGCGTAAAAAAGGTTATCTTCAAGGAAGGCATAAACGATGTTATTCACCCCTACTGTCTTACCGTAGGAGGAACACCGCCCATAAATGCCGAGGAAATTATCGACAGAACAAAAAAGGCTATCGCCAAATGCAAGCAGCAGGGCTGGGAGGTTTATGTCTCGCGGAAAACACCCTTCAAGGGCTTCGGCAAGCTTCTTCCCGGCATAAGAGATTTCACCTGGAAGAGAGAAATCCAGGATGTGGTCGATGCTGCAGATAAATGGATAGCAGAAACAGACGAGCACGACGGATACATTGTCACCGACTATCTCAGGGACGAAAAGGATAAGGAGAAGCTCCGTGCAGAGCTTACCAAGGATTTCATCCATTATAACCTCGAAGGTCAGAAGCTGTTCGTGGACAATATCCCCGAGGAATATTTATAAAAAAGCAAGTGCGGCACTTCATAAGGAATTTAAGCCTTATGAAGTGCCGCCCATTTTTTTATTTCATTTTCAGCTTATGCGAAGGATACGACTCCCATTTCATTAAGCACGAGACAAGCCATATATCCCACATAAATAGCGAGAAGTGCGATGCCCTGCCACTTTTTGAATTTACCCATAATGATAGTGGGAACTACAGCCACTGCACAGGCTAAGATACATACGGGAAGTCAAAGTTTATGTTCATCTGCTCAACAGGAAGAGCCTTACCGTCGATGATAGCACAAACGGGAAGGATAAGGGTAAGGTCGATGATGTTTGCACCTACGATGTTACCTACAGAAAGGCCTGATTCCTTCTTACGGATAGCCGTAAGAGTAGTAACCAATTCGGGAAGAGATGTGCCGAGAGCGATAACGGTGAAGCCGATAATTGCTTCGCTGATACCGAAGCCCTTAGCGATAGTCTGACCTGAGCCTACGAGGAACTCTGCGCCTAAAACGATACCTGCAGTACCGAGAATGAAGAAAAGAAGCTTTGAGGGAATTTCCTTCTTTTCGTAGGAGTCAACCTCATCGTTTGCAGCAGCCTTCTTACCCTCTACGAGATTGCTTATCATAAAGATAAGGAAGATAGCCCAGAGAATGTAAGCTGACCAGGTGGGAAGCTCGAGAGAAAGAGAAAGAAGAGTAAGACCGATAGAGGCAGCTAAAAGAAGACCACCCTTAAGTGAGAAGCTCTTTCTGTTTACTGCACCGGCCATAGCTACGAGAGAAACACCCATAATAAGAGTGGTATTAGCTGTAACAGAGCCAACTGCATTACCGATAGCAAGCTGTGCAGAGCCGTTCATTGCAGCTCTTACAGAAACTAAAAGCTCGGGAAGAGTCGTAGCGAAAGATACTACCGTAGCACCTACTACAAATTTGGGGATACCGGTCGCCTCAGCAAACCACGATGCCGAATCAACGAACCAGTCGCCACCCTTGATAATAAAGATGAGACCTACTACAAAGATTACTGCGGATACAGCCATAAGAGTGCCGCCGCCCAATGAGCCGAAAAGTGTGTAACCAAAAAATTCCATAATGTCCTCCGTTTTAAAATTATTTTTATTTGTGATATTTGGTACCGATAGAAATTTGTATTGACCTGTAAATCTGCTCTAAAAGCATAACCCTCGCCACCTGATGAGGAAAGGTCATTTTACTCATAGAGAGCCGATAATCGCTGACGCTTTTAACTCTTTCACTGATACCGAAGGAGCCGCCGATAATAAAAGCTATGTTACTGTAACCCCTTACGGCAAGACTGTCCATTTCAGAGCTTAATTCTTCGCTGGATTTCTGCTTACCCTCGATGCACATAGTATATACATAAGCGCCCTTGGGTATTTTCTCGAGTATTTTTTTACCTTCACTTTCCAAAGCATTCTCTATCTCCTTCTTAGAAGGATTATCGGAAAGCTTTTCTGCGGGAAGCTCCACAAGATTAAGCCTGCAGAGTCCGGAAAGTCTTTTTATGTATTCACTGACGGCATCTCTTAAATAGCTTTCTTTGAGCCTGCCGATACAAATAAGCGTTATATTCTGCATATCTTACCTCAAAATCTTATTATACCGTCGGTGTTTTCTTTGGCATTTACTTTAAGTATGTAATCGGTTCCCTCTTTTGCCCCCTCACTCTCCAGGGCGGAAAGTGTAGTCTGATAGGCAAGCTGAGGAAAATTATTTTCTGTGCTTAAATGTCCGAGGAAAAGTCGGGTAGTGCCTTTTTTTATGAGCTTTACCGCCTCCTCGGCACAAGCCTCGTTAGAAAGATGGCCTCTGTCGGAAAGTATTCTGCGCTTTAAATAATAGGGATAATCCCCACTCTGAAGCATAGCTACATCGTGATTTGATTCAAGCATTACAAGCTCAGCACCCAGAAGTGCTTTTTCCACCGTAGGAGTAATAATTCCTATATCAGTGGCAATTACTGCCCTCTGTCCGTGAGGAAAGGCTATCTTATAGCCACAGCTTTCCCTGCTGTCATGAGGAGTTTCGAAGGCCGTCACGAAAAGCTCGCCTGCCTGCACGCCCTCTCTCGGCATAATCTCGAAGGGAAACTTTCCGTTTACGGTTCCGTTTTCCTCTAAGGCAGACATAGTGCCCTCTGTAGCGTATACGGGAATTTTAAAGGCTGAGGCTAAAACTCTTATGCCGCTTATATGGTCACTGTGCTCATGGGTGACGAAAATACCGTCTATTTTAGACGGGTCTATCTCTCTGAAGATAAGTGCTTCCTTTATTTTTTTCGCACTTACACCTGCATCGATAAGTATTCCTCTGTCACCGTTACCTAAAAAGGTTACATTTCCCGAGCTCGATGAAAACAAAGAACAGAACTTTGCCATAGTCTTCCTTTCCCGAAAAAAAGAGCCTGTCAGATGAATTTCTTCACAAGCTCTTTTAATTCTTATCCGGCATTATTTACCGCTTCGGCTTCACGGATTTCCTTACGGTAAATATCCGCGCCGAGATTTCTGAATTTTTCTACATAATCCTCGTAGCCTCTGTCGATGTAAACGATATCCTCGACCTCAGTGATACCTCTGGCAATAAGTCCTGCGATAATCATTGCCGCACCTGCACGAAGGTCATCAGCCTTAACGGGAGCGCCCGTAAGCTCCTCCACGCCCTGGAATACGGCAATAGTACCGTCTACCTGTACATTTGCGCCCATTCTGATGAGCTGCTCCACATATCTGAAGCGGTTATCCCAAACGCCCTCGGAAACGAGAGAGGTTCCTTTTGCTACAGAGAGAAGGACAGCCATCTGAGGCTGCATATCCGTGGGGAAGCCGGGATGAGGCATAGTTTTAAGATTACATTTTCTGAAGGTGCCTTCGGACTGAACTCTTACTGCGTCGTCGTATTCGGTAACCTCCACGCCGCATTCTACGAGCTTTGCGGTAATAGACTCGAGATGCTTCGGTATTACATTTTTAACGAGTACATCTCCGCCCGTAGCGGCAGCAGCAACCATATAGGTGCCTGCTTCTATCTGGTCGGGGATAATAGAATAAGTACAGCCGTGCATATTGGCAACACCGTGGATTTTAATAACATCAGTGCCTGCACCTCTTACATCCGCACCCATAGCATTGAGGAAGTTTGCAAGGTCAACAATGTGAGGCTCCTTGGCAGCGTTTTCGATAATCGTAAGTCCCCTCGCCTTTACAGCCGCGAGCATAATGTTAATGGTAGCACCTACGGATACCTTGTCCATATAGATGGCACTGCCCGTAAGATGATCGGCTCTCGCATTTATCATACCGCCCTCGGTAACTGCCGTAGCGCCTAAAAGCTCGAAGCCCTTTATGTGAAGGTCGATAGGTCTTACACCGAAGTCGCATCCGCCGGGAAGAGCAACCTTGGCTCTGTTATATCTTCCTAAAAGAGCGCCGATGAGATAATAGGAAGCACGGAGCTGTTTGGTCATCTCATGGGGTACAATATAGGAATTTACAGATTTGGTGTTTACCTCGATGGTATGCTTATTGATGTATTTTACCTGTGCGCCCATCTGGCTTAAAATCCTTACCATACAGGACACATCACTGATATTCGGTATATTCTCTATGCGGCAAACATCCTGAGCGAGAAGAGTAGCGGGGATAATAGCTACAGCGGCATTTTTAGCACCGCTTATGTCTACTTCGCCGGACAGTCTGTTTCCGCCGTGGATTACTAATTTTTCCAAAATTAAATCTCCCTTTCCGTTTTTTCTTCGGAAATGCCCAATATATTTTTCGTCTTTATCGTTCAAAGACAGTATAACTCACTATATAACTAATGTATTATAGCATTAATTTTTTCAAAATAAAAGACCCTTTCTGCCTTTTTGTGAAAAATACACTAAATATATCTTCTCCGAAAAGCTTTTTAGTGAGGTCTTTAATATTATCTGCTTTTCCTTCTTAAAAAGTCTCTTTAATTTTTACCTTCATCAAAAGTATTTACATTAGAAAAAATAAATGTTAAAATTATAAAAGATAAAAAGAAAAAAAGCAGGTGAAACAATGAAAGCACCCCTGGCTGACAGAATACGCCCTCAGACCGTGGAGGACATAGTGGGACAGAAGCATCTTCTTAAAGAAGGCGCCGCCCTTCGCAATATAATCGAATCGGGAGACCTTCCGAACCTCATTTTTTACGGCCCCTCAGGCATAGGTAAAACAACCCTTGCCACTATTATGGCGAAAAAGACAAACCGCAAATTTCACAAGCTAAACGGCACCACTGCATCCACGGCTGACATAAAGGCTATCGTCGCCGAGCTGGACACTCTTGCCGCACCTCAGGGCATATTACTGTACCTGGATGAAATACAGTATTTCAATAAAAAACAGCAGCAGACTCTCCTGGACTACATCGAAAGAGGAGAGATCACTCTGATAGCCTCCACTACCGAAAACCCTTATTTCTACATTCACGGAGCTATCCTCAGCCGCTGTACCGTTTTCGAATTCAAAAGCGTTACGGCAGAGGATATCGTCCCTGCAGTAAGGAGAGCCTTTTCTTATCTTGCCACGGAAAAGAACCTTCCCATAGCCGCCGACGAGGAAACCATAAGGCATATCGCCCTCTCCTGCGGCGGAGATGTAAGAAAGGCTATGAATTCTGCCGAGCTCTGTGTTCTCAGCACTCTCCCCGATAAGGACGGAAAAATCGTCGTAACCCTCGAAAAGGCAAAGGAGCTTACCCAGAAAAGCGCGCTGAAATATGACCGTGAGGGTGACGAGCATTACGATATTCTCTCTGCTTTCCAGAAAAGCATGCGCGGCAGCGATGCGGACGGAGCCCTTCACTATCTCGCCCGTCTGCTGGAGGCAGGCGATCTGCCCTCAGCTACGAGAAGACTTTTAGTCTGCGCCAACGAGGATGTAGGTCTTGCCTATCCGATGATAATTCCTATCGTCAAGGCGGCGGTGGATACGGCTCTTATGGTGGGTCTTCCCGAGGCAAGAATCCCTCTGGCAAATGCGGTAGTCCTCGTATGTAATTCCCCGAAATCCAATTCGGCATATATGGCTATAAACGAAGCTATGGCTGATGTCGCCCGCGGAAATCTCGGACCCGTTCCCCGTCAGCTCCAGAATATGCACTACGACGGCGAGGATAATCAGAACAAGGGTCAGTTTTATCTCTACCCCCACGATTATCCCTCTCATTATGTTCCTCAGCAGTATCTTCCCGATAAAATAAAAAACAAAAAATATTATGTCTACGGTGACAATAAAACCGAGCAGGCAGCCAAGGAATATTGGGATAAAATAAAGAAATAAGGAGAAAGCATTATGAGCTACGCAAAACCCGTTAAAAGTCTTTTCGGCAAATATCTTTTCGTCTACTTCGTCGGAAACGGCGAGGGAGAAGAAACTCTTCACTTCGCAGTAAGCGAGGATGGATATAATTTTACTGCTCTTAACGGAAACAGACCCGTTATCGAGCATAAAAAAGGTAAAAAATGTGTCCGTGACCCCTATATCCTCAAGGGCAAAGACGGCTGTTATTACATAGTCGGAACAGATATGAAATGTGAGGAGGGCTGGGAATCAAATCACGCTCTCGTTACCTGGAAGTCGGAAAATCTCACCGAATGGACCGACGAAACTATCATCGACATAAAGGCTCTCGGCGGCGAATTCGAAAACACCACCCGTGCCTGGGCGCCTCAGGCCTTGTGGCATGAGGAAAAGCAGACCTATATGCTCTACTGGGCCCACTCCACTAAGGAGCATAACACAGCAGGTATGTACTACGCCTTCACCGACGATTTCAAAGCTATCACCAAACCCGAAAAAATGTACTGTCGCGAAAACATACAGACCATAGACGGCGACATAATATATAATAAGAAAAACGACAAATACTATCTGTTCTTCAAGCACGACGAGGACCAGACCATAGCCTATGTTCTTTCGGACAGACCCGAGGGGCCCTACGAGGACAAGCCTGTAGTGGTTTCCATGGCGCCAAGCGGTGTAGAGGGAAGTGAGATGTATCCCGTAAACGGCACCGACACCTATCTTCTTATTATGGACGAATACGGTAAGGGCAGATTCTTTATGCAGCAAACAGAGGATTTCGAAACCTATCTTCCCGTAAAAAGAGAGGACTATTCTATGGACTTCTCTCCGAGACACGGCAGTATATGCTCCATAAGCGACGAAGAATACGAGGCGCTTATAAAGCATTTCGGCATATAAATTAAAAGGAGGAAATATTATGTTCAGTAAAATTATCGCATTTTTCATCACAGCCATCTTCACCGTTCTTAACGCCCTCGGTCTCGGCGGACTTTTCGGCGGAATAGACAGCTCCGATGCCTATGTTTTCGCCAATATGTCCTACGGCAGTCACGAAAGGCAGATTCTCGACCTTGCCATACCGAAGGACAACGACGGAGATGTCGGTCTCATCCTTTTCATTCACGGCGGAGCCTGGATTGCCGGTGACAAGGACGGCTACAAGGAAGCTCTTTCAAACTGCGCCAATAATCTGGGTTATGCCGCAGCGGCACTCAACTACCGCTATCTTTCCGAGGATATTGACCTGAACGATATCGCAGATGATATTGACTCTGCCCTTGGAGCAATAAAAGGAAAGGGAAAGGAAAAGGGTGTCAATATCAGCAAGGTGCTTCTTACGGGCAGCTCTGCCGGCGCTCACCTTTCTATGTTCTACGCTTACTCGAGAAAAAATACCGCCCCCATCACCCCCGCCGCCGTCTGTAGCTTCTGCGGTCCCACAGACCTTTACGATGACAATTACTACTACGGCAGCGCCTTAGGTGACACGGAGACTGTCTGCCGGCTTATGTCCCTCGCCTGCGGTCAGACCTTTACTATCGGAGAAAAGACTAGCGCAAAGGCTGCTCTTGACAAGGTTTCACCCGTCACTTACGTAAACGAGGGCACCGTTCCCACCATTCTCTGTCACGGAGAAAAGGATTCCGTTGTCCCCTACTCCAACGCTCTTTCCATCGTAGAAAAGTTCGAGCAGTACGGAGTGGAATATGATTTCGTGAGCTATCCGAATTCCGACCACGACCTCGGCAGCGACCCCGAATGTGCAGAAAGAGCTGACTCTCTGCTTTTCGAATATGCGGCGAAATATCTGAAATAAAACTTACAAAAAAGCAAAAAAAATCCGTGTCCTGATTTTTTCCGGACACGGATTATTTATTTTCTAAACTCTGAGACTGTAATTCTCTATATCCACATACTTACCGAATTTCTCTCCCACCTCTTTGATCGTTCCGCAGAAGGTAAAGCCGAATTTTTCGTGGAGACGGCAGGAGGCCTCGTTGCCCGCAGTAATAACCGAGACCACAGTATGTATGCTTTCATCCTCCTTTGCCATAGTTATAATGGCATCCATAAGAGCTGTTCCCACTCCCGTTTTACGGTTAAAAGGCGAAACGTAAACGGAAAGCTCTACCGTTGATTTGTAAGCTTCCTTTTCTCTGTAGGAGGAAAGAGTGGCATAGCCCGCTACTTCGCCGTCAATTTCACAGACTATAAGCGGATGGTTGCTTATGTTATGGTTTTCATACCATTTTTCCCAGTCAGACAAAGTCTTTTTGTTAATATCGAGAGTTGCAACTCCGTTTTCCACTTCGTAATTGTAAATATCTAAAAGTGCGGGAATATCCTCTCTGACAGGTTTTCTTATTACCATAAATACCTCATATAAAAATCTCCCCGACATCCAGCCGAGGAGATTTGATTCAATCAGAAATTATTCTTCGGTTTCTTCCTCTTCTTCGATTTCGAATTCGAGAATAGCACCGCAGCAGGGACATTCTGCCTCACCGTCATCGTCGATTTCGTCGAAACCGATGCAAACAGTGTTTTCACAAGCGGGACATTCTACCTCGAGACAATCGTCGTCACAGCAATCGCAGTCGTCATCATCGCAGCAGCAATCGCAGTCACAGTCGTCTTCGTCGTAAACATATTCCTCTACATCGCCGAGATCCTCGTCGATTTCTTCGATGTAATCGGAAAGATCTTCCATTTCCTCTTCCATATCGCTGAGCTCGGAAGCGATTTCATCGAGAGTTTCGATGATAGCGTTGAAGAGCTTGGTTTCCTTCTTATCTTCGTCTAAATCAAGACCTTCCATAAGGCCCTTTAAATATGCGACATTTTCTGAAACTGACATAATATTCGTTTCCTTTCTTTAAATTAAATTTTTAAGATAATACTATCTTATGCACGGCCGAGATATTCACCTGTTCTGGTGTCAATCTTGATCATTTCGCCCTCATCAATGAAGAGAGGAACCTTAACCTCTGCACCTGTTTCAAGTGTAGCAGGCTTTGTTGTGTTTGTAGCTGTGTTGCCTGCAAAGCCGGGATCGGTCTTTGTAACCTGAAGGTCTACGAATGTGGGAGGCTCTACACCGAAAACATTACCCTTGTAGGAGAGAACCTTACAAACCATATTTTCCTTAACGAATTTGAAGTTGTCGGAAAGCTCTGTTTCGTTGATGGGAATAAGCTCATAGGTTTCGGGATCCATAAAGTAGTAGAGACCGCCGTCGCTGTAGGAGTATTCCATATCCTTTCTTTCAACGAAAGCTGTAGGGAACTTTTCGTTGGGGTTGAAGGTACGCTCGATAACGGAGCCTGTAATAACATTCTTTACCTTTGCACGGACAAAGGCTGCACCCTTACCGGGCTTAACGTGCTGGAATTCGATAATCTGAAGTACGTTACCGTCCATTTCGAAAGTAACGCCGTTTCTGAAATCACCTGCTGATACCATTTTTATATTCCTCCGAATACTTTTAGATTTTTTATCTGTTTTATTTTATAACAAATGCGAATATTTTTCAAGTCTTTTTCTTAAAATAGCGTGCATTTTATTGCCTCAATCTGCCATTTTCTTACAATTTTCATAAAATATCACCTTTTCTCTTTATTTTTCCACGCCTCTGTGATAAAATTCTTACATAATAAAAAATTAAGGAAGTGAAGAAATGAAAAAAGCATCTGTCCTTATTCTTGTTCTCTGCGCCCTGTTTTTATTCGGATGCGGAAAAAATGAAACAGGAACAGGCACCACGGCTTCTCCGCCCACTGCTGCCGCCACCACAGGCATTCCCACAGCTACAGTTACCTTCCCTGAAGGTTTCACAGTGGTTCAGATAGCTGAAAGGCTCGAGGAAAAGGGTGTATGCTCTGCACAGGATTTCATCAGTCTGACAAACGATGCTGACTATATAAGCTCTCTCGGCTACACCTTCACGGAATTTATCCCCGATTCCGAAAGAGCTTTTTTACTGGAGGGTTATCTTTTCCCCGACACCTACGAATTCTACCTTAATGATAGCGTGGAAAATGTACTGAAAAAGATTCTTCGTAACACCGCGGCCAAATTGACCGACGAATACACTCTCAGAGCAAAGGAGCTCGGCTATACCTTGGACGAAATCATTTCACTTGCCGCCATTATACAGGAGGAATCCTACTCCGAGGAGTCGATGAAGCTTATTTCCTCTGTCCTTTATAACCGCCTCGAAAGCGGTACCAAGCTCGAGTGCGATGTAACTATCAAATATCTCGAAAATTATGTAGTAAGGTCACCTTACCTCAAAAAGCTCACCGAGGAAAAGCTCGGCAGAGAAATCACCGAGGACGAGCTTTTGGCAGAAACAGACAAATACAGGGACCTTTACAATGTCTTCAAATGCCCCGCCATTCCCGAAGGCCCCATAACCTGTCCCGGTACGGCAGCTATAGAAGCGGCGCTTTATCCCGCTGAAAGCGACTACTTCTTCTTCGTTACAGACGAGGAAAAGAATTTTTACTTCAATGAGACATGGGCAGGACACGTTAAAAAGTGTAAGGAATTAGGGCTGATGTGATAATTAAAACCCGACGGTTTTTATACCGCCGGGTTCCTTATTATGCCTCCCAATGAGTTCTGTAATATCCGCACTCACAGTGTTCTTTAATTCTGAAGAGCTTGTAGAAGAACTGAATAATCTTCCAAAGGAAATCTTCCTTATGGCAGCGGCAGCTGCAAACGAATCCGCATCCTCTTCTGCATGCAGGATCTCTTCTTGCAAAATTATGTCCTAACGGTTCAGAGTCACCGCCATATTCTGAATATGTGCAATTTTCATCACGGTTACATACTCTTACAAAATATCCGTTTTCAGTACATGTGGGACGTTTTTCCCAAACAACCGTATAAGGATTATGAGGAATTGTAGGAATTTCATTTAAACCGGATAATATATCACCGCAATCATTGCAGACAGTTCCGCTTTCACGGCCAGTCTTTATACATGTAGGTTCAATTTTTTCGTATCGTGTTTTCGAAATATGATAACAATAATCAGGATATTCACAAAATACACTGACATTTTTTAAGACGCTGGTACTTGAGAATCCGCTTACAAGAGCGTTCCATTCAGCTTTTGTACCCTGATAATATACACTGTAAAGTCCTGAGGCATTAAAAGCATTCAGAGCAATAGAAGTAAGTTTTTTCGGCACATAAATGTAGCGAAGATAATTACATCTGTAAAAAGCTTTTGCTTTAATATATTGTGTATTGTTAGAAAGTATAAGGCTTGTAATGCTGATTTCACTAAAAGCCTCTTCACCGATACCTACGATGGGAGAGCCATTATAGGTATCAGGAATCTTGTATACACCGCTGCTCATAGATTTTTTATAAGAATTCATTACACCTTCAACTTCCCAACCGCCTTTTTCTTCAACCCATACGTAATGGAAATAATTTACTTCTTTGTATGAAAGAGCGCTTGCTGCCATCGGTACAACCGACATAAGCATAAGCACTGCTAAAAGTAAGCTTATAATCTTTTTCACTTTATTATCTTCCTCTCATTATGCTGCATACTCAAATGTATAACCTTCGTTTCTGTAGCCTTCGAGAGCGATATTTCCTCTGATAAGACCTGCAGCGGCTTCGCCTGTACCCTTGACGGGCATATCAACGGAAAGAGAAATAAATCTGCCCTGTGCATCGGTTGTTGCCTTGATAGTAGCACCGGGATAATTGATAGATGCACCTGTAATCTGAAGGGGTGCAAAGTCATAGATAAACCACTCGATGTCAAGTGTGTCTGCACAAAGGTCATGATAAATACCTTCGGTGATTACTTCGTTTCCGCCCTGATTTACGATGCCTACTGTTACATATTCAGCTTCAGCACCGCCGAAATAAGCGGCCTCTTCCTTAAGAACGAACTCGTAATCTGTTGTGCCGTCAGCATTTTCTGTTTTCTTAGCTGAAACGAGACCTTCGGGATAAAGCTCGATATATTGGAGATTCCATATTCCGTCTCCCTCGTAGTAAACCTCTGTGGAAGAATCGGCTACGAGATATTCCTTAAGAATTGGATTGATTAAAGCTTCGGTGAGCTTTCCACCCATAATGTCAGTTACCTCGATATCAACATTTGCTGTTTTGGTTACTGTGGTTTTTTCCCTAACATAACGGGCAGCTTCTACCATAGCGTTGAACTCTTCACAAAGAGCGAGAGCATCAGCACCTAAAACTGCCTGATTTTCAGCGGGAAGATAAGCACTGTCGAAATTCGGTGCAGGGAAGTCAATCATAAGGGCATCGATAATGTAATCATTGATCTCATCCATCAGCTCTTCAAGTCTCCAGCGAAGCTCTGTGATGAAGTCAAAGATTGACGGGAAAGCGGGCTGAGAGTCGGAGCCGTAACCGAATCCGCTGTTAAAGCCGTCATTATAGCCGTTACCGTAGCCATCGCCGTAACCGTCATAATATCCGTCCTCATAACCGTCATAGTAGGAGTCCTCGGTTGTACCCTCCTCGGGCAGAGCATCCTCTGTCTGTGTGCCTGTGGGAGGCACTTGTGTTTCCTCTGCCGCGGCAGCGCTGAATGTACCGAACATCATAATGATACTGAGCATAAGTGCTACGGCAAAAATAAGTTTGCGATTTTTCATAGAATTTCCTCCATATTAATTTTTTATGTCAAGCAGTCTGCTGCATTAACATCTTATTAACATTTGTAATAGTATTTTATCCTACTTTGTATGATTTGTCAATATGATTTTAGCTGTTTGTGTTATCATATCCCACAGGAGTTGATAAGCAAATGAAACCTCTTAAAGAGAAAGTCAGTATCACCCTCGATGAAGACATTGTGCTCCGCATCAGAGAAATGGCAGAAGAAGACGACCGTTCTTTTTCTCAGTACATTAACAAGATACTGAAAGAACACATCAACAAATCGGGAAAATAACAGAAGCGTTTTTTAATGCTTCTTTATTTTTTCTGTAAAACAGGCTACCCGTGTGGATAGCCTGTTTTGTTGTTATTTGTATACGACGCATACCTCTCAGTCACTTCGTGACAGCTCTCCTTTCAGGCGAGCTTTGCGCCGTTTCATTCCTAATTATTTCTCTGCCACTCTCTTTTTAAAGTGCTTAACCGTCATAAGAAGAGGAACTATCGAAAGAGCGATTATTGCGGCACCGACAAGGAAAACATTTCCGTTAGGTATGTATTCGAGCTGACCGCTTAATTCATTCGTGATAACTACTCCGCTTGTCTTGACCACAGCCTCTCCGATAAAGGAGCCGCCTATCATCGGGAAAAGTACAAAAAAGAGAATCCATATACCCTCAAACTGCCCCTTGCTGTCAGCGGGATAAAGCTGCTTGGTCCAAACCTTGGTAACCTGGAGGATACCGATATAACCCACTCCTACAAGGAAAATACCGAGCCAGAGACGGAAATCAAAAAGCTTGGTATTGTCTACCATATCCGGAGTAATGGGTGCCACGATAAGCAGGCCGATGATGTTTGTAATAATAGCAAAAACCGAAAGCGGAATATGCTTATTTTTATTTATAAGGAAAGACATAGGAATAGCCGTAAGCATAGCAAGAACAAGAGGAACAGCCTCGATAATACCCATCATATCCGCCGTGTAGCCAAGATAATAAATAATATAGTTGCCCATATATGCGAAGTAGACATTGAAGCCGATAAAGAACACCGTATTGATAAGATTTACCCATACCAGCTCCTTAAGGGTAAAGAAGCGTTTGAAATTAAATACGGACAGGAACTGCTTTATAAATGAACCTCTTTTTGACGGCGGTACATCATCTGCCTTACTCATAAAGAGCATCGAAATAATACCGAAAAGGATTACGAACACACCCATAACAACGAAAAGGCGCATATAATTATCGTCCTCGCCGACGAGAAGTCCGCCTACCACAGTACCGAGAATAGTGCCGAGAACAGGCTGTGTAGCAAGAGCAGCGCCTATCTGTCCGCGGTTTTTATCGGTCATAATATCTGTCGTCCAGGTATTATAGCCTGCATCGTTACCCATCGAGCCGAAAAAGCTCATAACGGTATCAGCCAAAACTACTGCCACAGCGGCTAAAAGATACATATCCTTACTGATAAACTCCGTCAGACCGAAGCAGATAGTGAAAATACCCCAGAGTATATAGCCCACGGAAACGAAAACTCTTCTTTTACCCGTTCTGTCTGCCCAGGTGCCGAAAAAGAAGGTAGCGAAAGTGGTGGCGAGAGCACTGCAGATAAGCATACCTGTTATTATCGAGGGGTTTTTACCGATTTTGGAATAAACGAAGGTGTTAAACCATTGGTTTTCCATATTCCAGCATATCTGTCCTGCCAGACCGAGACCCCAGACGAGGACCCACATACGGACGCCTGATGTTTTTTTCTGTAAACTGTTCATAAGCTTTCTCCTTTAATTTTTCTTAATTTAATCATAGCACAGATTACACCCTTTTTACAACGAGCAAAATAACCAAAAAGATGCCTCGGAATTATACATAAAAAAAGAGCCAAGGCTATATAAATAAAAGTGAACACACCTAAGAAGGAGTTTTGCTATGAACGGTAATAATTTCGAAAGTATGATAAAAAAATATGCCGACGAGCTGATAAAAATGAGCAGAGAGAAGACTCTTCCCGACACACCTGAGGAGACGGATGCCCCGAGGGCAGAGGAAGAGACTCCCCCTACGGAAGAAATTGAGCTTTTCCCTTTTGAAGACGAAAAAGCTGAAGAGGCAGAAAGCCCGGGAGAAAGAGCAGCTACAGCCGACATCCCCGGCATAGAAGCCACCGACTTTTACGAGGAAACAGCAGAGGAAATCAGCCCCGACGGAGAAGAAACAGCTGAGCCTGCCGGCTATGCCTCATTTTCTGCACGGGTTTTCACAGGCAATAATGCTTATCCCGTAGAAAACGCAAAGGTACTCGTCGTAAAGGACGGAAAGCTTTTCACCTTTCTTACCACGGACAGAGACGGTGTAACCAAAAAGGTTAAGCTTCCCTCCTACTCCGAGGAAAACTCCCTGACCCCCGACAGCGATATGCAGAGGCTTGATTACACGGGAGAGGTCTATGCCACAGGCTTCACGCCGAAAAAGAATCTGCTCATAAGCGCCGTAGGCGGTTCAGATATAGTTCTGGATGTACAGATGACACCCTTAGGGTGATGAGTGTACGCCTAAAGCGTGAATTATCACGGCTTTTCGACTATCCCTATAAGAGCTAAATCATTAAAGGTGCTAAAGCCTTATCACAGAGGTGAATTAAAATGCCAGTCATACCTGTTATCCCATCAAACATAACCGTGCATCTCGGTCCGCCCTCATCGGCTGCGGAAAATGTAACGGTACCCTTTACAGACTACATTAAAAATGTAGCCTCCTCGGAGATTTTTTCCACCTGGCCGCCTCAGGCGCTCAGAGCAAACATTCTCGCCCAGATTACCTTCGCCCTTAACCGTGTCTATACGGAATGGTACAGAGCTATGGGCTACGATTTCGACATAACAAACAGTACTGCCTTTGACCAGTCCTTTGTAAACGGAAGAAACATATATGAAAACATAAGTGAGCTTGTAGATGAAATTTTCAATGACTATGTAAGAAAGCAAGGCACCGTAAACCCCTATTTCACCGCCTACTGCGACGGAAGAGAGGTTACCTGCGACGGCCTTTCCCAATGGGGAAGCGTCGGTTTGGCTGAAAGAGGCTATTCCGATACGGATATACTGAAATATTACTACGGCGAGGATACGGAAATCGTAGTAAATGCTCCGACAGGTGACAATCTTCCCTCCTATCCCGGCACTCCTTTAGAAAGAGGTCAGCTTAATGAAAGCATACGGCGCATACAGATTTATCTTAACAGAATCTCCGCCAACTACCCTGCCATACCGAAAATTCCCGTCATAAACGGAGCCTTCGACGAAAGCACCGAGGATGCAGTCCGCGCCTTTCAGCAGGTCTTTTCTCTGACTCCCGACGGTATCGTAGGCAAGGCTACCTGGTACAGAATAATCTATATTTATGACTCGGTGACCCGACTTGCAGAGCTTGACAGCGAGGGCATAGGCTACGAGAATATACCCAAGCAGTTCAGAGGCACCCTCGGCATAGGTGCTCAGGGCGGCCAGGTAGTAACGGTACAGTTTTTCCTCACTCTCATAAGTCAGTTCGTGGATTTCGTAGCACCCGTAAATACCGACGGAGTTTACGGTCAGAACACAGCCAATCAGGTAAGCGCCTTTCAGCAGTACAAGGGTCTCCCCGTGACCGGTGAGGTAGACAGAGCCACCTGGGAAAGCCTCTATAATGCCTACAAGGGCATAGTGGATTACCTGGAGGAAAGGCAGGAAATAACCTTCGTTCCCACACAGCCTTACCCGGGAGTTATCCTCCGACAGGGCGATGTAGGGCCGTCAGTAGCCGTCTTTAAAGGCTATCTTGCCTACCTTTCACGGGTTTTCTTCGATATTCCGCCCGTATCTCAGAATAATGTCTTTGACCGCAGAACACAGAATGCCGTCAGAGATTTCCAGCGAATTTTCTCTCTCCCCCAAACAGGCACCGTAGACGAAAGAACCTGGAATACTCTCGCCGATGTCTATTCCACCGTAAGAGAGGGTCAGCAAAGACTGTCACGGCAGTATCCGGGCAGAGAGCTTTCACAGGAGGCATAATATGAATACAGCAGTTTATGAAATTCAGACCTATATCAGAAATATATCCCGTCTCGACCCACAGATACCCTCTCTGGTACCCGACGGAATTTACGGTGAGGAAACTACAGAAAGCATAACCGCCTTTCAGCGAAAGCATCTCCTTGAGCAGACGGGCAAGGTAGACTCTGACACCTGGAATAAGCTCCTGGAGGAAAACGATAAGGCTCTTTTCGCTTTTTCGGAGCCGATACAGACAGCACCCGTAAAAAACGGGGATTTCCCTTTAAAAAGAGGTAAGGAAAGCCACCTTAACGGAAATATCAATCTTATGCTGCTGCGCCTCTCTGATTTTTACGAAAACCTCAGCGGTGCCGTTCTTTCACCCGACTACACCTCGGAAACTGAACGGCTGATAGGTGTTTTTCAGTCCTTAACGGGAATTCCCGTAACAGGTGAAACGGATAAAAGCACCTGGAATCTGCTTTCCTCTCTCTATCTTCTGCTTACCGAAGAGTCTTAAGGCTGATTTTTACTTTTTTTGCTCTGCATCGGCTTTTACTGTTGTATTTTATGAATTTTTTTGGTATAATAAAAATAACAGATTACATAAAGGCAGGTGCAGAGAAAAATGGAAATCGGTGCATCCTCAGCGTGCTTTTACCCTTTGGAAACGGAGCGTTCCCTTCTCCACATCGCAGAAATGGGATTTGACCGCTGCGAAGTTTTTTTCAATGCCCATTCCGAGCTTCAGCCCTCCTTTATCAAAGAGCTTAAAAAAATCAAGGATGCCTACGGTATAGATGTGGTTTCCCTTCATCCCTACGCTTCCTTCAGCGAGGGCTATGATTTTTTCAGCTCCTACGAAAGACGCTTCAGCGACGCCGTAGAAAGCTACAAGCGTTATTTCGAAGCAGCAACCGCCTTAGACGCCGTATATATCGTTATGCACGGTGCAGCCGCACTTTACGATATAGATATGACGGAATATGCCCGCCGTTTTTATCTGATAAACGAAACGGCAAAGTCCTTCGGCTGCTGTGTAGCTCACGAAAATGTAGTCAACTTCCTTTCTGCCTCTCCCGATTTTACTCGCTTTATGCATAAGCATTTAGGAGACAGCTATAAAATGGTCCTCGATGTAAAGCAGGCAAGACGGGCAGGCTATAAGCCGGAGGAATTCATAGACATTATGAAAAGCGATATAGTTCATGTCCATCTGAGTGACTACAGCGAAGGTGCTGACTGTATAGCCCCCTCAGAAGATGGCTTATTCGATTTCGAAAAGCTGTTCACTCTTCTTCATAAGGCAGGCTATGAGGGTAAATATATTATCGAGCTTTATTCAGACGGCTTTATAAATAAAAACGAAATAAAAGACAGCGCAAAATATCTTGACGGAATACTCAGAAGAGTTCGTCAGGGTTAATTTATAGATTAAGGAGTTTTAAAAATGAAGTGTCCTTTTTGCAGCTACGAAGAAAGTAAGGTTATCGACTCGAGACCTACAGATGAAGGCGAAAAAATCCGCCGACGCCGTGAATGTATTTCCTGCGGCAAGCGTTTCACTACCTATGAAATCATCGAAAGCGTTCCCATTATCGTCGTAAAGAAAGACAAGTCAAGACAGGCCTTTGACCGTGTGAAGCTTTTCAACGGTATGCTCCGTGCCTGCGAAAAGAGACCCGTTTCTATCGAGCAGATGGAGAAAATCGTCTCTGACATCGAGGCAGAGCTTCAGAACTCCCTCGACAGAGAGGTTACCTCCGTACATATCGGTGAGCTGGTTATGGACAGACTTAAGGTTCTCGATGAGGTAGCCTATGTCCGCTTCGCTTCCGTTTACCGTCAGTTCAAGGATATCAATACCTTTATGGACGAGCTGGCAAAACTTTTAGGTGAAAAATAAGGTGATACTATGATGTATGAAGGCTTCTGCTCTCTGGTAGGAAAAACACCCCTGCTGAAGGCGTCTTCATTTGCAGAAAAGAATAATATAAGCGCAAATCTTTTCGCTAAGCTCGAATACTTTAATCCTGCCGGCTCCGTCAAGGACAGAGTAGCCGTAAATATGCTTTTGAAGGCCGAGAAAAACGGTGCGGTAAAAAAAGGCGGAACGGTTATCGAGCCTACCAGCGGAAACACGGGAATCGGTCTTGCCGCCGCGGCAGCCTCATTAGGCTATAAGGCAGTCCTCGTTATGCCCGATACTATGAGTGTGGAAAGGCAGTCTCTCCTCCGTGCCTACGGTGCAGAGATAGTTCTCACTCCCGGTAAGGAGGGTATGCTCGGCTCCATAAAAAAAGCTGAGGAGCTGAAAGAGTCTACTCCTAACAGCTTTATCCCCTCTCAGTTTGATAATCCCGATAATCCCGAAAGTCATATTCTTTCTACGGGACCCGAAATTTACGAAGATACTGACGGAAAGGCCGACATTTTTATCGCCTGTATAGGTACGGGTGGCACAGTCTCGGGAACAGGCAGATATCTTAAAGGAAAAAATCCCGATATAAAAATTATCGGCATAGAGCCCTACGACTCTCCACTCATTACCGAAGGAAGAGCCGCACCCCACGGAATCCAGGGTATAGGCGCAAACTTTATCCCCGAAAATCTCGATATGAGCGTAATCGACGAGGTTATCACGGTAAAGACAGAGGATGCCTTCTCAGCCTGTCGTTCCTTTGCTCAGAGCGAGGGTCTCTTAGTAGGAATTTCCTCCGGTGCCGCACTTCACGGTGCTGCCCTTATAGCACAAAGAGAGGAGAATAAAGGCAAAAACATAGTAGTTCTCCTTCCCGACTCGGGTGAACGGTATATGAGCGTTAATCTCTTCGGGTAAAAATTTAAACGGATAAAAGCAAAGATTTATTATATGCAACACCATATTATTCTATATAACAATTAAAACAGATGTGTTTTAAGTCAGAATCAACTTAAACACATCTGTTTTCTTGTTTTACTTTTTGGTCTGCGCTTAGTGCAACAGTCCCTTAATTTTTTGTTTTATTGCTTATTTAGTATAAGCGAGAACATCACCGTGAACGATGAACAGGTCATCACAGCATACATATCTGATATTGAAGAGTCTGTAGAGAATATTATAGATTTTAACTATAATACCGCCGAAGACTGAGTGACAGAAGCAGTTGCAGCCCTTGATGCCCTCTTCCCAGTCAGCAGTTACTGAGGGAGCGATGGTAATGCCGATGTTTTCATATTTCTCTATTTCCTCGAGAGTTCTGAACACCAGGATAGTTTCGCCGTAATACTTATTATTGTTTGTAGATGAGGCGGTAACCTTAAGAGAATCACTGTACAGAGCTGAGAAATAGAACTCTCCCTTTGAATCAGTCTGACCGTGAGCGACATACTGACCGTTTGCATCAGTTACCTGAATTGCAAACTTGTCGAGAATAGCTGAGGTGGTCATACCGTTTTCGTAAACATCGTTGCTGTCGAAATTGTTTGTAACGATTTTAACCTTGAAGGTGTATCTTACGGGTGTTTTTCTGTATTTGGGAGCGATAGTGATTTCGTCATTATCGGAGGGAGTAACAGCTACCTTTGCGCCGTCCTCGTCGTAAACATAAACTGTTTTCTGAGGATTAAAGGCGAAGGGATCTACGACATATTCAGCTACGGTTTCCTGACCGTTGATATGTGTGATGGTCCACTGATTTTCGTAGGTGTAAATATAAACCTTATCTCTGGGAATTTCGAGAGAAAGATTTTTTATATCCTCGGATAAGTCCTTACCGTAGGTAACATTTTCGCTTTTAAGAGCTGTGCCGTTAACCTCAAAGGCTTTACCGTTTACATCCACATACTTTACGGTGTAATTGTTCTCATGCTCAGTGTAATGTGCATAAATCGCCGTATCATAATAAACCTTTATTTCATCTGTTTTGTCGTCATATAATGTTTTGCCGTTCTTACCGATGGTCCAGCCGTCGAATGTATACCATGCGCGCTCGTCGCTTTTTCTCGAGGGAGGATTAAGATCACCGTAGGTTGCTGAGCTGCCGTAGGGAACTCTTACCCGTGCAGTAAGCATCTCTCCGTCCCAGTTAAGGAATGAGTATGAAACATCAGTCTGCTCTGTAATACCCTTGAAGTCAGCATAGAAGGTAGTATCTTCGGTTATTACCGTATCCTTGTAAGAAACGCCATCTTTCTTCCAGTCAACAAAGCCGTAAGCACCGTAGGAGCTGTCCTTTTCGCGTGCGGGGAGCTTTCCGTTATATGCAGGAGCCTTCTCTCCGCCCTTTACATAAAGCTTTAAGCCGTCTGCCTCAGCGATAATTTCACAAGCAGGTGCTGAAGCTTCTGCCGAAACGCTTTCAGCCTTATCTGCCTCATATTTTTCGGAAAGATAAGCTGTGGCAAGCCAGGTGGAATCGGAGTTTTTATCATAATACTCTGCATCGTAATATGTACTGTGATTAGGATCTGTCTTTTCGGGAGCCTCGTATTCATTTTCAAACTCTACGAGATAGTATCCTGTTTTGATATCCTTAGTATTAGAGAGTGCAACCAGGCCGTTTTCAGCTCTCTGGCAAAGAGGATTCTGACATTCACGGACTCTTTTATAGCCGCCGTTTTCTGCATCCTTAACATAGTAAACCTTATAGCTATGGCCTGTCTTTTCTACTACTTCATCCTCATAGGGTGCGCCTACGACGATTTCCTCACATTCCGTACAGTAAGCCATAATGCTGTAGCCGTCCTGAGTACAGGTAGGAGCATAAACTACCTTCTCTACAAATTCAGAGCTGTGTGCTCCGCCGGTTGCTGCGGGGCAGCGGCTTTCAGCTGATGCAGACATAAGAGAAGCGAGCATCATAACTGCAATAACAGCAAGAAGGATAAACTGCTTTTTAAAAGTTTTTTTCATAATAGTACCTCCTTATATTTTCGTACAAATCCGTACAAAAGGCATATTGGCGGCTTAAGACTCTTCGCCTTTAAAGACACCACACCTATCATAATATAACTATATATTTTTTTTAGCAAAAAGTCAAGGAATAATAAAAATATTAATTTTCACAAAACAATTCCTTAATCTTTCAGTCAATGTTCTGTATAGCCTTGACAAAGAAGCTGCCGTCGGAATTTTTACCGAGAGTTATTTTCATATACTTTCCCGGCTCGGGCGGAACCATATTTCCGTCGCTGTCCTGCACCCAGTCGGAGGAAGCGAGATACCCTACGGTGAGAACTACGGAATTATCCTTTTCGTCTGCCTCTGTTACATCGGGAAGATAAATAGGCATAATACCCGTAATCGGAATAATATAGCACTGCTTCTTTTTGCTGTATTTGAAGGTTACGCCGTCACCGCCGTCTACGGTGCTGTGGCTGAGCGCTATCTCGCTTCCGAAAAGAGAAATGAATTCGTCCTCTATCTCCTTCTGCGGGATGAGCATACCGTCATCGGTGTATTCGTACTTTTCCGGATCGGCACCCGTGTCGATAACGGACCATATAGCTATGGATAAAAGCTGCTGAAGATTAGCTTTGGTTATATCGTCGAAGGTGTCGGGGTCGTTCATTATAACCGGAGAAATGAAATCCTCATAAACCTGCAGCTGCTCCTGCTTCGATTTGTTTGCTGTACTGTGAATTTTATCGGAAACGAAATCGAGAACGCTAATGAATCCGATAACTGTAAGAATAACCACCACAAGACCTACGATAAAATTAAGGGGCGATTTTTTTCTGGCGTGTTCCATTTTATCACCTCGTCTGTCCGTTTCCGCTGATGATATATTTCTGAGAGGTAAGCTCGGGAAGACCCAAAGGACCTCTCGCGTGAAGCTTCTGGGTAGAAATACCTATTTCGGCGCCGAAGCCGAACTCTCCGCCGTCGGTAAATCTCGTAGAGGCATTGACATAAACTGCCGCCGCATCCACAGAAGAGGTGAAGAGGTTCGCCGCAGCGTAGTTATCGGTAATGATACATTCGCTGTGTCCGCTGGAATATTTCATAATGTGGTCGATAGCCTCATCTATGTCCTCAGCTACCTTTACGCTGATTTCGTAGCCAAGATACTCTTTACCGAAATCCTCCTCTGTAGCTTCAAGGCTGTCGGGAAGAATTTCTCGGCACTTACCGTCGCCGTGGAAAACAACATCCTTTTCCTTTAATCTTTCGTAAATCATAGGAAGAACCTTTTCTGCCACATCCTTATGAATAACGAGGCTTTCGCAGGCATTACATACGGAAGGTCTCGAGGTTTTCGCATTATAGATGATTTCCGCAGCCATCTCAAGGTCTGCATCCTTATCTACATAAATGTGACAGTTGCCCGTACCTGTTTCGATTACCGGAACACTCGAATTTTCCACACAGGCTTTTATGAGTCCTGCACCGCCTCGGGGAATAAGCACATCCACATAATCATTCATTTTCATAAGTGCCGTAGCCGAGTCTCTCGAGGTATCCTCCACGAGCTGAATGCAGTCCTCGGGGAAGTCAGCCTTTAAGAGAGCCTTTCTCATTACCTCAGCCATAGCTTTATTGGAGTTTATAGCTTCCTTACCGCCGCGGAGAATAACCGTATTACCCGATTTGAGACAGAGAGCCGCCGCATCCACGGTAACATTCGGTCTTGCCTCGAAAATTACGGCGATAACTCCGAGTGGCACGCTGACCTTTTCTATTTTAAGTCCGTTGGGTCTGACGCCGCCGCTGATAACCTTTCCGCAGGGGTCATCGAGAGAAACGATCTGTCTTACAGCGTCACTGATACTCTTGATTCGGTCGGCAGTAAGGCTGAGACGGTCGATAAGAGACTCACTCATACCTTTTTCCCTTCCGTTTTTTACATCGAGAGCATTCTGTGAAAGTATGTAATCGCAATTTTCCGTAAGCTCGTCAGCGATAAGACTGAGGGCTTTGTTTTTCTGAGAGGAAGAAGCTGTCATAAGAAAGCGTTCTGCCTTTTTTGCTCTGATACCGATTTGTGTCAACATATTAATCACCTTGTTTCGCAGTAAAAAGTGTACCTGTATTATGTCCGTCGATAAGCTTGTAAATATCCTGAGGCTGAGTGCCGTTCATAACAACCGTGGGAATACCCGCTTCGGTAGCGATTTCGGCGGCGTGAATTTTCGTTATCATTCCGCCCGTACCTCTGTTCGTACCTGCACCGCCGCATAGAGCCTTGATTTCTTCGGTAATCTCTCTTACGACAGGGATAAGCTGTGCATCGGGGTTTTCGTTAGGATTATCGTCGAAGAGTCCGTCAATGTCGGACAGAATGATAAGTCCCTGTGCTTTTATAAGTCTCGCTACGATAGCGGAAAGGCTGTCGTTATCACCGTAAACGATTTCCTCAGTAGCGACGGAGTCATTTTCGTTTACAATAGGAACTGCACCGTATTCGAAAAGCTTTTCGAAGGTGTTTTCGAGGTTCTCTCTTCTCCTGTCGTTTTCTATGTCGCTTTTTGTGATAAGAAGCTGGCCTGTTTTTACGCCGTTTTCGCCGAAGAATTTATCGTACATAAACATCAGCTCGCACTGACCTACCGTTGCCGCCGCCTGTCTGCCGGGAATATCCTTGGGCCTTTCGGAAAGACCGAGCTTACCCACACCGACTCCTATGGCACCCGAGGTGACCAGCACCACATCGATGCCCGAATTATGTAAATCAGCGAGAACGGAGCAAAGCTTGACCATTCTTCTGATATTGATTTTGCCTGTTTCGTATGTAAGGGTCGAGGTACCTACCTTGACCACTAATCTTTTTGCTTTGGAAATGGGGTTCATTTTATTCGCCTTCTTTTATAAATTCCGCTATTATTTTTTTATACTTTTCCTTTTCGGAAACCTTGCCCACGGCAGTAAAGCTCATTTGGGCAATGTCGAAATATTCCTTGGCCACTCTCTTCACATCACCGAGAGTTACGCTTCTTATGGACTCAATAATCTCGTCATCGGTTACCTCTCTGTTTAAAAGAAGCATATTATAGCCCGTAGCCGAAAATCTCGACTGAGGCTGCTCTCTTGACATTATAAAGCTGGAAGCAAGCTTTTCCTTGGCTATGGTTACCTGCCTTTCCGTAAGAGACGCCTCGAGTCCGGAAAGGATTTTCAGGCTTTCTCTTATAGCCTTTTCCTCGGAGGAGGGTGCGAGACTCATGGACACCTCGATAGTGCCTCCCCCTGCAAATCTCACAAGGAAGGATTCTATCCCGTATACAAGTCCTAACTCCTCACGGATTCTTCTTCCGAGCATAGACGAGGGGCCGAGTCCTAAAACAAAGGAGCATATCTGGAGAGGATAAAGTTCCTTATGCTGAATGGGAATCCCCTTGAAGGACATCAGAATATGGGTCTGCTCCACATCCTTAGTAAGAGTTCTCACGTCACGGGTGAAGGGAGCTTTTTCTGTTTTTATGGGATTTCCGGTATTTTTATCTTTACCGAAATACTCTTTGATTTTTTCTTCGATTTCCTCCTCGCTGAAATTACCGCTGACACCGATTACCGTTCTCTCGGGAACATAATAGGTGTTAATGTAGGAGAGGAAATCCTCCTTTTTCATATTCGAAACGGTTTCCTTCGTTCCTAATATTTCATAGGCAAGACCGCTGCCTTCATAAATGCCCTTTTCTGCCACATCGAAGCATTTCTCCGAGGGGTCATCCTCACACATAGCGATTTCCTCGAGGATAACACCCTTCTCCGTCTCGATGTCATTTTCGTCAAGACGGGGGTTTTTAAAAAGATCGAAGAGCAGGTCCGTCGCCTTTATAAGTTGATAGTCAAGCGCTTTTACATAAAAATAGGTATATTCCTTGGTAGTATAGGCATTATAGGAAGCGCCTATTTCATCCATACCCTCGGCTATTTCGAAGCCTGTACGGTTTTTACTGCCTTTAAAAAGGATATGCTCAATGAAATGAGATATGCCGTTATTACGGTCATTTTCATTTTCCGAGCCGCTTGCCACCCATATACCTACGGTAGCTGAACGGCTGTCGGGTCTGCAGTCATAAAAGACTCTCAGACCGTTTTCAAAGGTTTTTATTTTCATCGAACTCCCCCTTTCTTAAGAGTATGGCTTCCTTTTTTCAGTCTTAAACGGAAAACTGCGAATTATAAAGCTCGGCATAGAAGCCGCCCTTCTTAAGAAGCTCACTGTGCTTACCTGTTTCGATAATTCTGCCCTCGTTCATTACGATTATGACATCGGCTTCTCTGATAGTAGAAAGTCTGTGAGCGATTACGAAGTTTGTTCTGCCCTTCATAAGGTTGGTCATAGCCTTCTGTATCTGAAGCTCAGTTCTCGTATCGACAGAAGAGGTTGCCTCGTCGAGGATAAGAATGTCGGGTGAGGACAGAATAGCACGGGCGATAGTGATAAGCTGTCTCTGGCCTGCGGAAATATTTGAGCCCTCCTCCTCGAGCACCGTATCATAGCCGTCGGAGAGAGTAAGAGCAAATTTGTCTACCTTTGCCGCCTTGACTGCATCGAGGAATTCCTCCTCGGTAGCGTCCGGCTTACCGTACATTATGTTTTCTCTGATAGTGCCCTTGAAAAGCCAGGTATCCTGAAGCACCATACCGAGAATTTTTCTGAGATTATTCCTCGCAAGGTCGGTAATATTAATGCCGTCGAGTAAAATTTCACCGCCCTGTATCTCGTAAAATCTCATAAGAAGATTTACTATAGTGGTCTTACCTGCGCCCGTAGGTCCTACGATAGCTACAAGCTGACCCTTATCTACCTGAAGATTGAAGCCTTCGATAAGGGGCTTTTCGGGAAGATAAGAGAAGCACACATCCTTGAAGGTGATAGATGAACCGTTCTCCAGCTCCACGGGATTTTCGCTGTCTGGAACTATTTCCTCAGCCTCTAAAACATCGAATACGCGCTCTGCGCTGGCCAAGGAGGACTGCAGATTGTTTGAAATGTTACTGAGGTCGACTATAGGCTGCATAATCAGCTTCGAATATGCGATGAAAACGGTGATATCACCTACATTCTGCTTTTCCTTTACTATAAGGTAGCCGCCGATTACGCAGATAATTACATAGCCTGCATTGTTTGCAAAGCTGATAAGCGGACCGAGAATACCTGAAAGGAACTGTGCCTTACGGCTCGTATTATAAAGCTCCTCATTGATGATGTCGAACTCCTCGATAGCCTTTTTCTCATGGCCGAAGGCCTTTACTATCTTGTGTCCCGTAAACATCTCCTCGATGTGACCGTTTACGTCACCCGTAACCTTCCACTGCTTTCTGAAATATACCTTAGAAAAATTAAGTATTACCAAGGCAATTACTATACATACAGGGAAGGGAGAAAGTGAGCCGAGAGTAAGAGAAAAGCTGATTTTAAGCATTATGGCGAGTATTCCCGCGAAGGTGACAACAGAGGTAATAATCTGAAGAATACTGTTCTGCAGAGTGTTATTCATATTGTCCACATCGTTAATCATACGGCTTAAGATGTCACCCTTGTTATGATTATCGAAATAAGCAAGCGGTAATTTAGAAAGCTTACGGTTCAGCTTATAACGGATATCGGTAATGAGCTTCTGCACCACCCCTGCCATAATATAATGCTGTACGAAGCCAAAAACAGAGCTTAAGGCATAGATTATGAATATAGTGATGAGTATGCTGTAAATGGGAGTGAAATCCATGCTGCCCGAAGCCAGCTTATTTTTTATCTGTTCATCGAGAACATTGATAATGTCACCGAGATATTCGGGACCTAAAATGCTTAAATAGGCGCTGGCGCCTGCACATACAGCGGTAACCAGAAGAGCAAGCTCCTTTCCCTTAAGGAATTTGAGAAGCTTTTTAGCCGTCTTCAGCAGATTTTTCGGCTTTTCCTTCTGTGTTTTGGTTTCTTCTCTGTAGGCGGCATATTTATCGCCCGAATATGTAGTTACTTCTTTTTTGGAGGAAATCTGCTTTTCGTTCATTATTCTTCCTCCTTTTCTATCTGAGAATCATAAATTTCACGGTAAAGTCCACAGCTTTCCATAAGCTCCTTATGAGTGCCCATACCGCATACCTTGCCTCGGTCTAAAACCACGATGCGGTCTGCATCAATGATGGTACCGACTCTCTGCGCTACGATGATTACCGTAGCCGAGAGATTTTCCTTGATTGCCTTGCGAAGCTTTGCGTCGGTAGAAAAATCGAGAGCAGAGAAGCTGTCATCGAAAATGTAAACCTCAGCATCTCTCGTAAGGGCTCTGGCGATAGAAAGACGCTGCTTCTGTCCGCCCGAAAGGTTCGTTCCGTTCTGGCTTACGAAGGTATTGATGCCCTCGGGAAGCTTGTCCACAAACTCACTGCTCTGTGAAATGTCGAGGGCGAGTCTCATTCTTTCCTCGGTGGCATTTTCGTCGCCGTAGCGGAGATTTTCCTCTACACTTCCGCTGAAAAGACAGGCCTTCTGAGGAATGAAGCCTATTCTCGAGCGAAGATCCTCTTGGCTGAGCCTTCTGACATCAGTACCGTCGAAAAGGATTTCACCCTCCGTTACATCGTAGAAGCGGGGTATCATATTTACGAGTGTACTCTTACCGCTTCCCGTACCGCCTATGATGGCAGTAACCTTACCTGCCTCAGCTGTGAAGGAAATATCTGAAAGGACCTTTTCCTCTGCATCGTCATAGCCGAAGGAAACATTTCGGAATTCTACGGTGCCTTTTTTACCTTCATCGGTCTTTTCTGCCTTTTCGGGCTCGGTGATAACGGGAACTATATCTAAGATTTCGATAATTCTGTTCGCAGAGATTCTCGCACGGGGTACGATAACGAACATAGCCGCCACCATAGTCATAGATGAAATTATCATTATCATATAAATAACGAAGGCCTGCAGGTCACCTATAGCCGTAGAAAGCTTGACAGCGTCGAGAATATGGTCAAGACTGTCATAATTTTTCGCGGCAATCATAATAAGCAGATCCAGAGCGATAATGATAATAACTATACACGCAGGTATAAGAACCGACATAAAGCGCTGGAATTTAAGAGTAAGACCCGAAAGCTCTCTGTTCGTGCCGTCGAACTTTTCGTCCTCGGATTCCATTCTGCCGAAGGCTCTGATTACTCTGATGCCGTTGATTTTCTCACGCATAAAGCTGTTTACATTATCGATTAGCTTCTGTCTCTTTCTGAAAATAGGGATAGCGATTTTTATAACGACAAGAGCAATAACAGCAATAATGGGAATAACTGCGAAAATTATTGTGGCGAGCTTTGCATTGAGAATGAACGCCATAATTACACCGCCGACGAGCATAATAGGCACGGAAATAATCATACGAAGGCAGGTAAGAATAAAATCCTGGATAACCTTTACATCGTTTGTGCAACGGGTGATAAGTGACGGTGTTCCTATTTTATCGATATCCGTCTGAGAAAGGGACTCAACCTTAAGAAAAAGCTCTCTTCTGAGAATTTTTCCGTAAGCAGCTGAGGTTTTACTGGAGAAATAGCTGTTAATAACATTAACGCAAACGCCGAAGGCAGAAACAGCCATCATAATCGTTCCTATCTTTACGATGTAGGACATATCACCGTTGGCGATACCGTTATTTATTATCTCCGACATAAGAAGCGGAAGAGAAAGGTTGCTCACCTGAGAAAGCACCACGAAAATCATAGCCGCCGCAGCGGATTTTTTAATCTGTTTAAGGTATTTTACGAGTCGTATCAAGGCCTTTTTACCTCCGATAATATTTTTCTTTCCGTTTTATAAAGAGCAAAATTGCATATAATTAGACAATTATACTTGATTATAGCAAACTATTATGAATAAAGTGTAAACTGAATATATTCTTTAGTCATTTATTTATAATTACAGCGGACAGCTTACAGCACCTGAAAAGCCGACTCCTTAAAATCAGAAACACCCACAGAGCGTCTCCGTAGGTGTTATCCGTTTGTTAAACTGTTAGGCTCCGTACACTGCAGAAGCTTCATTAAAAAATGCTGTAAAACCACCATTTGAACATAGCGCCGAGTCTTTCAGTAAATGAATACATATCATTATTGGCCATTGCTCGGTAATTGAAAGCCTTATCGTCGGTGGTGTAATAATCTCTGAAGAAGATTACATCTGTCTCATAAGCTGAGAGGTCTTTTTCATTAAGAGTGATAACTCTCGCACCGCGGTTATTGTCACCGTAGGAGCCGAAGCCTACGGTAGGAGTCTGAATAATATCCACTCCCTTATAGGGAATTACAAAGCTGTTTTTATGGTCGTGACCCGATGCTATACCGAGGACATTTCCGTTCTCTATCATAGCCTGCACCTGACCGTTTGAATATTCGGGAGAGCAGCAGGTTTCGCTGAGGAAGGTGTCCTCGTCTCTGTATTTTTCGGGAAGAGTGTAGACGATATCACTCTTTATCATAGAATATCCCTCTGCATAATCCTCCGTGGTAGAGGTTATCTCCCAGTTTTCGGCCTCTCCCGTTTCGAGGAGAACCTCGTAAACCTCAGGGATAATGATGTGCTGAAAGGCAAGAGAGGGAACGGGCTTTCCGCCGTTTTCATCCGTAAGAGCCTTTTCTGTCTTTACATACCATTCTATCTGATCCTTCTGCACGCAGCCGTAGCCGCCGAGATCGTTTTCCTCGTTATATTCCTGCGAGTCAAAGAGCCAGAGGTTAAAGACTGTCTTGCCCTCATCCTTCGATGACATTACGGGAAGATTATATGTACCGCTGCCCGTCAGAGCCTTGCCCTCCTCGGTCTCTGCACCTATAAAGCAGGTGTATTCCTGATAAAAGGCGAGTTGCTCGTCCTTGGTCATTCTGTTTTCACCGTCGTGATTTCCGAAAACTGCGGCAACCCTTATGCCCCTTCCCTCAAAGATGTCCATAACATTTTTTATAAGACGCTTGTTGCCCCATTTGGTAAGAGCTTTGTGAGGTCCGATATTGTCACCGGTGAGAACTACCAAATCCGGCTGAGTTCTGTCTAAAAGGTCATTGATAAAATTTTTGGTTAAAGGCTGCAGATATAAGTTATCCTGTATATCGGAAAGCTGCAAAATTTTAAATGTGCCGTCTTCTCTGAACTGCAGTTTATGCTTAATATCGGGAACAGCGCTACTTGTAAAAGTAACGCTGCCGAACATCATAACCAAAGCCAGAAGAAGAGATGAAAATTTCTTCATATCTTTTTCTCCTGTTTTTTATTCTTTATTATTTCTGTTTTGAATATTTGAGTCTGTAAACTACATTCATAAGAACAGAATCAAGCTTGCCGATAGCCTTTGTGCCGCCGAAGAGCTCACTTGCAAGATAGGTTTTGCAGTTCTTTTCCATAACCATTTCCGTTGCGCCCGCTTCGTCCATATTGGGGCCGCAGCAAACTGCACCGTTATTCTTAAGAAGAACGGCATTCCTGCTCTTGCCGCCTAAAGCCTTAGCTACCTTCTTAGAGGATTTGAGAGTATCGTTTGCATCGAACTCAGCGCACTTGACGGTAATGCCTACGATCTGTGCGAAGTCATCAAGGAAAGGCTTAACCGTAGCACCGATTTTAGATGCGGCAGTGATAGCTTCCTTCTCTGAATGGATAATAGCACCGATGTCCTCACGGCTGTTATAGATAGCCTTATGAAGATCTGCCTCTGAGGGATATTTTTCACCCTTGATAAGCTCGTCGCATTTGGGGCAGAGACCTACTACGGAAACGGTATTGCCTTCCTTATCGGAAAGAATAACCGCATCGTCTACTCTGATGCTGTCATAAGCAGTAAGCTTTGCTTTGGGAAGCTCTGCCTTCGCCTTGGTTTCTACGATGTAGTTATAAACATCGCTGAAGCCTTCCGTTACCTTGTTTGTAACATCGTTATATTTCTTTGCTACGAAATCAGCACAAACCTTCTCTACCTCGTTGGCTACCTTGAAGGCGTCATCGTAGTCTGTACCGAGACAAACTGCGCCGTGATGCTTCATAATAACTGCCTTTGAGCTGGAGCGCTCGAGAGCAGCTACTACACCCTTACGGAGCTTGCCTGTACCGGGAAGGCCGTAGGATGCTACGGGAATATTATCGCCGATAAGCTCCTTGCTGTAGCCTTCGATGTTATTTATGTCACAGCCGAGAGCAGACACTACGGAAGCGTTTGCCTGATGGGTGTGAATAACGAAATTGATGTCAGGGCGATGGAGATAGCACTGAGCATGGATACCCTTTTCGCTGGAGGGCTTGATGTCGCCGTCATAGGAAAGGTCCTCCATCTGAACGAGAACGATATCATCGGGAGTAAGGCTTTCGTAAGCCTTGCCGCTGGGAGTGATAACGAACTGCTTGTCGTCGATACGGCAGCTTACATTACCCCAGGTACGTGCAATAAGACCTGTGGAAACGAGCTGTTTGCCTGCTTCGACAACTATTTCTTTTGCTTTTAAGATGTCCATTATTAGCACCTCTTTTATATTAGTCAGTTAAGGGCAGGCAAAAGCCTGCCCCTTTAAGTAAGTCGGATTATTCGCCTACACAAGCGATGTTTGAGAGAACCTTGTCGAAACGAACAAGAGCATCGTCAATCATTTCTTCTGTGTATGCAGCTGATGTATAGAGTCTGGAGCCTGCGAGAGTTACGAGACCTTCAGCCATATAAGCAGCACCCATGTGAGTCATTGCAGTCTTACGTGCACTTGTCTCCTTGAGTACGGTGGGAATGCCCCAGGGCTTAGCCCAGTCGATTGAGAAGTGCATTGTACCTACGGTTTCGAGATGGCAAACTGAACCCTGGTTGAATGCTACGAAGGGAAGGTTGTATTTGTCGATAATCTGATTGAGACCTGCAGTGATTCTGTCACCCATGATGCCGGCCTTCTGGCAAGCGTTCTGCTTGTCGATTTCTTCAAGAGTGTAGTAGCCAGCTACGCAGGAAATGGGAGTAGCAGCCATAGTACCGCCGCAGAATGCTTTCTTAATCTTCATACCGCTGGCATCAAGACCTGCACCCATGTACTGCATGTACTGCTTCTTACCGCCGATACCGCCTGCACCGGGATAACCGCCGGCGATAACCTTACCGAAGATAGTGAGGTCGGGTTCTACACCGTAGTAGCCCTGAGCACCTGACATACCGATACGGAAGCCTGTAACAACCTCATCAAAGATAAGGAGTGCGCCGTACTTACGGCAAAGTCTCTCTACGCCCTTATTGAAGTCCTTATCGAGAGGACGGGTACCGCTTTCGGGACCGATAGGCTCGATAAATACAGCTGCAGTACCGCCGCAAAGCTGATTTCTGCGAAGCTTTCTTTCGAGGTCATTGAGGTCGCCGGGGAAGAACTCCTGTGTATCTCTCATAAGACGGATGGGAACACCGCTTGCCTGAGTGAACTTAGAGCCGGGAACACGGATACCGTAGCCGAGCTGATCGGACCAGCCGTGGTATGCGCCGCCCATTTTAAGGATATACTTTTTCTTAGTAGCAAGTCTTGCAACACGGCAGGCAACCATACAAGCCTCAGTACCTGAACCGAGCATACGGAACATATCTACTGTGGGCATTGAGTCTGCGATTTTCTTAGCAAGCTTATATTCGAATTCGTGGAAAAGACCTGTAGAGGGACCGCAGGTATTAAGAAGGTCGATAACCTGGTCACGGACAATCTTCGGGTTGGAGCCTAAAACTGTGGGGCCGCCTGCCTGAAGGAAGTCATAGTATTCGTTACCGTCGATATCGTAAAGCTTTGCACCGTCAGCCTTTGTGAAAACGAGGGGGAACGGATAGTTAAAAGCAAGGTTATGCTGAACGCCGCCGGGGATGATCTGCTTTGCTTCTGCGATCATTTCCTTAGACTTCTGGCATTTTGCTTCGAAGTAATTTTCTTCATAAGCCTTAAGCACATCAGGCTTGATTGAGTGGATAGGCAGTGCAATAAGCTTATCGAGCTTTTCGCAAACAGCTTTTGCATCAGGGTAGTTGGAAATTGCAAATCTTGTGTCCATCTTAACATCTCCTATGTATAAATTGATTTGGTGAGCAGTCGCTCACTTTGTTTCCCTAATATTATACAATATTTTGAAGAAACTGTCAATTGTATTATATACCCAAATAAGACCTCTTTTTTTGTATAATTTGAAAATATGAGATTAATGCTTTGTGAATATTTTAGAATTTTTCTTTTTTTAATACGAATTTGTTACTAAATATTAACTTTTATAAACTTTAGTTTTTCTTGATTGACAAATTAAGTTAACTTTGTTATCATAGCATTACACAGGATTTAAAGGAGGTGTAATAAATGGAGGCAGTTCAGACCGTACTCGACACAATCAAAGGCATCATCGCAGCATTCAAGGCTTTCTTCGAGGATCTTCTTAAAATGTTCAACGAGGCAAAGGACGATACTATCGTAGATGAAAATGCTGATGCTACAGTATAAGTTAATATAACTTGATTTCAGGACTGTCTTAGGATGGTCCTGTTTTTCTTTTAAAAAATAAAAAGGACTGCAGCTCGGAAGAAATGCAGTCCTTCGATTTTTCAGTAAGGCTTATGCCTTTTTAGCTGTTACCTTTTTGATAACGAAGAGAGTAGCCACCATTAACACAGCACCGATGGGAAGTGCCACATACCACTGAGGAACGAAGCCTGCGATAACATAAGTTACGAAGGAAACGCCTGCTACGGTAAGAGCGTAGGGAAGCTGTGTGGAAACGTGGTTGAGGTGGTCGCACTGACCGCCGGCAGAAGCCATAATGGTGGTGTCGGAGATGGGTGAGCAATGGTCACCGCATACAGCACCTGCCATACATGCGGAGATAGATACTATCATAAGGGGATTGCCGGCTTCGAAGACGCTGAGCACGATGGGAATAAGAATACCGAAGGTACCCCATGATGTACCGGTAGCGAAGGAAAGACCTACAGCGATTACGAAGATAATAGCGGGAAGAAGAGCCTGAAGGGCGCCTGCACTGCCTTCTACGAGCTGTGAAATATAAATCTTTGCACCGAGAGAGTCTGTCATAGCCTTAAGAGTCCATGCGCAGGTAAGGATAAGGATAGCGGGAACCATAGCCTTGAAGCCCTCGGGAAGAGATGCCATAGCATCCTTGAAGGAGATAACTCTTCTGACAAGAAGATATGCAACGGCAAATACAATCGCAACAGCCGAGCCGATAACAAGACCTACGGAAGCGTCTGAATTAGAGAAAGCTTCGATAAAGCCTGTTCCCTCGAAGAAGCCGCCTGAATAAATCATACCGATAACACAGCAGATGATGAGAACAACCACAGGGAGAATAAGGTCGATAACCTTACCCTTGGGGTTGATAGCTGTTTCGTCTGCTTCGACCTTTGTACCGCTTGTGAAAAGGTCACCTTTTTCAATAGCGTTTTTCTCGTGAAGCTTCATGGGACCGAAATCAAACTTAGCTATAGCGATAACAACCATCATAACGATAGTGAAAATAGCGTAGAAGTTATAGGGAATAGCCTGTACGAAAAGGCTCATACCGCTGTCTGCGCCTGCGCCTCTTGCAAAGCCTGCAACGGCTGCTGCCCAGGAAGAAATGGGAGCGATGATACAGATAGGAGCTGCTGTAGCGTCGATAACATAGGAAAGCTTTGCACGGGAAATCTTCTGTTCGTCAGCTACAGGTCTCATAACCGAACCGACTGTAAGACAGTTGAAATAGTCGTCGATAAAGATAAGACAGCCGAGAAGAATGGTAGCAAGCTGTGCGCCCACTCTTGATTTGATATGCTTTGAAGCCCAACGGCCGAAGGCTGCCGAGCCGCCTGCCTTGTTCATCATAGAAACGAGAGCGCCGAGAAGAACAAGGAAGATAATGATACCCATATTATAGGAATCGGAAAGAGAGGCTACGAAGCCGTCGAAAAGAACATGATTGACAGCTGCTTCGAAATTACCGCCTGCGTAAATAAAGCCGCCCACTACGATACCGATGATAAGAGAGGAATAAACCTCCTTAGTGATAAGTGCGAGCACGATAGCGATTACGGGAGCAAGAAGTGCGGCGAAGGTAGCATAAGAGCCTATGCTTTCTCTTACCTTGGCAAGAGCAGTCTCTATATGAGCCTTGAAGCCGGGGTCGTTTGTGAGGTTGTCAGCGTATGAATCCACATAAGCTGCAGCCGATTCACCGTCTGTGAGGTCGTAATCTGTTGCCTCTCCGTCGATGTCAACGGAAAAAGCTGTTTCTGCATCTGCACCGACAGTGAGAACTGCTGCTTCTTCATCGGCTGCCGAAACAGCCATAGCATCCTCTGTTGCAAAAGCAGTGCTTGTCATGGGAATGGCCATAGCAAGAACAATCATAAACGCTAAAAGAACTCTTGCTATGCTTTTCTTTGATTTTTGCATTTTTAAAATCTCCTTTGTTTTAAAATTAAAAAGAGGCCTCAACACAGAGACCTCAAACAAACAAGCAAAAATTTGTCCGATAGCTCTCCGCACTGCGACAGTTGACGGGATATTATCACGCCACCCAGCAAAAGCCCTCACCGACAGGACCTTCACTTCGGCACAGAAGCCTTTCACCCTTCCTCGCCGGCTGTCGTAAGCCTAAGAAAAGCTACTGATATTCTGCGCACCTCTATCTTATTGCCTATCATTATACTATCTTTTTCGGAAAAATCAATACTTTAGTGCAAAAAAGTGGTAAAAGCCGGAGTATATTGCACGGTAAAAGCAACAGAGGCGCCCCCCTCGGACACCTCTGTTCTTCATATTATATATTTTCTCATTTTAAAAGCAGCCATATCTGCTGTAAGTTCTCTCGTTCAATGTGTTATATTCTACCACCGGACGGCTTACTTTTCAATATCCAAACTTACCAAATAAAATTTCATTTTTTTGTACCTTTTAACCCTCACATAGTACATCTTGCCCATAACAAACAACAACTTTTATACAAAACATACAATAGCCGCCTTTTACTGTCATATAAGAGAAAATTTTTATTCAATTAATGATAAATAAAACCTTATAAATAGTGGAAAAATAAAAAACAATGTGATATAATATGGGAGTTATGGCAATATCTGCCAGATATAAATGTAATTATTTTTTTGAGAGGTGCAAAAAATGAGTTTTAAAGAATTAATCATCAATGCAGGTTCTTCTTCATTAAAGTATCAGGTTTTCGAAATGCCCGAGGCAAAGGTTCTCGCAAAGGGTATCTTTGAGCAGATCGGCACAGCCTGTACCTTCACACACAAAATCGACAAAAACGGTGAAGAAGTCAAGCTTCTTGATAAGAAGCCTGTAGAAGCAAAGGACCATCACGACGCTATCTCCATTCTTCTCGAAACACTTACCGACAGCGAAAACGGTGTTCTCGAATCAATGAATGACATTTCAGCAGTAGGTCACCGTGTTCTTCACGGCGGTGAAGAATTCAGCGGCAGCGTAGTAGTAACAGAAGACGTTAAGGCAGCCATCAGAAAATGTATTCCCCTCGGCCCTCTTCACAACCCCGCTAACCTTATGGGTATCGAAGTATGCGAAGAAATTATGAAGGGTATTCCTCAGGTAGCAGTTTTCGACACAGCCTTCCATCAGACTATCCCCGACTACGCATATATGTATGCTCTTCCCTACAAATACTATCTCCAGCACGGCATCAGACGTTACGGCTTCCACGGCACCAGCCACAGATATGTTTCTGCCCGTACAACTGATTTCCTTATGAAGAAGTATCCCGGCAAATATAATGCAGATGAGCTCAAGGTTGTTACCTGCCATCTCGGTAACGGCTCATCTATCTCCGCTATCAAGGGCGGAAAATGCTTCGATACCACAATGGGTCTCACTCCCCTCGAGGGTATTATGATGGGTACTCGCTCAGGCTCCATCGACCCTGCAATCATCGCTGTTCTCTGCGAAAGAGAAAACCTCACAGCTAAGGAAGTTGACAACATTCTTAACAAAAAGTCAGGTATGCTCGGTCTCACAGCAGAATATGACGAAAACTGGAACGAAATCGAAGGCACAGCTACCAGCGACAACAGAACTATTGAAGGCCGTTCAAAGAATGGCGACAAGAGAGCTCAGCTCGTAGAGTCAATGCTCTGCCATCAGCTCGTTAAGTACATCGGCGGCTTCGCTGCTGCTATGGGCGGCGTGGATGCTGTAGTATTCACAGGCGGTATCGGTGAAAACAACCCTCACTACCGTACAAGAGTGGCAGAAAAGCTCGGCTTTATGGGTACAGCAATCTGCGAAGAAGCAAACAGCGTAAGAGGTCAGGAAATCGAAATCTCTACTGAAGACTCTCCTCTCAAGCTTCTCGTTATTCCCACCGATGAAGAGCTTCTCATCGCACAGGATACCTACGAATTAACAAAATAATTCATCTCTTAAAAAGCTATCTCCTCCGTTTTGATGCGGAGGAGATTTTCATTTTATATTACCTTCGTTTTTTCCTTCGAACAGCTTTTAAAGGTGTTTTTCGAAAGCTTCGCCTTACTTTTTTTATAGATTATACCGTACTTTGCCTTTTTGACTGTATTTTTAGATACGGTGGCTTTAGTTTTTGCCTTAGCGATATAAATACCCGTATTATCGCACTGATTTATTGTGTTGCCTGTTATCTTTTTGATTTTACAGGAGGAACTGTTGATACGGATACCGTATTTGCACTTAACCTTGAGCTTTTTGCTGTCCTTTTTGGTCTTTGCGTTTATCTTGTTACTTGTTATGTTGGTGACGGATGCCTTATCGTTTACGCAGATACCGTCTACGCTCTTCGATACCACATCTATGCTATTCTTTGTAACCGTCGTGGCAGAGGCTGTCTTGTTAAGATAAATACCTGTCTTTTTTCCTCCGCAGATATAATTCGAGGAGACAGTTTTCACCTTCGCCTTTCCCGTAAGATAAATACTGTACTTTTTACAGGCGTATATACTGTTTGAGGAAATGCTGTTAACCTGTCCGTCCTTCACATCTATACCGTAGCCCGAACAGCCTTTGATTTTATTCGACTTGACATCCACAGAGGTACAGCCGTTAAGGATATAGATTCCGTTGCTCTTTGTGTTGCTTATACTATTTGAAATAACCGCCGCCTTTTTAATATTCTGAAGCTTCACACCGAAGGATTTTGCACCGCTGAGGGTGTTCTTTTCGAAATAAAGGCCCGTATTTTTATCAGCAGTTAAAGAGGAATGAATAACAGCCTTTTTATCCGTTACCGTATTCCCGTAAAAATAAATGTTTTCGCTGTTTTCGGTCTTGATTCCGTAAACAGTGTTACTTATTTTTCCTTTATAACCGAAGGTAACCTTATTATTCTTTATTACTACATTACTCTTCTTTCCGTAAGCAGAGCCTCTTGCACCGTTAATGTGGATAGCATTAAAGCTTGTATGGGTAATAGCACCCGTAATAGTGTTATTCTCCACTCTTACTCCCGAAATACGGCAGTCTGCAGTTAATGTATTTCCGTTTTTATCCTTGAAATTTTTAATGTCTTTACCCATAAGCCTTATGCCGAAGGCCGCATCGCCGTCACCGTTACTTTTAAGAGCGATTTTGTTTCCGCTTATATTGATATTCATATCACTTCTCACCGTCATACCGCTTAAGGGTGCGAAGAAATTACCGAGCTTTGCGTTAGTTACGGTTCCGCAGCTTATACCGCTGCCGCTGTCAGTTATGACGTTATCGGAAATGGTGCTGTTTATATAATTTACTACTCTTATGGCATAGCTTTCGATATTTTTGAAGGTATTATTCTTAAATACCATATTATCGAAATAATAGCCTGCCATAGCTGAATGTGTACCGAGTCCGCGGGGAACATTTTCAAAGATACAGCCTGTTACGCTGACATTTTTTGTAGGCGTTCCGTCATAGGCAGGATAAGTGAAGTAGCCTTCCTTTAAAATATCTATCTGCACAGCCTCACAGTTAAACTTACTGAGACTCTGTGTAATCTTCATATCGCGGAACTGACAGTCCCTGATTCTGACATTTTCGCAGGCGGCAAAGGTAAGCAGATGATTTACATCGGTAGTATTTTTAAAAATCACATCGCTTATTTCAACATTTGAAGCATGACCGAAGCGCACCAAAGAGCTTCCGCCGATATTTTTCGCATCGAAGGTACCGTTTTTGATTGTGATGTTTTTATAGCCCTCATAACCGTATACCACATCCTTCGACGTGCCGAAGCGTATCATCGAGCCGCAGCCCTCAGCTCTGGTAATCACGGAATCCGAAAGGTCAAGGACAGTATTGCTGTAAAGATTAAGGGACTGATAAAGGCAATATTCACCCTTGGGAAGCTTAACGGTATAAATATCAGAGGGTGAAGCATTATCCCTCGCATACCGAAGAGCCTTTTCTATGGTATCCCTTGCATCAAGAGAAGTATTATTCGTCACGATTTCATAGGTAGCCACAGTTTTTCCTGCAGAATCAGTAACGGTAATGTTCCCTGTCGCATCTTCCGCCGAAGCGAAAGCCGTAAGAGACATAAGCATTATAACCGTCAGTATTAAAACCGCTAATGTTTTCTTCATTTCACTCACTCCTTTACTTATATTTTTATTTTATCATATCGCTCTGTTTTTTGTCAACGGATAGAAAAACTGTAAAGATTTTATACGGCAGATTAGTTTTTTCAGTCTAATTTTTATTCATCTTTTAATTGACACGTAAGAATAACTATAGTATATTATTTTTATCAATAAAAAAGGAGAAATACCTATGAAACTTTCAAAGAAAATCTTAAGTCTCTGCCTGGCGGCTCTTATGCTTCTTTCCGTTTCCGGTGCGGCCTTCGCTGCCGAGGACGGAAAGCAGGATTGTCCCGTAGTCCATGTTCCCGGCTTTTATTCCAGCGATATTTACGCCGATGTAAACGACACGGATACTCTCATCACCTTTCCCGATACAGATTCTATTATTGAGCTTGTAAAAACGGTGGTAATTCCTTCTCTTATTGTTTACTGTGCCGACCGTGATATCGACAAGCTTTCAACAAATATTTCTTCGGAGATAAAGGTTCTTTTCGCTGACTGGTTCTACGAAAGCACAGGCGAGCCTCAGGAGAATTCAGGGGTCATCTTTGACGAAACACCCGAAAGTGTAAACGCTGAATCTAAGCTTATCTTCCGCTTTGACTGGAGAAAGGACCCCGTAGCCATAGCCGACAGTCTTGCGGCTTACATTGATAACGCCATTTCTGTAAGCGGCTGCGATAAGGTTGCTCTTTCCGCCCACTCCTTCGGCAGTAATGTAATCATCGCCTATCTTCAGAAATACGGAAACGACAAGATTTCTTCAATCCTCTTTGACTCTCCCGCGTGCTACGGTGTAGCGGTGGCCGGAAATCTTCTCACAGGAAAGGTTACCTTCGACTCCGAAGCGATAGCCTATTTTCTTAAAACAGCCTTAGGTGAAAATGAATACGAAAGTCTTCTTTCAAGCATCATCGATATTTTCGATATGGCTGAAATTCCCGAGCTTTTCACTCTTTTCATTGACGAGGTAATCGAGGCTCTCGCACCGGGAGTTTACAAGGAAATCTTCGCTCCCCTCTTCGGTTATTGGCCTGCTATGTGGGCTATGGTTCCTGATGCACAGCTTGACGAAGCTATGAGCTACATCTTCGACGGTGTTCTCGAGGGTCAGGACACAGCCGCCCTTAAGGAGAAAATAGCCTCCTACAATGCAGTAGTAAGAGACAACAGAGAAGTGGTCCTTAAGGACTTCGACAGCGTCGGCAATTTTGCCGTGCTTTCCCGCTTCGGCGCTCCCTCCTTCCCTCTCTCTTCCGCCGCCGACCTTCTCGGTGATACGGTTATCGAAACCAAATCAAGCTCGCTGGGCGCACTTACTGCTCCTGTAGGTGATTATTTCAGCGACGAAGAGCTTTCGGGCGTAGCCGCAGAATATATTTCACCCGACAGAACAGTTAACGCTTCTACCTGCTTATTCCCCGAAAAGACCTGGTTCATCAAGGGTACGGGTCATTTCGAAACAGAGCTTACCGAGCCCTACTACGATTACTTCCTTTTCGCTGAGGAGGAGCTCACCTGCGGCAAGACAGATTTCGGCAGATTCTGCACCTTTGACAAAGAAACTCTTGCTTTGGTGAAAGACACCTCCGAGCCCCAGAAAATCAAAGAGCCCTCAGCATTCGAGCGTCTTTTCAATTTCCTTAAGGCTCTCTTCGAAAGAATCGGAGCATTCTTTAAAAACATTTTTTCTAAATAATCTCATATAACATAAAAGGTTGCTGCAATCTGAACAGCAACCTTTTTTATTATTCACTTTTCTTTTTCATCCTGACGGCAAGATATCCACCGTAAAATCCACTTACAATCACTAAAAAAACACAGGAAATAATCCTGTCCGTTACTGTCAGCGAAGTCTCATCGGCAAAGACACCAAGAGCGTTAAACACGCCGTGAATGGCGATACACGGAATGAGACTTCCGCTTTTAAGAAAAATCATCACAAACATAAACCCTGCCGCCACAGCGTATATCACCTGCAAAAGATTAGGCAGAAGCTCGGCTCCCGAGCCGTTAAAAAGATTTATGATATGTCCGATACCGAAGGTTACGCTTGATACTGCTACGGCTGATTTAAGGCTGTCCTTTGACATAGCCTTGAAAAGCATTCCGCGGAAGATAATCTCTTCCAGAAAGCCTACGCACATCATCGTAAGCATATAAAGCACAGTTTCACCGACGGACAGATTAACCTTCACTCCGAACATCACGTTTGCCAAAAGCATAATAAACAGAGGAATATAATAAAGCATATCTTTAGCCATCGTCTTTGGTCTGCACAATCCGTACTTTTCGCTGAGTCCGTTCTTTTTTATAAAAAGCAAAAGAATAATCGACATCAGAAGAGCCACAGGAAAACTTATAATTTTAGTTATACCCGCCTCTGCAGAAAGATTATCCCCGACGCTGAGAAGAACACAGTAAACAGCTATCATTATTATGGAAAAAGCAAGCTCGCTTTTCCCGTAAAGCTTTTTCATTTCTTTTCCCCCCCGTAAAGTTTTTCTATGTACTTATTATAACATTATTTTTCACGGGTTTCAATAAAAACTATCTGCAATAAACTGCCACAGCTTCACTTATAAACTGCGCCGTACCGTCACCGTGTCTGTCGATGTTGCTTCTGAATCTTTCATCGTAAATGTGCATCTGACCGAGACCTGAAAGTATTTCCTTGGTGCAGGTATAAAAATTAGCGGTGATATATTTCTGAAGTTTTTTTACGAGAGCTTGTGCCTGTTCACTTTCGGGTACGTAGTTCTTTTTCATACATAGCGAAAATTCATTCATAATCTCGTCCATCCCATCTCCGAGAGTTTCGAAATCGCCCTTGGTGCAGTTTTTTGTCTTTTTCTTATACTCCTTAAAGGCCTCTGTGCTGCCCCATCTTTCCTTTGCTTCATCCTTATACTTTTCGAATTCGCTGTTATCAAATGCTTTCATAATAATCTTTCCTTTCTCTGCGCTGTCGATGGAAGAAATAAGCCTCTCCAGCCTATCTTTTTTCATAATAAGAAGCTTTTTCTGCTCTTTCAGCGCCTCTCTTTTATCATAATCGGGAGATGACAGAATTTCTTTTATGCTCTTAAGAGAAAAATCCAGCTCACGGTAAAACATTATTTCCTGCATCCGCATAAGAGACTCCTCATTGTAATATCTATAACCCGTCCATTCGTCAGTAAAGGACGGCTTAAGTAATTCTATCTCATCATAATAATGCAGTGTGCGCACACTTACCGAACAAAGCTCTGCAAAATCCTTAATGAGCATTTTCATTTTTATCACCTCGCATTAACTATTATATACTATGACGTAAGGTGAGAGTCAATAGGTAATTTGATTTTTTCTTTGGCTTATGATATACTTTTCTTATAAGAAAGAGGGGCGTTAAAATGAATATTATACAGAGATTTTACGATGATATGGCATCTCAATACGACAAGCTTTTCCTCGACTGGAGCAAGACAACAGAGGAGCAGGCTCTTTTTCTCGACAGTATTTTCCGTGAAAAAAGCTTCGACAAGACTGCCTCCCTTCTTGACTGCGCCTGCGGAATAGGCACACAGGCAATAGGTCTGGCACGAATGGGATACAGTGTGACAGCCTCAGATATAAGCGAAGGAGAACTTTCCGAAGCAAGAAAAAGAGCACAGAAAAACGGTGTTGACATTCGCTTCGAAAAAGCTGATTTCCGTACTTTATCTGACACCTTTAAAGAAAAATTCGACATCATTATCGCTATGGATAACGCTCTGCCTCATATGCTGACGGAAAAGGATTTAAGCGATGCCGTAAAAAGCATCGTAGACAGGATTAAAGAAGGCGGTATCTTCGTCGCAAGCATCAGAGACTATGACGAGCTTCTTATGAAAAAGCCGCCCTATTCACCGCCTTATATACATAAAACAGAAAAGGGTAAGAGAATTTCCTTCCAGACCTGGGAATGGGAAGGCAACCTCTACAGACTCACCCAGTACATCATCGACGACGAAGAAAATCTTCAAATAAGTAAATTCGACTGCGAATACAGAGCGACACGCAGAGAGGAACTGACGAATCTGCTTCTTTCCCACGGATGCAGCAAGGTCGAATGGAAAACGCCCGAAGAATCCGGCTTTTATCAGCCTGTGGTAATAGCAGAAAAACAAGCTAAAAAAGGAGAGAATGTATTATGAACTCAGCGCTTATAATCGGCGTAGTAAGCTTTTTTGCTTTCCTTATCGGAAACTTCATCCTTGGTGATATTGTCGGCTTGATCATACCCGGCGGTAACGATTTTCAGAACTCATACTTTTATCCGCTGTATGTAGGTGTAACTGTGCTCATCTCCCTTGTTATTTCCTGTACATATATGATAATTAAGAAAATCGACAGCATTTCGAAGAAAAATGACGATGATGATAAAAAATAATCTTTCCGATTACACAGACACCCTATGACTTAAAGCCATAGGGTGTTTTAGTTATGAAATGCTTAATTAACCTCTTTAACATCAAGATGCAACTGATGACTTTTCTTCTCACCGTCAGCACCTACTGTTTCTATCTCAAAGAAAAGATTTTTCATCAGATTTTCTGTGCTGTCGTTATTATATCCCGTGACCACATCGGCGCCGCTTATTTTACCCAGATCGTCGCCGTCTGAAATAACCTTGCCGCCGGTCTGATCAGTAAGCCAATTAGAGATAACCGTTTTCTTTTGCCCATTCTCTAAAATATAAAAGGATGTGTTATAGGAAACCACACCGTCAAAAAAATCCTCGGAATTTACCTGTATTGTTCCGCCACTGAAGGTTTCTCCGTCCTCATCGATAATAACAGTACCATTCATAACAGTGAGAACATCGTCAGAGCCGCCGAAAGAAAAAACCTTTGTTTCCTTCTTATCATCCGAATGAACTGCCGTAGCCGGAGTGGACACATCTGCCTGCTCAAGCCTGTAAAAGGTCAGTCCGAATATAACCAGCACAAAAGCTAACGCTATTATAAAAACCTTTTTCATATTTACTCCTCGCTTTCTTTTACAGCTTCATTATACAGCAGTCTCCTCTAAAAGTAAATAAAAACAGACTCTCGGTTTACGGGATAATCTCTCAACTTTTTTCCGATTTATAGAAAATAACGAAAAAACAGACTCCCGAATAACCGAGAGTCTGTAGTAAGCGATAAAGTAATTATCTCTTTGAGAATCTGTCGCTGCGTTAAAAAAATAGTCCGGTGGACTGTTTTTAGCAGCGACCGCAGCAGCTGTGCTGCGAGGACCCGAAGTTCCCCGAAGGAAAAAACAGACTCCCGAATAACCGAGAGTCTGTAGTAAGCGATAAAGTACTTATCTCTTTGAGAACTGAGGTGCACGACGAGCGCCCTTGAGACCGTACTTCTTTCTTTCCTTCATTCTGGGGTCACGAGTGAGGAAGCCTGCCTTCTTAAGTGCGGGACGAAGTTCTTCGTCATACTGAAGGAGAGCTCTGGAAAGACCGTGACGGATAGCACCTGCCTGGCCTGTAACGCCACCGCCTGTTACGCGGCAAACGATGTCAAACTTCTCAGTGGTTTCTGTAAGATTGAGAGGCTGACGAACGATGAGCTTAAGTGTTTCGAGACCGAAATAATCGTCGATATCTCTGTCGTTGATGGTGATTTTACCTGTACCTGCATAAACACGTACTCTTGCGATTGACTTCTTTCTGCGGCCTGTGCCGTAGAAGAACGGAGTTGTTTCGTACATTCTGTTTGTCCTCCCTTTCTATTATAATTCGATAGCTTCGGGCTTCTGTGCAGCGTGTGCATGTTCAGCACCTGCATAAACGCGAAGTCTGGTGAGAGCCTGACGGCCGATTACTGTGTCGGGGATCATACCCTTAACAGCCTTAGTAACAGCGAATTCGGGCTTAGTCTTCATAAGTGTGGAGTACTTAACCTTCTTCATGTTACCGATGTAACCTGTGTGATGGTAGTACATTTTCTGATCGAGCTTCTTACCTGTAAGAACAACCTTATCAGCGTTGATGATGATAACGTGGTCACCGCAGTCAGCGTGGGGTGCGAAGGTGGGCTTATGCTTACCTCTGAGAAGATCAGCAGCTTTAGCAGCTACATGACCGAGGGTTTTACCTTCAGCGTCAATAACATACCACTGACGGGTGATGTCGCCTGCTTTGGGCATATAAGTTGACATAACTTTTTCCTCCATTAGATTATTATTAATGCTCGGATATATTACCATAAGTCATTCTCTTTGTCAACACCTTTTTTGTAATTTTTTAATTTACATTTTCAAAGCTCGTTTTTCCTTCGTTTTTCTTCGTTTTTTACAGCATTTGCTCACAAACGATTTTTATAAAAAATAGTTCTTTCCTTTGTATACTTTGCCAAAAAACGAAAAGGAGACGGCATCTGCCCTCTCCCGTATCCTTATTTTATGTTTATCTTGCCTCGAGGGCCGCAGAAGCATTACCTGCACCGTCATAAGCGATTATAGTATAAGTATCGCCTATTTTGCCCTCAGCGTCTACAGCGCTCGTTCTGTGATAACCGTCGAAGGTTTCGGCGCGACAAAGGAATTCACCGTTTCTGAGAATTCTGTAGTGAGAAATGCCGATATTGTCCTCTGCCTCTTCCCAGGCGAGAGCGATGCCCTCTGATGTCTCCGTCTTAGTAAAATCACCCTTCATAAGCGGAGCCTCAGTCTCCAGTCCGTATCCGTTATCAAGATAGTCCTTATAGGTATCGATATAAACCGATGAAACCTGCTCGGGACAGTAATAATGATTATAAGAGAAGGTTATGATATTCTCACAGTACTTAGCTGCAATATTCATCTGTTTCGTGAAGCGATCAAGAGTTACGGGAACATAAACAGTATTTTCAGTAGCGGGTGGATTGAGAATGCCTTCACCGAAGGAGGGTGCTATAGCACTGGTGAAGTTTTCGCAGTTTGCCCAGAGCTTCACGTTAGCAGAAGCGTATTTTGCTGCTATGGAATACATTTTCCATACGGTTTCAAGGTCTTCCATTTTCATCCAGCCGGCACCTACCGCATCCTGAGGAGCAACAATATCACCGTCGCGCCAATGAGCCTGAGTGAAAAGCTGAAGCCACTGCACAAAAGCTGCGCCCTTACCTAATGTAAGATAATTTGAAGTAAAGGGACTCATCATAAGAGGAATATCGCTGTCGATTTCCGTAGCCTTGTCGAGAACAACATTGAGCCCTTTTATAATATTAGGCATAGCGAGATTCATAATAACATTATTGCTGTACTCCATAGTAAAGTACCAAGCATAAAAATTATTGCTTCCTTCAGCAAAATATTTATTGTATATTTCTTCCATCATATCTGCGGTGACATCACATACCTCGCTGTATTCCTTAGTAAGAGTACCCGTGGACCATAAATTATCAAAGGCAGCAAGTCCGACAAAAAGCTGAATATCCGTACCCTTTACAGCGGCTAAAGCGGCCGAAAGAACATCTCCACCGAAATCAGCCCCGCTGAACGCCTCAAGCTTTGACTCATAGTAAACATCCCAGTTTCCCTCTGCATCCTTGCTTGCAAGATCCTGAAGAACGAGATATTTTACACCGTCCTCCTCCATAGCAGCTACCTCTTCTGCCCAGCGGTCTTCATCCCAGCTGCTGCTCAGCCACGACTGAAGAAAGGTACCGTTAAAGCGCGGCTCTGTTTTATCTTCTGGTGCCACAGCTCCGCCCAAAGGTAATACTGCCATAATAAAAGCTAAAAATGCAGGTATAAGAGATTTTAAAAATAACATTTCTTTTTCCTCCTTAAATACACTACAATCATTTTATCACAGGCAGGTATATTTAGTCAACTGCTCTTTTTAGCATATCGTAAGAAGTTTTGACTATGACAACAAAAAAAGGCTGCCCATTGCGGACAACCTTTTCTTTTATTATTTTGTACTATCAAACAAGCTCAATAATGCACATTTCTGCAGCATCACCGCGACGGGGACCTGTCTTAATAATACGGCAATAACCGCCGTTTACGTCCTTATACTTGGGGCCGATTTCGTCGAAGAGCTTCTTAACAACATCTTCCTTTGTGATGTATGCGAGAGCCTGACGCTTATTGTGAAGAGTAGCTTCCTTACCGAGAGTAATCATCTTCTCGGTCATAGCGCGTACTTCCTTTGCCCTTGTAACGGTGGTTTCGATGCTACCTTTTTCTAAAAGATATGTTACCATACCTCTGAGCATAGCGTTTCTGTGATCAGTAGGTCTACCAAGTTTTCTGGAACCTGCCATTGTAAATCACTCCTTTACCGTTGTGTAGAATAATTGTTTCTTAGTCGTCTTCACTGCGAAGGTCAAGACCGAAGGAATGAAGCTTTTTGATAACTTCGTCAAGAGATTTCTTACCGAGGTTACGAACCTTCATCATATCTTCCTCTGTCTTGTTTGTTAAATCTTCCACTGTGTTGATGCCTGCACGCTTCAGACAGTTGAATGAGCGTACTGACAAGTCAAGTTCCTCAATAGTCATCTCGAGGATCTTCTGGTTAGCATCTTCATCTTTGTCAACCATAATCTCAGTATCATAAGCTTCACCTGAGAGGTCACCGAACAAAGCGAGATGTTCGTTGAGAAACTTGGCACCGAGTGAAACAGCCTCAACAGCTGAAATTGTACCGTTGGTCCAAACTTCAAGTGTGAGTTTGTCAAAGCCAATTTCCTGACCGACACGGATGTCGTCAATTGTATAGTTAGCCTTAAGAATCGGTGTATAGATTGAGTCAATAGCAATTACGCCGATTACGGGCTGCATAAGCTTTTTGTTCTGCTCAGCAGATACATATCCACGTCCCTTGTTTACAGTAAGTTCCATATTGATATGTGCGTCCTTATCAAGTGTGCAGATATGATAATCGGGATTAATGATTTCTACTTCCGAATCGCACTTGATGTCGCCGGCTAAAACTTCGCCTTCGCCGCTTGCATCAATATACACTGTTTTGGGTCCGTCACCGTGAATTTTGAGGATAACATTCTTGAGGTTGAGGATGATTTCTGTAACATCTTCTCTTACACCGGGAACGGTGGAAAACTCATGAAGCACACCGTCAATTTTAACACTGGTGATTGCGTAGCCGGGAAGTGATGAAAGAAGAATTCTTCTTAAACTGTTACCGAGAGTAACACCGTAGCCACGCTCCAACGGCTCTACTACGATTTTACCGTAGGTGCCGTCAGCTGCTAATTCTGCAGTTTCGATTCTGGGCTTTTCAATGCCTATCATGCAAAACCCTCCTTACTTATTTGTGGATGTGTTTTACGCTAATAACCGTCTATTACTTAGAATAGAATTCGACGATAAGATGCTCTTCAACGGGTGTGCTGATCTGCTCACGCTCGGGAAGGTTTACGATCTTAGCTTCGCAATTTTCACGGTTAAGGTCGAGCCATGTGGGGACGGGTCTTGATGCGTTTGCTTCAAGAACTGCCTTGATCTTAACGCTTTCACGGCTCTTTGCTTTGATAGCAACTACATCACCGGCCTTGAGAAGATATGAAGGAATGTCTACCTTCTTACCGTTAACGGTGAAGTGTGCATGAGTAACGAGCTGTCTTGCTTCAGCACGTGAAGAAGCCCAGCCGAGTGTGTATACTACGTTATCAAGACGGCTTTCACAGATTCTGAGAAGGTTGTCACCGGTAACGCCGGTTTTCTTTTCAGCCATAATGAAGTACTTATGGAACTGACCTTCCTGAATGCCGTAGTAACGTCTGGCCTGCTGCTTAGCACGAAGCTGGAGACCATATTCAGAATTCTTTTTACGGTTCTGACCGTGCTGACCGGGAGCATAGGAACGACGCTCAAAAGCACATTTGCCAGTGTAGCATCTGTCACCCTTTAAAAAGAGCTTCTTACCCTCGCGGCGGCACATCTTACATACCGCACCTGTATATCTTGCCATACGTTTGTACCTCCGTTATACACGTCTTCTTTTCGGGGGACGGCAGCCGTTGTGAGGAATCGGTGTAACGTCTTTGATCATTGTTACATCGAGACCTGCTGTCTGTAAAGCTCTGATTGCAGCTTCACGACCTGCACCGGGTCCCTTAACATATACTTCAACGGTCTTCATGCCGTGTTCGATTGCAGCCTTAGCAGCTGTTTCAGCAGCTGTCTGTGCAGCGAACGGTGTGGATTTTCTTGAGCCTCTGAAGCCCATTTCACCGGCACTTGCCCATGACACTGCGTTACCCTGTAAATCAGTGATGGTAACGATTGTGTTGTTGAAGGTGGATTGAATATGGGCCGCACCGCGGTCAATGTTCTTTTTGTCACGGCGACGGCGAACGTTGGTAGCTTTCTTTGCAACCTTTGCCATAAATTTATCCTCCTAAGATTACTTTTTCTTATTTGCGATGGTCTTCTTGGGACCTTTACGGGTACGAGCGTTAGTCTTTGAACGCTGACCTCTTACGGGAAGGCCCTTTCTGTGGCGGATGCCACGATAGCAACCAATTTCAATAAGTCTTTTAATATCAAATGCTGTTTCTCTTCTGAGGTCACCTTCAACCTTTACGTTGTGGTCAATGTACTCACGAAGTTTTGAAACGTCGTCTTCGGTAAGATCCTTAACTCTTGTGTCGGGATTGATACCTGTAGCAGCGACGATGTCGCCAGCAGTTTTACGACCAATGCCGTAGATATAAGTAAGAGCGATTTCTACTCTCTTATCTCTGGGCAGGTCAACACCTGAAATACGAGCCATGTTTCAGTTGCACCTCCTAAATTATTACGTCAATCAGCCTTGACGCTGTTTGTGTTTGGGATTTTCGCAGATAACCATAATTTTGCCGTTACGCTTGATTACCTTGCACTTTTCACATATTTTCTTTACAGAAGGTCTGACTTTCATAGGATTGCCTCCTTTAAATTCAAAAATGTCAGGTTTATTTGCTTCTCCATGTTATACGTCCACGGGTTAAGTCGTATGGAGACATCTCGACTGTAACCTTATCTCCGGGAAGAATACGAATGTAGTTCATTCTGAGCTTACCGGAAATGTGTGCTAAAATTTTATGACCGTTTTCGAGTTCAACCTGGAATGTTGCATTGGGAAGAGCCTCCACAACAGTTCCTTCGATTTCAATCATATCCTGTTTTGACATAACCTTACCCCCCTGGGTTCGCTATTTTGTTAAGAATTTTTCTAAGCTTACGATTTGTTGCCATTGAGTCCTTTTCGAGAGTGACACCTGTCAGAGCAACGTGTCTGACATTTTTTGCCTTAGGCTTTTCGAGCTTCCGGCTTTTTCCGTCACAGATAAGAACTTTTCCGTTTGCAATTTCCTTCACTGCGAAGAGCTCACCTTTATCGTGACCCTTGAGTGAAAGAACTACCTGTCCTTCTCTGAAATCCATAATGACCTCTTATTCTTTGGTAAGAATTACGGGACCGTCCTTAGTGATAGCCACCGTATGTTCAAAATGGGCGGACAGCTTTGAGTCAAGGGTTTTTACAGTCCAACCGTCGGGAAGGACTTTGACTCTTGCAGTTCCCTGGTTAATCATCGGCTCAATAGCGATTGTCATGCCCGGTAACAGGCGTACGCCTCGGCCGGCTGTGCCGTAGTTCGGCACACTGGGATCTTCATGTAATGCCTTGCCGATACCGTGCCCCGTGTATTCACGGACCACTCCGTATCCCCGTTCTTCGCAATATGCCTGAACGGCGTGGCTTATATCGCCGAGTCTGCCGCCGGGTACAGCGTATCTGATCGCCTCATAGAGGCTCTCTCTCGTTGTATCCATCAGCCGCTTTGCCTCTTCACTTACATTTCCGCAGGCAAAAGTAGCAGCATTGTCGCCGTTATAGCCGTTTATCTTCGCACCTAAATCGATGGAAACGATGTCTCCGTCTTTAAGTATGCGCTTTTCGCTCGGTATTCCATGAATGACCTCATCATTTATGGAAATGCACGCGGTAGCCGGAAAGCCGTAGAGATGCAGGAAGTTAGGCTCCGCACCCTGACTTATGATGTAGTCGTAGGCTATTCTGTCAATCTCCTTGGTACTGATACCCGGTCTGACTGCCTCACCGGCCACTCTGAGTGCTCCTGCCGAAATTCTGCATGCTTCCTTCATAAGAGCAAGCTCACGGCTGGTCTTGAGCACTATCATGCTTATTCCTCCAAAGCTTTGAGAACAAGTGCGGAAGTGTCAGCCACTTCTTCCTGTCCTTCAACTATGAAAAGTTTGTTTTTCTTTCCATAGAAATCCTTAAGCGGCTCGGTCTGACTGTGGTAAACCTCAAGTCTTTCCTTAACCGTGTCGGGATGGTCATCCTTTCTTAAAACGAGCTCCTCACCGCAGGCATCGCAGGTGTTTTCCTTAGCAGGCTGTTTGTAAATGAGGTGATACGAGTTACCGCATTTGGGACAAACGCGTCTGCCGGACATTCTCGCTACGATTTTCTCGTCGGGAACCTCGATGTCGATAACCTTATCGATTTCGATACCCATTTCGTCGAGAGCCTCAGCCTGAGGAATCGTTCTGGGGAAGCCGTCGAGAATGAAGCCGTTTTTACAGTCATCCTCGCTCAGGCGTTCCTTGATGATGCCGATTACAACATCATCGGGAACAAGCTGACCGTTATCTATGAATTCCTTGGCTTTAAGTCCCATTTCGGTGCCTGCCTTGAGAGCAGCACGGATAATGTTACCTGTTGAGATTGTAGGGATGGAAAGCTTACTGCAGATGAACTCTGCCTGTGTACCTTTACCTGCTCCCGGAGCACCTAAAAGAATTAACTTCATGATGTTATCTCTCCTTTTAATATTAGTCAAGGAAGCCTTTGTAGTGTCTCATCATCATCTGGCTTTCGAGCTGCTTAACAGTTTCGAGAGCAACACCTACAACGATGATAAGTGATGTACCGCCAAGAGAAATTGTCATGGGGGATCCGATAAGATTTGTGAACAGAGTTACGATGTTCGGGAAAAGAGCAACTACTGAAAGGAGTAATGCGCCGAGAAGAGTAATTCTGTTAAGAATCTTCTTAATGTAATCGGATGTGGGCTTACCCGGACGGAGGCCGGGAATCATACCGCTGTTCTTTCTGATGTTATTAGCCATTTCTACCGGATTGTACTGGATGCTTGCATAGAAGTAAGCAAAGAACAGGATAAGGAAGAAATAGAGGATAGAATAGAACCAGTGGCTTGTTTTGAAGAGATTGAAGAAGCTTGCAAACTTCTCAACCTTATCCTCGCTGAGGAACATTTCTACTGTAGGCGGAAGTGAGAGGATAGAGGAAGCGAAGATAACGGGAAGAACACCGGACATATTGACCTTCATGGGAATATGGGTGCTCTGGCCGCCGTACATCTTACGGCCTACTACTCTCTTTGCGTACTGTACGGGAATTCTTCTTTCAGCATTATCCATCCATACGATAAATGCAATCATAGCAAGAAGGCAGATTACAACGATGGGAACGAGTGCATAATAAGCGCCGCCCTTGAGAATATCGTAGTAGAGCATAGTGATGAGTGAAGGAATTCTGGATACGATACCTGCGAAGAGGATGATGGAGATACCGTTACCGATACCCTTTTCGTTAACCTGTTCGCCAAGCCACATAACGAAGGATGAACCTGCTGTAAGGCAGAGGATGATAACCAAAGCCTGAAGAACTGCAGCGATACCTGCGAACTGAGCGCCGTCAGCGTCAACTACGAGGTAATCCTTTGCTCTGAGGTAGATAAAGTATGCAGTACTCTGTAAAAGAGCGAGTGCTACAGTTACATATCTTGTAATTGTTGCAATCTTCTTTCTTCCTTCTTCGTCTTCCTTTGAAAGCTTTTCAAGGTAAGGAATTGCAACTGAAAGAAGCTGAATGATAATTGAGCTGTTGATGTAAGGTGTGATTGACAGTGCAAAAATTGTACCGTATGTGAAAGCATCACCTGTCATCATGCTCAGATAGTTCATAAATGTTTCACCGTTAGGATCAACAATACCGCTGTCTGCGATGTTTGTGAAAGGAACCGGAATAGCGGCACCGATTCTGAAAAT
>JAFXDE010000010.1 GCA_017516315.1 Clostridia bacterium | reverse complement strand
TGCTGATTTCAGCAAAGCTCTTGCTTCTCTTGCAGAAATCTATGTAAACGATGCTTTCGGTTCTGCTCACAGAGCTCACTCCTCTACTACAGGCGTAGCTGATTACCTTCCCGCTGTAGGCGGCTACCTCATCAGAAAAGAGCTCGAATACATCGGCGGCGCTCTCGAAAATCCGAAGAGACCCCTCGTTGCTATTCTCGGCGGTGCAAAGGTTTCCGACAAAATCGGCGTTATCACTAACCTTCTCAACACAGTTGATACTCTTATCGTAGGCGGCGGTATGGCATATACATTCTTCGCTGCTCTCGGTTACTCTGTAGGTACCTCTCTCTGCGAAACCGACAAAATCGATATGGCTAAGGAAATGATGGAAACAGCTAAGGCTAAGGGTGTAAACTTCCTTATCCCCATCGACAACAGAGTAGGTAAGGAATACGCAGAAGATACCGAAAATATGGTAGTAGATTCAGATAATATCCCCGACGGCTGGATGGGTCTTGACATCGGACCTAAGACTGAAGCTCTCTTCGCAGACGCTGTTAAGGATGCAGGTACAGTTATCTGGAACGGTCCTATGGGTGTTTCCGAATGGAAAAACTTTGCTTCCGGTACTATCGCAGTAGCTACAGCTATCGCAAACAGCGGTGCTATCTCCATCGTAGGCGGCGGCGACTCTGCTGCAGCTGTTCAGAAGCTCGGCTTCGCTGATAAGATGAGCCACATCTCTACAGGCGGCGGTGCTTCTCTCGAATTCCTCGAGGGTAAGGATCTTCCCGGCGTAGTAGCTCTCAACGATAAATAAGAATAAAATATAAGGAGTAATAAAAATGAACAAAACTCTCAGAAAGGCAGTAATTGCCGGCAACTGGAAAATGAATATGACTCCCTCTCAGACTACTGCTCTCATCAACGAGATGAAGCCTCTCGTAGCAGGTGCTGACTGTGAAGTAGTTCTCTGCGTTCCCTTCGTAGATATCGCTGCAGCTATCGAAGCAGCTAAGGGCTCAAACATCAAAATCGGTGCTGAAAATGTACACTTCAAAGCTTCCGGTGCATACACAGGTGAAATTTCCGCTGATGTGCTTAAGGAAACAGGCGTAGAATATGTAGTAGTAGGCCACAGTGAAAGAAGACAGTACTTCGGTGAAACAGACCAGACTGTAAACCTTCGTTCTCTCGCAGCTATCAAGGCAGGTCTTAAGCCCATCATCTGCGTAGGTGAAACCCTCGAGCAGAGAGAACTCGGCTACACCGAAACTCTCCTCAAGTATCAGACTAAGATGGCTCTTACAAACGTTTCTGCCGAAGAGCTTAAGAATGTAGTTATCGCTTACGAACCCGTTTGGGCTATCGGTACAGGCGTAACTGCTACTGCTGACCAGGCTGACGAAGGCAACGGCTATGTGCGTGCCGCTATCGCTGAGGCTTACGGTGCTGATGTAGCTGAAACAGTTACTATCCAGTACGGTGGTTCAATGAACGCTGCTAACGCTGCTGAGCTCGTTTCAAAGGTAAATGTAGACGGCGGTCTCATCGGCGGTGCTTCTCTTAAGGCTGCTGATTTCTCAGTAATCGTTAAGGCTGCTTCCGAGCAGAAATAATTTTAATAAAACTTAAAGGGGCTCTGTGAGCCCCTTTTTAACGAAGAAAGGATAAAACAAATGAAAAAACCTGTTTTACTTTGCATTATGGACGGCTTCGGTAAAAATCCCTCCGACTACGGTAACGCTATCGTAGCCGCCGAAACTCCCAATTTAGATAAAATTATGAAAGAAAACCCCATGACCTTTATCGGCGCATCAGGTATGGATGTAGGTCTTCCCGACGGTCAGATGGGTAACAGCGAGGTAGGCCACACAAACATCGGTGCAGGCCGTGTAGTTTACCAGGAGCTTACAAGAATCACCAAGTCAATTTCTGACGGTGACTTTTTCGAAAACGAAGCTCTCTGCGGTGCTATGGAAAATTGCGTAAAGAACGGCTCTGCTCTTCACCTTATGGGTCTTATGAGCGACGGCGGTGTTCATTCACATAACACTCATCTTTATGCTATTGTCGAGCTCGCAAAGAAGATGGGCGTTAAGGAAGTCTTCGTTCATTGCTTCCTCGACGGCCGTGATGTTCCCCCCGCTTCAGGTGCTGATTATGTAAAAGAAGCTTACGGTAAGCTCGCTGAAATCGGTCTCGGCAAAATCGCTACAGTAATGGGCAGATACTACGCTATGGACAGAGATAACCGTTGGGACAGAGTAGGCAAGGCTTACGCTGCTATGGTATACGGTGAAGGAGTCAAGGCTGACTGCGGCGTAGAAGCTATCAGAAAGAGCTACGAAACCATCGATGCAGAGGGCAAAAACCTTACCGACGAATTCGTTCTTCCCACAGTGCTTACCGAAGACGGCAAAATCAAGGCTAATGACAGCGTCGTATTCTTTAACTTCCGCCCCGACAGAGCCAGAGAAATCACAAGAACCTTCGTTGACGAGACTTTCGACGGCTTCGAAAGAAAGAACGGCTTCTTCCCTCTCTACTATGTATGTATGACTCAGTACGATGCCACAATGCCCAATGTACACGTAGCATTCAAGCCTCAGACTCTCGAAAACACCTTCGGAGAATATATGGCTAAAATGGGCAAAACTCAGCTCAGAATCGCTGAAACTGAGAAATATGCTCATGTAACCTTCTTCTTTAACGGTGGTGTTGAAAAGCAGTACGAGGGCGAAGACAGAATTCTCGTAGCTTCTCCCAAGGTTCCCACCTACGATTTACAGCCCGAAATGAGTGCATACGAAGTTACCGAAAAGGTAGTAGAAGCTATCGAAAGCGGAAAATACGATGCCATTATTCTCAACTTCGCTAACTGCGATATGGTTGGTCATACAGGTATTTTCGATGCCGCTAAGGCAGCTGTAGAAGCTGTAGACACCTGCGTAGGCAAGGTTTACGATGCAGTAATGAAAATGGATGGCGTAATGCTCATCACAGCTGACCACGGTAACGCAGACAAGATGTATGAGGAAGACGGCTCACCCTTCACAGCACACACCACCTTCCCCGTTCCCTTCGTTGTTTGCGGCTATGACTGTAAGCTTCGTGAAGGCGGTAAGCTCTGCGATATCGCTCCCACAATGCTTAAGATTATGGGTATGGATCAGCCCGCAGAAATGACAGGCGTTTCAATCGTAGAATAATTAAACTGATATAAAAAAATGAGGCTGAAATCAATCAGCCTCATTTTTTTGCTAAACATATAACTGAACCTATGTAGGACACACTTTTTAACGCACCGGGAAGCAGAATTGTTTTACGTAACTACTTTACTTTTTTGTAAACAACGAGTAACACTCCGTCTTTTACGCTTATTTCAGCCTTTTCACCGATAAACTCATTACTTACCCCTACAGGATTAAATGCATTTAAAACAGCATTTTCGAGGGTGTATTTGAGATTTTTCAGAGTTACTCCCCTGCTTTCGTCAGAAAGAGAAAAGACGGAAATGTAGCCTTTGAGTTTTTCATCAAGAATAAGCGTATCATCCTTAAAAGCAGTAAAAATCTCATCGCCGTGGATGATTGTTCCTGTTCCGCCCTTAGATGCGATATAATGGAGAAGCTGGATATTGGCCACTGAATGGTCCCAACGCTCACCGCCCAAGGCACCGAAAAGAATAAAATCACGGTAGCCTTTGGCATAGCCTGTGTCCACAGCGAGCATCATATCCGTTTCGTCCTTTTCACAGGGCGCCACTATTTTATTTTCGGTTTCGGGGACGGAGCCAAAGGAATCAAAGTCCCCTACCACACAGTCGCACTCTCTTCCGAGAAGATCTTTATATCTGTAACCGCCGTCTGCGCAGATAATATAATCATCCGCTTCAGCTGTAAAATCAGTCTTCGTTACATCCCCTGCGCCTATAATATAACAAGTTTTACTCATTATTTTTTACCTTTTCTCGTAACCTTTGTCTTATTACCCTTTTCATCTACGATGTAGGTATTTTCGAGCTGACCTACGAGACTTTCCTTAAAGGAATCGATGTAAGCGCGTCTTAAAACAGCTCTTTCCGCCTGCTCCTCTTCGGTCAGACCCTCGGGTGTCTTAGCCTTTCGTGCAAGCTCGTTTATTCTGTCTATCTGTGCTTGTGTTACCATAATTATTCACTCTCCCATTTCTTCCATTCATCGGGGCAGAAGCCTAATGTGGCCTTCTTTCCGTTTCTGACTATCGGAGTTTTAAAAAGCTCCTGATTTTCTAAAAGCTTTTCTTCCTTGGCCTCCTCCGAGGCAAGATATTTTATATATGATGAATCGTATTTTTTGCTTTTTTCGTTAACAAGGTCCTCAAGGCTACAGCCGAGGGCTCTTTTTATTGACTGATATTCACCCTTGCTCATACCGAATTTCGCAAGGTCTACAAACTGAAACTTAATGTTTCTTTCCTTAAAATATCTCTGTGCTTTTTTCGTGTCGAAGCACTTATTTGTACCGTAAATCTGTATATTCATTATCCTTATCCTTTCCCTAAAAGGCATACGCTGTGTACAGCTATTCCTTCACCTGCGCCCGTAAAACCGAGTCCCTCCTCAGTAGTGGCTTTTACGCTTACAGAGTCAATATCTAAACCTAAAGCCGAAGCGATATTTTCTCTCATAATGTCAATATAAGGGCGAAGCTTCGGTCTCTGGCATAAGATGGTAGCATCAATATTTTCTGCCACATAACCCTTTGCCTTGACTTCCTCGTAGGCCTTTTTCATAAGAACGATGCTGTCTGCACCCTTATATTTCATATCCGTATCGGGGAAAAGCTTACCTATATCCCCAAGTGCAGCCGCACCTAAAAGTGCATCGGTTACGGCATGCAGAAGTACATCTGCATCAGAATGGCCCAAAAGTCCCTTTTCATAAGGTATTTTGACTCCGCCTAAAATAAGGTCTCTGCCTTCGACTAATTTATGAACATCATATCCGTGACCTATTCGCATAATCCAAGCTCCTTTAATGTTTCGGTAAATTCCTCGTAGGTTACAAATGTATTAAGTATTTTTATCAGTGACGAGGTGGAAAGTCTCTCGGGCAAAGCAAGTCTTTTAAGCAAAAGCTTTCTTTTCTCACTGCTGTTTTCTCTGCCTGTAAGACCGTATTCATATAAATCTATATTGGTAATAAGTCTTCTTTCGGTGTTTTTACTCTCTACAGTTAAAACACCCGCCTTAGTAAAAGCATCAACGAGTATCTGCTCACTTATGCCTTCGACTCCAAGCTTACCCTCCTTTGATTTTTCGGTCTTTCTTTTTTCCTTGCCGAAAACATCAGGGATGTAAACATGTGTAATTTTATCCTTCGGTACAGTAGAATTAATGAAGTTTCTTATAAGAAAGCCTGCGGAATCGCTGTCAGTAAGCACTATTATGCCTTTTTCGCGGGCAAGTCTGCGAAGGAGAAGCTGTTTTTCCTTATCCTTGAATATTCCGAAGCCGTCAGTTTTAATAATCAGAGAATCAATAATACCGCTTAGCTTTATTATATCGTATTTACCCTCTACTATAACGGGTCTGTCGAGCTTAATCATACCTTCTCACCGTTTGTTATAAGAAAGAGCTTTACCATAAGCTGCTCGAGAACAAGCGACGGCACAGATGAACCGGATTTCAGCTGTCTGTCAGCCTTGGCAAGCTCCTCAAGACAGCTTCTGATAACTGCCATATCTATTCTCGATGAATCTCTTCCTGCATTAGTTAGTGCAAACTTACGGTTTTTATAGCCGAAGGTCTCCGCAAGCTCATCGGCCTTCTGACCGCAGGAAAAAGAAACCTTAGCTCTGTACATATCCACATAGGAGCTGACGATAACACCGAGGATATACTCAGCTTCTATCTTCTGTCTGAAAAGAGAATGGAGGGTTTTATAGGCTTCATCGAAGTTTTTATTCATAAGAGCCTTGGTAAGGGCATAAATTTTCGCATCATCCGTTCTGGTGGCGACGGCATCGATATGTGCCTTGGTTATCTCGCCCTCACCGACGAAATTACAGATTTTATTAACCTCATTTACGAGCATATTATTATCATCGCCGCAGAGTGAAACAAGATAATTCGCCATCTGAACGGAAAGAACACACTTCTGCTTCGCCGCAGCACTGATAAGAGGCTTTATAAGGTCATTTCCCGTTCTCTTGTTAAGAACGCAAACGCCGCCGAACTTTTTAATGAGATTTATGGCGTTTTTAGCCTTTGCAACTGAAAAGTCAGTCTTTTTCTGATAAAAAATAATTACAGAGGTTTCGGGAGGGTCTGCAAAAAAGCTTTCCATAATACGAAAATTTTCCTCGCTGATGCCCTCGAGCTTGAAGTCCTCAATAACAAGACACCTTTTATCGCTCATCATCGGCATAATCGTCGCCGCCTGAAAGACAGTGTCGAGGTCGAGACCCTTTCCGTCGAATTTTTCATAGTTAAAGGATTCAAAGGACGGGTCTACATTCTTCGAAATGATAGTATCCACATAATTTTTCTTAAGATAATCCTCGTCACCGTAAACAAGATAAACGGGTAAGAATTCACCGCTTTTTATATGCGCCTTAAGACTCTTTTCATCAAATTCAGCCATCCTTTTCACCTCCTGATGCTATAACCGTAACCGTAAAAGGATCATTTCCACCGAAAAAGAAAACCTCTTTTCCGTCATTAAGGCTTATTGTATCATATTTCTTCTCATCTTGCAAATATTCTTCGGAAAAAATCTCTGTTTTTGTTTCAGATACATCTACAGTTATATTATTTTTTTCTTTCGTTATTCTCACCCTGCCGAAAAGCACGACATTTTCACCGTCTGCATTAAGAATTTTCTCCACACCTAAAGCCTCACACAAAGACTCTTTTCCGTCGGAAACAAATTCACGGGTAAAAACGGCAGCATTTGTCTCAATTCTGTTACGCTTCACATACTCCGTTATTCTATTTTCATCGTAGCTGTCACCGTCGAAGCCGATAAGAACTCCCTTTCCGTTTAAAGATACTACGGCACAGCTTCCGTTTTCCTCGCCGTAAAGAGTAATTTTACATTTATCGAGAGAGCCGTAAAAATTCACACTGAAGGATAGGAGAAAAATGCCTGCTGAGATTATGGCGGTCATCTTCATAAGAATACGGCTGTAGTTATATAAAAGCATCGAGATAAAAAGAAATGTGAAGGCAACCATAAACCATTCAGCGAGGTTTTCGAATCCGGTATCAACATAAGAAAACGGCAGCTCTGCAGTAAAATCTGCCACCCGGATGATATAAGAGGAAAGATACTTCATTATTACCGCCATAAAGGGCGAAGCAAGCGGCACAAGCCGTAAAAACGAATAAAGTCCCGTCATAACCAAAAGCGGCGAAACAGCAATAAAACAGAGAATATTTGATATGGGTGACACAAAAGAAACTCCTCCGAGAACAAGCACCGATACAGGAAACACGAAGAAAGTAACAGAAACACTCAAACAAGCAGTAGCTGCTGCAGGCGAAAGTATTTTCTTCATATTTTCGCCAAGAACATTAAGCTTGGTAATTATCTTTTCGCTTAAGGGTACACCCATAACTATTATACCCATAGTAGAGAGAAAGGAAAGCAGAAAGCTTATATCGAGAACACCGAAGGGATTAAATATAAGACCGCATACGCCGGCAAAGCCTAAAGAGTTAAGTGAATCAGTCCGTTTTCCGAGTATTTTACCGACGAAATAAAGAACAGTCATAGCACTCGCTCTTTTTACTGAGCCGGTAAAACAGGCAAAGTTCATCATAAAAACGGTAAATATTATCATCCCTGCCGCTAAAAGCTTGCCTCTTTTACCTCTGAAATCCATAAAAAAGGACAAAAATGCTACCCAGACCGAAAGGTGTAGCCCCGAAACAGCCATAATATGAACTATTCCGGCTTCAATGAAGCTGTCATAGACTTCTTCTGACATATAATCCTTATCACCTGTAAGCAGAGCTATCATAAGTGATGCGTTTTCATTATCGAAATCGTGCAGAAGATTACGAGCAGTCTTCTGACGAAGAAGGTCAATATAATAGCCTATGGGTCTGTGTTCAGCCTTTGATATTTCGAGCTTTTTTACGGAATAAGCACCGATATATATTCCGTGTGATTTATAACTATACCGTGTTTTTTCAGCATTAGCTCCCGTCTTATAGACAGTACCGGTAAAGCTCACTCTGTCACCTATCTGAAAAATCGAGGAATCTATATTATCATAGGTTTCGGAAAACGAAAAACGAAGCTTGCAGTTTACCTTTCTTCCGTCTACGGTGTCAGCCTTAATTACACAATAATAGCGTCTGTTTTCCCGGGAAAATTCCGGTCTCTCAGCTACAGTACCGCTTACATAAGTGTTTTCACCGACAAGAGAAACGGTCCTTTCGTAATTAAGCTGAAAAACATAAAACAAAAGACAGGCTGCGACTATTCCGAATAATACCGTCGGAATAGTAACAGTCTGTCTTACCATTTTAAACATAAAAGAGGCGACAAAAAGTACCGTCCCAAGCAAAAGAAGGCTCACCGAAACCGCCGTACTCTCAATTAAATTGAGGCACAGTAAAGTTGAAAACAATGTAAAACCTATGTATGCAAGGGGCCGTTTCATTTCTTAATCGTGGAAAAATAAGGGAAGCTTTTCGAGGAAGATGATATCTTTTCTGTCAGCGGCATCACCTTCAGCGAGAATAGCAGCCTTACCTACGATTTCAACATCGAACTGCTCAAGAAGCTTTTCTACTGCGAGAAGAGATTCACCTGTACTGATAACATCATCAAGGACAAGCACCTTTTTGCCTCTCATCTTTTCACCCTCAAGTCCGTCAAGGAAGAGTGTCTGCTCTTTATCGGTAGTAATAGAGCGAACATTTACGGAAACGGGGCTTTGCATATAAAGCTTTGCGCCCTTACGGCAGATGAAATAGGGTTTGCCGCTCTGTCTTGCCATTTCGTGAGCCAAAGGAATTGCCTTGGCCTCGGGAGCTACAATGAAGTCAAAATCGGGACACTTCTTAAGAAGCTCAGCGGCGGAAGCGACGGTTATTTCCACATCACCGAAAATTACGAAGCCTGCGATGTCAAGCTTATCGTTTACTTTACAGATGGGAAGCTCTCTTTCGAGACCTGCGATAGTCATTTTATAAGTAGCCATAATTTTTACTCTCCTTTTTTATCAGCCTGCGGGCCAGGTAAACTGTCTGCCGCCCATAAGATGGAAGTGAAGATGCTTTACGGTCTGGCCGCCGTCCTCACCGCAGTTATTTACTATTCTGTAGCCCTTATCGAGTCCCAGCTCTTTGCCGAGCTTAGCTGCAACCTCGAAAATATGGGAAATTACAGAACTGTTCTCTTCTGTTATTTCGGCACAGGAAGAAATATGCTCTTTGGGAATAATAAGAATGTGAATGGGAGCCTGAGGCTCGAGATCATAGAAAGCGAGAACACTTTCATCCTCGTATGCTTTCTTTGAAGGGATTTCGCCCTTTGCGATTTTACAAAAAATGCAATCCATAATCTATTCTCCTTTGTTTTTTCTCCCGCCCCTCAAAAGAGAGGCGGTGTTTGTTTTTATTTAAGCATAGCTGCGAGAACCTCTGAGGCACTCTTTACTGCATCGGGAAGAAGTGCGATATCCTTGGCACCGGCCATAGCGCTGTCAGGCTTACCGCCGCCGTTTCCGCCTGCTTTTTTAGCTATTTCTCTGGCGAGATTACCGGCATGAGCGCCCTTTGCTACTGCAGTCTTACCGCAGCAGGTACAGATGTTACCTGTACCCTTAGCCTTCTGAACACCTGCGATAATACCTACATAGTTATCGCCCTTGCTCTTTACGAGGTCACACATATTACGAAGCTCATCGGGAGTGGTATCGTCAAGGAAGGCGGTAACGAGCATTACGCCGTCGATTTCCACAGCGTTGCCGAGCATAGACTCAGTTTTAATGTTAGCGAGAACACCTGAAAGCTTTTCGATTTCCTTTTCCTTTGCCTTAAGGTCAGCCATAACAGATACAGCCTTTGTGGCTATATCATTGGGATTAGGAGCCTTAATAGCTACAGCCGTATCACGGATAAGAGCGTTTTTAGAGTCAATGTAAGACATAACATTCATACCTGTAACAGCTTCGATTCTTCTTACACCCGAAGCTACGGAGGACTCTGAAACGATTTTGAAAAGGCCGATATTACCTGTATTTTCTACATGTGTACCGCCGCAAAGCTCAGTGGAGAAATCTCCGGCCTTTACTACTCTTACCACATCACCGTACTTCTCACCGAAGAGAGCCATGGCGCCCATAGCCTTAGCCTCGTCGATAGGCATTTCCTTAACGATCATAGAAACTGAAGAAAGAATTTCCTCGTTTACCAAAGCCTCTACCTGCTTAAGCTCCTCAGCGGTTACTGCGGCGAAATGAGTAAAGTCGAAGCGGAGAATGTCACTGTTTACTAACTGACCTGCCTGCTCTACATGAGTTCCGAGCACCCTTCTGAGAGCAGCCTGGAGAAGATGGGCTGCTGTGTGGTTTCTCATAGTAGCCTTTCTCTTACAGTCGCAGTAGGAAGCAACTGCGCTGTCGCCTACCTTTACCGTATCGCCCGAAAGTACACCGTGATGAAGAATTACGCCGTCAGCATCCTTAGTGGTATTATTTACCTCAAAGGTGCTTTCACCGACAGTGATAACTCCGCTGTCGCCTGCCTGTCCGCCGCTTTCAGCATAAAAGGAGGTCCTATCGAGGACAAGAGTAGCCTCTGTGCCGTCTTCGATGAAATCCTTTCTTTCGCCGTCAGCTACGATAGCGACAACCTTAGCATCTGCATCATTTTCCGTATAGCCGAGAAAATCGGTAGCGGTAATATCCTTAAGAGAAACACCTGTATTTCTCCAGTCGGATTCAGCCGTAGCACCTCTTCCGCTTTTTGCCTTCTTTCTTGCCTCTTCGACGAGCTTTCTGAAGCCTTCCTCGTCAACTGTCATATTCTTTTCTTCAGCGATTTCCTTTGTAAGGTCAACGGGGAAGCCGTAAGTGTCCTGAAGCTTGAAGGCATCCTCACCGGAGATTACTCCGCCCTCGGATTTAGCAATCATTTCATTAAGAAGACCGAGACCGGAATCGATAGTCTTATAAAAGCTTTCCTCTTCCATAGAGATAACCTTTTTAATATAGTCCTTTTTCTCTACAAGCTCGGGATAAGCGTTCATATTTTCAGTAATAACTGTCTCGCAAACCTCAGCAAGGAAGGGTCTGTCGATACCGATAAGTCTGCCGTGACGGGCAGCTCTTCTGAGAAGTCGGCGGAGAACATAGCCTCTGCCGCTGTTTGAAGGAAGAACACCGTCGCCTACCATAAATGTGGTACTGCGGATATGGTCAGTAATAACACGAAGAGAAATATCCTTCTTTTCATCATCGTGATAGTTAATACCTGCGATGTCGATAATGTGCTTCATAATGTTACGCACGGTGTCAACCTCGAAAAGATTATCTACATCCTGCATAACACATGCAAGTCTTTCAAGACCCATACCCGTATCGATATTGGGATTTGCTAGACGGGTATAGTTGTTATTGCCGTCATTTTCGAACTGTGTGAAAACGAGATTCCAGACCTCGATATATCTGTCACAGTCACAGCCTACCTTACAGTCAGGCTTACCGCAACCCTTTGAGGGACCTCTGTCGAAATAAATCTCTGAGCAGGGTCCGCAGGGGCCTGCACCGTGCTCCCAGAAGTTATCCTCCTTACCGAAGCGAACCATGTGAGAGGGGTCAACACCTACCTCCTTGGTCCATATATCAAAGGCTTCGTCATCGTCAAGATAAACACTCACATAAAGAAGCTCCTCGGGGATTTCCATAACCTTAGTAAAGAATTCCCACGCCCAGGCAGTAGCCTCTCTTTTAAAGTAGTCACCGAAGGAGAAATTGCCGAGCATTTCGAAATAGGTGCCGTGACGGGCAGTCTTGCCTACATTTTCGATGTCAGGTGTACGGATACATTTCTGACAGGTAGTAACTCTCTTACTGGGAGGAGTTACCTCGCCCGTGAAGTATTTTTTCATCGGTGTCATACCTGCATTGATAAGAAGAATACTCTTATCGCCCTGAGGCACAAGAGAAAAGCTTGGGAGTCTGAGATGCTCTTTGCTCTCGAAAAATGAGAGATATTTCTCTCTGATTTCATTAAGTCCCATCCATTTCATAAGTCTGATTTCCTTTCAGTATAAATTGAAATTTTTTACAAAAAAATATAGTGCCACACACAACCTCGGGGTGAACATAGCCACGGTACCACCCGATTTGTGCATAAAGCACCACTCTTTAATCTCTAACGCAGATTATACGGCATCCCTTTCGGGAGCAACTGATGAAAGCAGCAACCTTTCCTTCCGTCATAAATGAGCTCACAGCCAAGGCTCATTATCTCTGAAATGACCGCAAAAGAGGTTTCTTTCGTCATAGTCGTTAAATTATCCATAACATATTAATTTTACTATACAGTAATATATTTTGTCAAGCAAAAAGTATTAATTTTTCTCGGGATGATTGTCAATTCCTCTGCCGAGTCCGTGCCTCATAAGACTGGACATAAGCATAGCCACCTCTGCGGCAGGTCGGCGGTTTTCCTGATTAAGCCAGGTCCAGAGAAAGCTCGTCATACCTGCAGCTATAAAGTTAACTACATAAACTGCAAGCTCAGGATAAGATTCTGTATCGATAAAGTTAGAAATAATCTTAGTGTAAGCTTCACCGACACCGATGTTACCTTTATCACTTAAAACGATAAGGAAAATCTCTCTCTTACTTTCGATATACTCTAAAAGACGGGTAAGGAAGATAGTAGCCTTGTAGCCGTCATTTTTTACCTGCTCATATATCTCACCTATATCAAAGACCAGATCCTGAACGATATCGTCATAAAGCTCATACTGAGTATCATAATGACGGTAGAAGGTGCTTCTGTTTATATCTGCTCCGTCACAAATGTCTTTTATGCTGATGGTGTGTATAGACTTTTCCTTCATAAGGTCGATAAGACTCTCCTTAAGAAGTATTTTAGTCATTTTTACTCTGCGGCTTTCTTTTAATTCAGACATATACACTACTCCCCGAAAAGTTTAATTCGTTTCATTATATCATAACTACGTCAAAATTGCAACACTGTGTAGAAAAAAATTCATACTGTCACTATAAAATCATAATCCGGTAATCCGAATAATTTCATAAAATATGTTTTAATTATATATTTAATACAAAAAATGTGTTATAATCATAAAAAAAGACAGTCCAAGGATGAAATTAATATGCTCAAAGTTAAAAACGTAACTAAAAAATACGGCAGACTTACTGCCAACGATAACATAACTCTTACTGTGGACGGCGGTGAAATCGCTGTACTGCTCGGTCCCAACGGCGCAGGCAAATCTACACTTATAAAAAGCATCACGGGGCTTCTGCGCTTCGAGGGAGAAATAACCGTAGACGGTAAAAGCAATAATAGTCTTTATGCCAAGGGCCTTTTAGGATATGTCCCCGAAATGCCCGCCGTTTACGATATGCTTACTGTCGGTGAACATATCGAATTCATCCTAAGAGCCTACAAAAAAGATGATGACGGCTACGGCGACGAGCTTCTTGAGCTGTTTGAGCTTAAGGATAAAAAGGATACTTTGGCGAAGGAGCTTTCTAAAGGAATGCAGCAAAAGCTTTCCGTTTGCTGTGCCCTCGTACACAAGCCGAAGGTAGTTATTTTCGATGAGCCTATGGTAGGTCTTGACCCTCTCGCCATTAAAAATTTAAAGGAAATCTTTATAAGGCTAAAAAAAGAAGGTGCCGCAGTGTTCATAAGCACGCACATGATTGACAGCGTAGAGGATTATTGGGACACCGCATACATTATGGTAGGAGGTCAGCTTAAGAAAAGAATACTTAAAGACCGTGAGTGCGAGAGCCTTAACGATATCTTTTTCGATGTAACGGAAGGTGAAAGCAAATGAAACCCTTCCTTTATCTCGTAACACGAAAGGCCAAAAACACTGTCAGAGAATCCTTGCATAGGCCTTCCCGTATTATCTTTATGCTGTTTTTTCTCGCTATTCTGGCTTTCAGCTTTTACACAAGCTCAGTCAGCACACCTGATGTCAGTATGATGAGAGATAAAACCGAGCTTTATGCTATCGTTTTCGCACTTTACACCTACGCCTTTTATATGACGGCAAAAAACGGCTTTATAAACGGCGCTTCTATGTTTTCCATGGCTGATGTAAACCTTATGTTTACTGCACCCTTAAAAGAAAAAAGCGTGCTTACCTTCGGTCTCTTTCAGCAGCTGGGCAAGTCTCTTACCTTGGGAATTTTCATCCTATATCAATCCTCACTCGTAAATAATATCTACGGACTTCCCGTATCCGCCCTTTTTTCCGTGCTTATCGGTTACGGCGCAGTAGTTTTTTTAGGACAGATGACAGCTACGGTAATTTATGCTCTGACCTGCTCCGATGACAAAAGGACGAAAAAAGGAAAAGTGTTTTTTTACGGTGTGTTCGCTGTTTTTTCAGCCGTACTGCTTTATAATACTTACACATCGGGAATGAAGCTTGAGAGCCTCGTTTATGCTTCAAGAGAGAGAATAATGTACCTGTTTCCCGTCAGCGGTTTTATTTCCTTTACCGTTCAGGGCGTAATCGAAGAAGGATTTAAAAATCTTGTCCCCGGCGCCATAATTTTCACAGCACTGTGTATCCTTTTTTACTTCATTCTTTCGAAAATCAAGGGTGATTTTTACGAGGATGTTCTCAAGGCTACTCAGATAAGCCACTCAGCCATAACAGCGAGAAAAGAAGGCAAGGCAGCGGAAAATGCACCGAGAAATATTAAAATCGGAAAAACCGGAATAGGAAAGGGCTATGGTGCCTCAGCCATAACCTTTAAGCACAAAAAAGAAAACAAAAGGAGCAATCCCTTCCTTTTAAGTCCCGTTTCATTTTTTATGGCAGGCTTTTCCCTTGTTTACTGTCTGATGTTTTCAGGAGAAAACCTTGCACTTTTCGTCATAAATGTATATACTATGTCTATGACAGTATGTATCGGAAGATGGGCCAAGGAGTTTACCTATCCTTATGTTTATCTCATTCCCGAAAGTAATTTCAGAAAGCTTCTCTGTCTTTTAAGAGCAGATATCCCCCTTCTGCTTCTCGAAAGCGTAATTTGCTTCATCCCCCTTGTTGTTCTCGGCTCCTGCGGAGTTATCGAAGGCGCTGCTATGACTGTGGCAAGATTTACCTTTGGCCTCCTCTTCATCGGAGTGAATCTCATTTTACAAAGATTTACGGGAGACTCGGAGAAAAAAGTTTTTTCCGTAATGATTTACTTTCTTTTAGCTGCGGTGTTTTCTCTGCCTTCTGTGGCTGTAGGTATACTCACGGGAATAGCCTTCCCCTTCAATGCTGAAATTTCTTATATTTCTATGGCAATACTCAATACGGCTGTTTCTTTTCTGCTGATTTATCTTTGCAGAAATGTACTCGAATATGCCGAATACAATAACAGATAAGAAAGGACGAAAAATATGAAAGGTATCATTTTAGCCGGAGGCTCCGGCACGAGACTTTATCCCCTTACTATGGTTATGTCAAAGCAGCTTCTCCCCGTTTATGACAAACCTATGATTTACTACCCCCTTTCTGTTCTTATGCTCGCAGGAATAAAGGACATTCTTATTATCTCTACACCCACCGACCTGCCTAATTTTGAGAGACTTTTAGGCGACGGCAGTGATTTCGGTGTCAATCTTTCCTACGCTGAGCAGCCCTCTCCCGACGGACTGGCTCAGGCATTCATTATCGGCGAGGAATTTATCGGTGACGACTGCTGTGCTATGGTACTGGGTGATAACATTTTTTACGGAAACGGCTTTACAAAAATTTTAACTGAAGCAAAAGAAAATGCCGAAAAAGGCATCGCTACCGTTTTCGGCTATTATGTGGATGACCCCGAGCGCTTCGGTGTCGTAGAATTCGATGAAGATAAAAATGTGATTTCTATAGAAGAAAAGCCCGAAAATCCGAAGTCAAACTACTGCGTAACGGGTCTCTATTTCTACGATAACCGAGTAAGCGAATATGCCAAATCTATAAAGAAATCCGACAGAGGAGAATATGAGATAACCGATCTTAACGTCCGTTATCTGAAAGAAAATGCTCTGGCAGTAAAGCTTTTGGGCAGAGGCTTCGCCTGGCTGGATACAGGTACTGTGGAAAGCCTCCACGAGGCGGCAGAGTTTGTCAGAATCACGGAGACCAGACAGTCCGTTATGATTTCCGCACCCGAAGAAATAGCATACATCAAGGGTTGGATAAGCGATGAACAGCTTAAAAGAGCCGCCGAAAAATACGGCAAATCCCTTTACGGTCAGCATCTTAAGAAGGTAGCTGAGGGTAAGTACAGGTATTGATAAGGCCGAGGGACAAGGATTAAATACAAACAGCACCTAAGGAGAAAATCCAAAGGTGCTGTATTTGTTTATTTTTCGAAAGCCAGTCTTTCGTCGCCGTCTTCGAGGTGAATTATTCCGCAGTAGGTATAGCCGAGCTTAGAGAGCATATTCTGCATTACCTTATTATCTCTGTGAGTGTCTATTCTGATATGCGGAAACTGACTCTCTGCCCATTTCATCATAAAGGTGCCTGTGCCCTTCACCTCACCCGAGGATGCGATACGGTGTACTACCGCATAGGGCTCAGTGTTCAGCCATTTACCGTCATATATGACCTTATATGTAGGGTCCTCGCCGTAAATAAAGGCAAGGACACCTATAACCTTATCTCCTTCCGTGCAGACATAGCTCTGACCGATTTCCACATCCTTTTCGATGAGCGCTCTCTGAGGCTTGTGAGTTTTCCACTGGTTGGGATTACCTGTTTTCACCATAAAGTCACGGGCAAGAGCATAAATCTCCATAACTCTGTCTATATCAGCCGGTGTAGTTTTTCTTATTTCCATTTTTACCTCATCAGATATATTTTTCATCGGGAATATAACCGGGGATGGTCTTTAATTTGAAGGCATTGATACGGTTAAGCCAATCAATTCTTTCCTTAGTCTTTTCATCCTCGCACACACCTGTTCTGATGTATTTATCCAGAACAGCGTAGGTAAAGCCGAGCTTATCCTCATCGGTATAGCCGCAGAGGCCGTCTGAGGGTACCTTCTCGATGAGATTCTCGGGAAGACCGAGGCATCTGCCTACTTCCTTAACCTCCTGAACAGTTAGGTGGGAAAGCGGACTGAAATCACCTGCGCTGTCGCCGTAACGGGTCGAATAACCCACCCAGTCCTCTGAAAGATTACAGGTGTTAGCAACTCTGCCGTTAAGAGACTGAGAAAAGGCATAAACAGTGGTCATTCTCACTCTCGGTGCAAGATTGATTTTAGTCTGCTCCCCTATTTCAAGTCCGCAATCATTCATACCCTTGATTACTCCGTCATAAGCATCCTTTATGTTACAGATGTAATACTTTATACCTAAAAAATCCACAAGCTGTAAAGCATCGTTAATATCCTTCTGCTCACCGTTAGGCATAAGAATTCCGTAAACTCTTTCCTTGCCTAAAGCTTCTACACATAAAGCGGCAACAACAGTAGAATCCTTTCCGCCGGAAATACCGATAACGGCATTACAGCCCTTACCGTTTTCCTCAAACCAATCTCTTATCCATTGTATCGCGCCGTCGGTTACCTTCTTTACATCAAACATATATAGCACCTCTGTTTTTTATTATAGTAAAGATTATACACTTTTTTTCGCCAAAGTAAATAATTATTACGATAATTATTGAAATTCAAATAAAACTGTTATATAATTATCCGGTAGATTTTTAATATTAAGAAATGAGGCAGATTTTATGAAGAAATCAACCAAAGCCGTTCTCGGTGCTCTCGGTGTCGCTGCAGTAGGCAATGCTGTTCATGCCGCCGTTTACCGCCCTAAAAAAACAGAGGTAACTCCCCTTCCCGAGGAAGCTGTAGATGTAGCTTCTTACCGTGCGCATCTTTCTGAGGCTATCCGCTTCAAAACTGTTTCCTACAGAGATTCCGAAAAAGTGGACTGGCAGGAGTTTGAAAAATTCCACAAATTTTTAGACGAGGCATATCCTCTTATCAAGGAAAATCTCGAAAAAGAAATCGTACCCCCTGCTAATCTTCTCTATCGCTGGAAGGGTACAAGAGATGATCTGGAGCCTATTGCTCTTTTGGCTCATCAGGATGTGGTTCCCGTTTCCGAGGGTACGGAAAAGGATTGGAAGTATGATGCTTTCAGCGGATACGATGACGGTGAATTCGTATGGGGCCGCGGCTCTATCGATATGAAGAACCACCTTATCGCAGTTATGGAATCCGTAGAAGCACTTCTCAAGGACGGCTTCAGACCCGAAAGAGATGTTTATCTTCTTTTCGGTGACAACGAAGAGGTAGTGGCAAACGATAAAAACGGCGCCCATGACCTTATGGAAACACTTAAGGAGAGAGGAATCCGTCTCGACAGCGTTATCGACGAAGGCGGCGCTATCATCCCCATTAATGTTCCCGGTGTACTCAATGACAAATACCTCGTAGGTGTAGGCGTAGCTGAAAAGGGATATTCTGACATCGAAATCGTAGTTAACGCTAAGGGTGGCCATTCATCACAGCCTCCCGTCCATTCTGCTCTCGGCAGACTCGCTACGGCTATCTCTGATCTGGAAAAGAATCAGTTCAAGGCATATTTCAACGAGAATATGAAAATGCTTATCGATTCTATCGCCAGAGAATGTACATATCCCGTCCGTCTCATTACCTGTAATCTACCTTTACTGATGCCCCTTCTTCTCGAAGGCTTCAAGGCTATCCCCTTCGGTGCCTGTCTCGTCAGAACCACTACAGCCGTAACTATGGCTCAGGGCAGTCCTGCCGCTAATGTTCTTCCTCAGAGAGCCTCTGCTACGGTCAACTTCCGTGCTATGCCCGGCACAACCAAGCAGGACCTCGTAGACCACATCAGGAAGTGTGTCCGCTACAAGGATATCGAAATCAATGTTCTCAACTCAAAGGAAGCATCGAAATTCTCCCCCACCGATTCCAGAGCTTATAAGATTATCTCCGACATAAACAAAGCTATTGAGCCCGGCGGAATCGTAGCACCTTATCTCGTTATGGGCGGTACCGACGCTTATAACTACGAGCCTATCTGTGATAATATTTACAGATACGCACCCTTTAAGGTAGATGTTCCTCTTCTTCGCTGTACTCACGGTACTAACGAAAGATTGCCCATCTCCTGTATGGAAAACGCTCTCATCTTCTTTAAAAATTACATCAGAAGAGCAAGCGCAGAAAACTAAACAAATAAGCAGAACCTGCCGTTTGGCAGGTTCTTTTTTAATAAAACAGTGCCGACAGATCTATTTCTGCCGGCACATTCATATTTAATTATTTCTCCCAGGGGAAGGTATACTGTGTAAGACCGAGATCATCACGAACCTTGTTCATTTCTGCCTGAACAGACTCATTGATAGGTACACCGCTGTCTTTTCTCTGCATCCAGATTTCGTATTCCTTCTCACCTGCAGTATAAATTCTGTCTTCGCCGGGAGCCTTCTTTGATGCTCTCATTGAACGGATGATATCGCCTGCCTTCTTACGTGCGATCTCCTCACCCATAAAGTGCTCTGTATCGATAGCTACGAAGAAATGACCGAGCTGATAGGGACGGATATTACCGTTTTCATCCTTACCGTCGAGATCCTTACCGTATGCACCGTCCTGAAGAATAGAAGAAAGGAACTCTACGAAGAGAGCGAAGCCGTAGCCCTTGTAGCCGCCGAGTGCTTCACCGATACCGCCGAGAGTAGTAAGAGCAGCAGTACCCTGACGGATCTTCTTAAGAGCAACACCTGCATCGCCTTCTACGGGATTACCGTCGAGGTCGATAACAGTACCGGGATGAATCTCTTCACCGATTCTCTCATAATATTCAACCTTACCATTCTGTGTGATTGATGTAGCACAGTCAAAGTTAAAGTCGAATTCTTCATCAGTGGGAACACCGAGAGTAAAGGGGTTAGTACCGAACATACCCTCTACACCGAGTGTAGGAGCAACAGAAGGACGGGCATTTGTACCGGTCATACCGATGCAGCCGGCCTTAGTAGCCATAGTGGTGTAGTAGCCTGCGATACCGTAGTGGCAGGAGTTACGCACTGCAACCATACCCATACCGTATTTCTTAGCCTTTTCGATAGCCATGCTCATAGCCTTGTAGCCGATAACCTGACCCATACCGTGGTGACCGTCAACAACTGCTGTAGTGGGAGTTTCTTTAAGAATTTCGAAGTTAGTTACGGGCTGCTGAATACCTGCATTGATACGGTCAATATAAACAGGCTTAAAGCGGTTACAGCCGTGAGATTCGATACCTCTTCTGTCAGATTCGAGAAGAACATCGGTAACGATTTCTGCATCATCAGCAGGTACACCTACACCGATGAAGGCATCCTTGACAAAGTCGTGTGTGGTTTTCCAGTCGAGAATTACTTTAGGCATTTTAATCCACTCCTATAATTTAAAATTATTTTCTTTTATATATTCAAGCATTAACGCTTAAACTGCTTTTTATTCCTTATCTTCCCAGCTCATAGCTCTGGTAACGGCCTTTTTCCAGCCTTCATAATACTTATTTCTCACTTCGAGGCTCATTTCGGGAGTAAAGATACGGTCAACCTCACGGTTGGCTTCTATATCCTCAAGGCTGTCCCATACGCCTACAGCGAGACCGGCAAGATAAGCGGCACCGAGAGCAGTGGTTTCGACTGTCTTGGGACGGTCAACCTTAGTCTGAGCCATATCAGCCTGAATCTGCATCATAATGTTACTTACACTTGCGCCGCCGTCTACACGGAGGTCGGAAATGTCTATACCTGAGTCGTCCTTCATAGCCTCGAGAAGGTCGGTCATCTGATATGTTATTGACTCGAGAACGGCACGGGCGATATGCTTTCTGTTAACGCCTCTTGTAAGACCGACGATACAGCCTCTTGCATACATATCCCAATAAGGAGCGCCGAGACCCGTGAAGGCAGGAACAAGATAACAGCCGTTTGCATCAGGTACGCTTTCAGCCAGCTCGTCACATCTCTTAGGACTGTCGATAAGCTGAAGCTCGTCACGAAGCCATTTGATAACAGAGCCTGCATTAAAGGCACTGCCTTCGATAGAATAGGTGGTCTGACCGTTAAAGCTCCAGGCTACACCTGTGAGAAGATTATTCTTTGAAACTACGCGCTTATTACCTGTATTCATAAGAAGGAAGCAGCCTGTACCGTAGGTGTTCTTTGACATACCGGGCTTGAAGCATGCCTGACCGAAAAGTGCCGAAGGCTGGTCACCGATAGCGCCGCAGATAGGTACACCTGCAAGCTCCTCAATACCGATAATGTTATTTGCGACATATCCGTAAATTTCACTTGAGGGAACGGGCTCGGGAAGGATGTTCATGGGAACGCCTAATTTTTCACAGAGATATTCGTCCCAGCAAAGCTTATCAACATCAAAGAGCATAGTTCTGGATGCGTTTGAATAGTCGGTTACGTGAGTTTTACCGCCGGAAAGATTCCAAATAAGCCAGGTTTCAACCGTACCGAAAAGAAGCTGTCCTGCCTCAGCGAGAGCCTTTACACCGGGAACGTTATCAATAATCCATTTAATCTTTGTAGCGGAGAAGTAGGCGTCTACGATAAGACCTGTATGCTCAGTAATATAATCGCAAAGCTCTTTATCCTCTTTGATTTTTTCGCACATATCAGCTGTTCTTCTGCACTGCCATACGATAGCGTTATAAACAGGCTTGCCTGTGCTTCTGTCCCAGAGAATTGTAGTTTCACGCTGATTTGTGATGCCGATACCTGCGATGTCGGAAGCTGAGAACTTACCGGAACGGAGAACTGTGGTAATTGAATTGAACTGACTGTAAAGAATGTTAAGGGGGTCGTGCTCAACCCAGCCTGCCTTAGGATAAATCTGTTCAAATTCGTTCTGTGCCTTAGCGATAATGTTACCCTTCTTATCGAAAACAATCGCTCTGGAGCTGGTGGTACCCTGATCAAGGGCCAGGATTAATTTTTCACTCATACTTTCTTTTCCTCCTTTGCTGTGGGACACAAAAAAAGAAAAATGAAAAAACAGACATAATTACCCACGGATGGGATATTTTATCTATTCTCTCATCTCCATAGAATCATATCTCATAGCAATAAATATTCCGAAAACACATAATCTATTCTCCCGATAACTGTGTTTTCATTATTTCATTCCTATTTTACTTTAAAACTGTAATTTTGTCAACAATAAACAGGAGTTTTTTCACCTGCTGAGGTAATATTTTACTTTAAACAAAACTTTCCTGCCCTATTATGCAAATATTGTTGTTTTTCGCACTTGACCAAAGAGAAATAATAATGTATTATATAAGATGGATTATGACAGGGTAATTTCTCTATCCCTTCAAAGAAAGGAAAAATAAAATGGAAATAGTATTTTCTGGTGAAATTTTAAATATTACTCCCTTTAAAAACGGATTTGTTTTTGCTACCAAAAGCCTCACGGATGACGGTAAGCTCAAAGCAAACTTCTACGGCTACGATGCTATCAACGATAAATTTACTCACATTAAAAAATCCGTCTTTCTGAAGGTTAAATTCGGCTATGAATACGAGGAAATAGCACAGCAGCTCGGTGACTATGTTTCCTGCGATGTAGGTGTGCTCGGAGACGGAAGAATTATGGCTATCTTCCCTAACGGAGAATATAACATTTTCAATACCGACGGCTCACTCAATGTCTCCTCACTGCTCACCTATCACGGCTCCCCCGTATGCGATATCGCTGTAGACGGTGCTTATGTTTGGTGTGCAGTACCCTCAGAGAATGCCATAATCAAATACTCTCCGCGTGAAGGCAGAATACTTCTGCGTGTAGGCGGAGGAGATGCCACAGCCTTTGAAAGTCCCTGTGCCGTTTCTCTTCAGGGCAATATTCTTTACATCTGCAATCAGGCTTCAAAGAAAATCCGTACCCTTAACATTCAGACAAACTCCGTAAGAGACTACAGAGTTTTTAACGAAAAGGTTTACAAATACATCAATGTTATGGGCAGAGAATTTGTATGGCTCAAATCAGGTCTTTACATTCTCGATTAAAACAAACATAAAAAGATTAAACCATTGTAAAAGCTTATTGCTGATACAATGGTTTATATTTTTATATGCTTAATTACCGAACCGGAGCCTTAAGAAATATCGTGATTAAACGCTATCATATCAAACTCTACTACCGTATAATAGGTCATATCGTCTATAACGGCAAGACAGCTGTCAAGCTTTGATTTGATCTCCTTCTTTTTCGGCATAAGCTCAGCGGGAAGCGCAATATCAAAGATAAGATTAGTCTGCTTCTCACCCTTTACCATACGGAAATCATGGATGGAAATTCTGTCATCCTGAGCACGCAGAAGCTCGGAAACGATATGGCGGAGTCTGTCAAGCTCTTCATCACCCGTTACCACGGGGTCATAGTGGATAACGAGATGAATATTATGCTCCTCGAGACAGTTCCTTTCGAGAGCGTCGATAAGCTCGTGACAGTAAAGAGGATCTGCCTTATGGTCCATTTCCACGTGAATACTCGCAAATCGCTGACCGGGGCCGTAATCGTGAACCATAAGGTCGTGATAGCCGAGTACCTCAGGACAGGTTCTCATAACATTTATAATAAGCTCCTTAAGCTCAGGTGAAGCGTTTTCACCTAAAAGCGGACTGATGGTTTCCTTAGCGAGATTTACACCGCTGTAGAGGATAAAGAGAGCTACCAAAAGTCCCATAATACCGTCTATCTGTATATGGAAAATAAGCTCAACTATCCCCGCTAAAAAGACGACCGAGGTAGCTACAGCATCATTACGGCTATCGGCAGAGGTAGCGAGAAGAGCAGAAGAATTAATCCTTTTGCCAAGACTGCCGTTAAAAACACAGAGCCATATCTTCATCGCAACAGAGCCGATAAGCACAATACCGGCAGGTACCGTAAGCTCGACAGAAGCAGGATTCATTATCTTTTCTACGGAGGTTTTTCCGAGCTCGAAGCCGATAACGATTATCATAGCTGCTACGGCAAGACCCGAGAGGTATTCATATCTTGCGTGACCGTAGGGATGATCCTCATCAGCAGGCATTTTAGCGAGTCTGAAGCCGATAAGAGTCACTATGGAGCTGGAGGCATCGGAAAGGTTATTCATAGCATCAGCCGTAATCGAAACTGAGCCGACGGCAGTACCTACGAGAATTTTCATAACAAACAGCATTACATTACAGATAATGCCGACTACCCCCGACAGCATACCGACAGATGCTCTCACCGAAGAAGAACTAAGGTCACCGCTGTTCTTTACGAAGGCTTTCAGAAGTAATTCAGTCACATTAATCACCTGTTACAAATTAATCTTTCTGTCTTTATAATAATACTCTTTATCTCTTTCTCCGATAGGACGGAGAACTCTGCAGGGATTGCCAACAGCTACTACATTGGCGGGAATATCCTTAGTAACTACGCTGCCTGCACCGATAACCGTATTATCACCGATGGTCACACCGGGCATAACGATAACTCCTGCACCGAGCCAGCAGTTTCTGCCGATATGTATGGGCATATTGAACTGATAAGCCTTTTCACGTAGCTCGGGAAGGATGGGATGGCCTGCTGTGGCAAGAACCACATTAGGCGCAAACATAGTGCAGTCACCTACATAAATATGTGTATCATCCACACAGGTAAGATTAAAATTAGCGTAAACGCTGTTACCGAAATGTATGTGCTTTCCGCCCCAGTTAGCGCGTAAAGGAGGCTCTATATAGCAGTCCTCACCTATTTCGGCAAACATTTCCTTAAGTAGCGCCTGTCTCTTATCAGCCTCAGAGGGTCGGGTAGCATTAAAATCGTAAAGCTTTTCGAGGCATTTCGCCTGCTCGCTCATTATATCGCTTTCATTAGGGTCGTAAATTTCGCCCGAATGCATTTTTTCCTTATTGCTCACAACATTTCGTCTCCTTTACCGCATAATGATATAACAAAAAAGGAGACTGCTCTCTCAAGCAATCTCCTTCGACTGGTCCGAGTGACAGGACTTGAACCTGCGGCCTCTTGACCCCCAGTCAAGCGCGCTACCAAGCTGCGCCACACCCGGATGTCGCTGTTCTTTTCAGACAGCTTCATTATTATATACATTCCTTCGCTCAATGTCAATAGTTTTTTGAAAATATTTTAGTAAAAATTAAACTTTTTCGTATTTTTTCTTCCTACTCTGTAATCATCACCTATAAGAAACAAAGCAGCCATAAACAACATCATTACCGACAAAAACAAAGAACCGGAATTCTCGCCTGCCTCAGGCTTTATACCTACGGCAAAGGTTTCCTCAGCCACGGGAAAGTATTTCAGAATAAAGCTGCATATAACCGCTGAAAGTCCCGAATTGATAATTCTGCTAACGAGGAAATACTTATATTTCATCCCGGCCTTTTTTATTTCACCTATAAGCTGTAAATGTCCGCAAAAGCCGCTGAAGCCGATTACGGCGGCCACTACAGGTACGGAAAAGCATTCAGACGCCGTCATACTTCCGTTTGTCATCTCGGATGTACACAAAATAAAGCTTCTGAGTGCATCGCTTATATTAAGATTTGCCGTTATTTCATTAAAGCAGGAAAATGCCGTCACCCAGGCACAAATCGAAAAGAGTGATTTTGAGCTTTTGATTACAGCCTTTTCGAAGGGAGCTCTTTTATTTTTTGATGAATTATCATTAGCTGTACAGCTTATGTAGGTTTCGTCGGCAGGGGCGAAATAACGGGAAAGAATACCGATAAAAAGTGAAGACATAATAAGACTCACATATAAAATTATACCTGTTTCCTTTGAACGGAGCATACTTACGCCTACAGCCGAGATAACGAAGGCAGGACCCGGATTTACACAGAAGCTCAGCAGCCTTGCGAACTGCTCCTTAGAGATAAGTCCCCTCTCATAAAGCTCAGCTGACATCTTAGCTCCTACGGGAAGTCCGCCTACGAAGGAAAGCAGAATAACCGCTATGCATCACCCGGGCAGGCGAAAAAGAAAGTTGCAGAGCTTATCTGCCGTTTTTATTCTTATCCGTGATATTTCCGACATAGCGTAATAATTAGTCAGAATCATAAAGGGATAAAGTGAGGGTATAAGACTCGCAAGACATATATCTATCCCCTTTTTGACTCCCGAGGCAGAAATAGCAGGAAATTTAAGCAGTATAAAAGCGGCGGTGCATACAGTAAAAGCACTAAGAATATATCGGAATACGAACAAATATGCTTTATTGTTTGCAGATAACATACGGTTTTCGGTCAATGCTTTCATTCAGAACACCTCCATATATATTTATTCACAGATAAAAATTTTTATTATATTCACCATGCAGTTCATCATAAATATTAATCAGACCATAAGAAAAGGTGTGATTAAAATGCTGAAAAGGGTAAAAAAGCAGCTTGATGAGTTTTCTCCCCTCGAAACAGCAGAGCTGCTTACTCCGCATATAGATTTATGCTCAAACAGAGAAGCCTCCGTAGACGGCTGTATGGGTATAATCGAATATAATTCCGAGCTTGTGCGGATAAACTGTAAAAGGCTGATAGTTAAAATTACGGGAACAGAGCTTACTATAAAATCCGATACCACTGAGCGTATTAATATTTACGGAAACATTTTGACTGTAGATTTTACGGGTGGATAAAATGAAATATGCTGTTATAATTTTAAGATATATACGCGGCTATGTAGCCGTAAGTGCCGTGGGCGGCTTTCCCGAAAGGTTCCTAAATCTTTGCTATTCGGGAAAAATAAACCTCTGGGATGTAACCTTAAAGGGAGATACTCTGCTCTTCTCCGTAATAAGAAGCGATTTTCCGAGGCTTCGTCATATAGCAAAAAAATCGGGTGTTAAAATAAAAATAATAAAAAAGACAGGTCTTGTTTACAAATACAGAAGGTACCATAAGCGTGCAGGCATTTTATCGGGTATAGCTGTTTTTCTTGCCGTACATCTCTTTCTCAGTATGTTCGTGTGGTGTATAGAGGTCAAGGGTAACAGCAAATTGAGTAAAACCGAGATTCTTACTATGGCGGAAGGCTACGGACTGAAGCAAGGCACGCTGAAAAGAGGCTTCGATGAAATCAGGACAGCGAGAAGCATCGCCGCCGACTATAACGGGAAAATAACCTGGCTTTCCGTAAACATCAAGGGCAGTCTTGCCGTAATAGAGCTTCGCGAGGATAACAGAATAATCACGCATACCGAGGACAGACCGCCCTGCAATATCGTAGCGGATTTCGACGGAGTAATACTCTCAGCCGAAACCTTCTGCGGTGACTGTATGGTAAAGCGGGGTAACGGCGTAAAAAAGGGAGATTTGCTCATTAACGGCGCTATAGTGAACGAAGATACCTCTACTACCTTTTATGCCTCAAAGGGCAAAATCACCGCCCTGCACGAAAAGGAAATAAACCTGAATGAAAGTCTCGGAAAGGCCTCAGAAAAGCTGAAAATCAAAGACATAAAATACAGAATAGGCCTTTTCGGAGCAGTATTTCCGTCTGATGTCATACAGAAAGACGACAGTCAGCAGATATTCAAAGAAAGGAAACATCTGACAGTCAACGGATATACTCTGCCCTTTTTCACCGAAAAAATTCTGATATGCGAAAAAGGAGAAGCAGAGTCTGACACCGTAAGCATAAACGCTCTCGAAAATATACAAAATAACATATACAGACAAAACAGCAGCTCAACGGTAACCGATAAAACCGAAGCTGTTACCGTTACGGATAAGGCTGTAATCTTTTCGGGGAAATACACTTTAATAGATTTCATCGGAGAAGAAAAGCCGATTTTGTCAGAAAACTCAAAATAATTACACAAAAATTTCTGTAAAACTATTCACTTTTTTGAAAAAATGTGATAAAATTTTTAAAAGTATACAGATTTTACTATAATTGAGGTGCAAAACTTGTTCGAGCAAACTTTCAGCATTGACAGAATGGAACACGCAGTTACTCTCGTCGGTTCCTTCGATGAAAATATCAAGCTTATAGAAAAAGAATTCTCCGTAGCTATCGTCTGCCGCGGAAGCGACATAAAAATCCAGGGTGACGAGGAAAATGCCGACAAGGCAAAAAGAGTAATAAAAAATCTCCTCTTCCTCATAAATAGAGGCGAGGTCATTAACGAACAGAACATCCGTTATGTAATCGCTATGGTAAAGGAAGGCAATGACGACAAGCTCACCACTCTCAGCTCGGACTGTATCTGTATCAGTGCCAAGGGTAAGCCCATAAAGCCTAAAACCCTCGGTCAGAAAAAATATGTGGATGCCATAAAAAAGAACACCGTGGTCCTCGGTGTCGGCCCTGCAGGTACGGGTAAGACCTATCTTGCCGTAGCCTTGGCCGTAAGTGCCTTCAGAGCCAAGGAGGTAAACCGCATCATACTCACCCGCCCCGCAGTGGAGGCAGGTGAAAAATTAGGCTTTTTACCCGGTGACCTCCAATCAAAGGTAGACCCCTATTTAAGACCTCTCTACGATGCACTTTTCGATATGCTCGGTCCGGAAAGCTTCCAAAAATACCAGGAAAGAGGAAGCATTGAGGTAGCTCCCTTAGCCTATATGCGAGGCAGAACTCTCGACGACAGCTTTATCATTTTAGACGAGGCACAGAACACCACACCCGAACAGATGAAAATGTTTCTCACCCGTCTCGGCTTCGGCTCGAAAATAGTGGTAACGGGCGACATTACCCAGATAGACCTTCCCGACGGAAAGAGATCCGGTCTCGTAGATGTTATTAAAATTCTGAAAAATGTGGATGATATCGAAACTGTCCGTTTTTCCGAAAAAGACGTAGTAAGACATAAGCTTGTACAGGACATTATAAAGGCTTATTCTAAATATGAGGAGAGTAAAAAGAAATGAAAGACAAAATCAAGGTAATCATTACTAACGGTCAGAATACAGTACGTATTCCTACCGGTGTGCGTATGCTTATACGCCGCTGCTGTAACGCTGTTCTCGTAAACGAAAACTTCAAAGGCTCTGCAGAAATCAGTGTTACCATTGTTGACGACATCTCTATTCACGAGCTCAATCTCAAGCACAGAGGCATCGACAGACCTACCGATGTTCTCTCATTTCCCTTAGGTGTAGACGGTGTTTATGACATTAATAACGATACAGGAGCAAGAATGCTCGGTGACATCGTTATTTCCATCGAACACGCCTACAAGCAGGCCGATCTTTACGGTCACAGTCTCGACAGAGAAATCGCTTTCCTTACCGTTCACTCTATGCTTCACCTCTTAGGCTACGACCATGAGCCGGGCGGAATGGAGCTTGTCCGTATGAGAGAAAAGGAAGAGGCTGTCCTTACACAGTTAGGACTCGTCAGAAGCGGAAGCTACTACACTACCGAAAACTGATATGCAGGAAATTATAAGACTGTTAAAAAGCTTCACTTATGCCGCCAAGGGTATTCTTCACTGCATAAAAAGTGAACGAAATCTGAGAATACATCTTACCTTTCTTACTTATATGTTCAGTATTCTCCTTTCTACGGATTGGTTCCTTTTAAGCAGAACGGATTATGCCGTTTTAGCTGTGGTTTCTGCCCTGGTAATAAGCGCTGAAATAATAAATACCGCCGTAGAAAACGCCGTTAATTTAGCCTCCCGGGAGCATACGGAGTACGGCAGAATAGCCAAGGATGCCGCTGCAGGTGCCGTGCTTGTTGCCGCCGTCTTTGCCATAATCACGGGGCTTATCATTATGCTTCAGCCTGAGGCCTTCAAAGCTATGTTCGCCTATTTTACGGCTGAACCTTTGATGTTTATACTACTCCTAATAAGTCTCATCCCTGCATTTTTATTTATATTTTGGGGCAACCCCTTTAAAGGTAAAAAGAAATGAATGAAATTTTTTCCCGTACAGAAATGTTAATAGGAAAGGATGCTCTTTCCCGACTTAAAGACTGCCGTGTGGCAGTCTTTGGTATTGGCGGAGTCGGTGGTTATGTCGCCGAGGCTCTCGCTCGCTCAGGCGTCGGAGCATTAGACCTTTTCGATAACGATACTGTCTCTCCTTCCAATATCAACCGTCAGATTTTCGCTCTCCATTCAACCGTAGGAAAGCTGAAAACCGCCGTCGCCTGCGAAAGACTTAAGGATATAAATCCCGACATAAAAATCCAGGAGCATAATATTTTCGTTCTGCCCTCAAATATCGATGAAATTGACTTTTCGGTTTACGATTATGTCATCGATGCCATCGACACAGTTTCCGGTAAAATCGCCATAATCGAAAAAGCGACAAATGAAAAAATACCCGTAATTTCTTCAATGGGTACAGGTAACAAAACCGATCCGACCAAATTCGAAATAACGGATATTTATAAAACCTCTGTCTGTCCTCTCGCGAGAGTAATGAGATACGAAATGAAAAAACGCGGGATAAAAAAGCTGAAGGTGCTTTTTTCTCCCGAGGAACCGAAAAAAACCTCCCCTTCTGCTGACGGAAGAAAGCCTGTTCCCTCTTCTATTGCCTTTGTTCCTCCTGTGGCAGGTCTGATTATTGCAGGTGAGGCGGTCAGAGACCTTGTTAATTCGGAATCGCGGGACAGGTTTCAGAAATAAAGAAAAAATATTCCGCCCAATATACATTGACAAAAAAAATCAGTACCCGTCAAATCGGCGGGTACTATCTGATTATTAGATTAATGTTCGGCGCAATCGCGCATTACGAATTATTAAAGATATTTCTGACTCTCTGCCACAGCCATTCTGTCACAGCGTTCATTTTCGGGATGGCCGTCGTGACCTCTTACCCATTCTATGGTAACCTCATGCTTATCTATCAGTGTAAGAAGCTCATCCCACAATTCAGGGTTAAGAGCAGGCTTTTTATCCTTTTTACGCCAATTATTCTCCTTCCAGCCCTTCGCCCAGCCGAGATTGATTCCGTTGGCAACATATTGGGAATCAGTTACTACCGTAACACTGCAGGGCTCCTTAAGAGCCTTTAAGCCTTCAATAACAGCTGTCAGCTCCATACGGTTATTAGTGGTTTCTGCCGAACCGCCCGACATTTCCTTTTCCTTGCCCTTATAAACGAGGATAGTTCCCCATCCGCCTGCACCGGGATTACCCGAACAGGCTCCGTCAGTATATATGATAACTTCTTTCATAGTATCTACTCCTTAATTTGTCCTGTTGATTTTATCATATATTACTTTTTAAAGCAAGTAATTAAGGAATATCGGTTGAAAAAAATTCTCTCTTGTGCTAAAATAAGGCGAAGTAAAAAAAGCAGGTGAAAAAATGAAGCAGAAAATGTTAAGCAAAAAGAAATACACTCCGCAGTGCGCTAACTGTCTCTACGGCAGAAGTCCCAAAGACAGAAGTATGGTTCTCTGCAGCAAAAAAGGTATCGTCGAAGGCACCTCCACCTGCAGACACTATAAATATGACCCTCTTAAGCGCGTACCGAATAAGATAGTAATTAATAACGACTTTACAAAAGAAGATTTCGAATTATAACAGGGCTTTGAGTCCTGTTATTTTTTATAGCTGAACTTAATCTGATGACGGAAAAGAAGATTTTTAAACGCATCCTTATTAAAAGGAATAAGAGGATAAAGATAGGTGTAACCGCTTATGGTTTTAGTAAAGGAAATTACGAGAATAACCAGCAGAAGTCCTGCGGCAAAGCCCCATATCTTAAATAAAGCCGTCAGAATAAGAATAATTGTGCGCGAAATCTTTACAGCGTAGCCCAGCTCATAGCTCGGCTGTGTGAAATTCGAAATAGCCACGAAGGCCATAAACAGCACTACCTCGGCTACAAACCAGCCCGACCTTACGGCAAATTCACCTAAAACGAGAGCACCTACTACGCTGAAGGAGCTGCTCAGAGCGCTCGGAGTATTAACCGAAGCGAGACGGAGTGTATCGATAACGAACTCCACTATAAGAAGCTGTAATATGATCGGCACGGAGTTTTTTTCTTCTATGAGCATAAACTTTATAGCATCGGGTAGCATCTCCTCATACTGCATAAGCAGATACCATATCGGAATAAAAACCATAGACAGAGCAAAGACCGAGACCCGTATAAATCGCAGCAGTGAGCCGATAACGGGTGCGAAGTAAAAGTCATTGATATCCTGAATAAAATCAAAAATACCCGTAGGAAATATCATCGCCGTCGGCGAGCCGTCAGTCAGAATAATAACATTACCGTCATAGATACAGGCAGCGGCAGCATCGGGTCTTTCGGTGTATCTGACCTTCGGGAAGGGATTCCACAGCTGAGAAGGCAAAAGACATTCACGGAGGCTTTCGTGGCTCATAGGAAGGCTCTTAACCTCTATGCTTTCGAGCTTTTCCGTTATAATATTCAGCTGCTTTCTGTCCACCGCATCCTCAAGGTAGCAGACAACTATATCGGTTTTCGATTCGGTGCCTACCTGATATGCTTTCAGGGTAAGATTTGTATTTCTGATTTTACGGCGGATAAGAGCTGTATTAAAGATAATAGTTTCCACAAAGCCCTCATGTGAGCCTCGGAGCACCTTATCAGATTCGGGTTCTTCGACGGTACGGGCAGGATAGGTTCTCGAGTCGATAATTATAGCCTCGGTAAAGCCTTCTACTATCATACCCACAGCACCTGAAAGAACAAAGGTAATATAATCGTCGAGCTTATCAACCACATTTGCCTCTACATAGGTGATATAGCTGTCCGTAAATTTCTGTGCCGTATCCGCTTTTTTCATATCCTCTGCCGTCAGCTTCGTAAAAAACTCAAAGTTTTTTTCAAGCATTTCGTCCTTTAAAAAGCCGTCCAGACAAAACATAGCCGCCTGTCTGTCACCGAGCTTTATTTTTTTAAGAACGATATCGTAGCTTTCACCGAATCGGAGCTTTTTGCTTACTGTTTTTATGTTTTCATTATAAGATTTACTGAAATCACTCATATAATCACCGAGAATATTTTCTCCGAAAATAAAAGCAAAATACGGATTACATAAAAAAAAGTAGCCCGACGGACTACTTAAATTTCTTTATGTTGATATGTATTCTGCCTTTTTTACTCTCTCCGATTATTTCGTCAAGAACTGCCTTACCCTTTCCGCGCAGAACGATTTTATCCCCTTCCTTAAGAATATAATCGTTTTTCAGTATCTGCCGGGAATTGATAAAAACGAGGCCGCTTTTCACGGCAAGGGAGGAATTGGTACGGGAAAGATTAAAGGCTGAGGAAGCTACGCTGTCAAGCCTGAGAGAAGCTACAGAGCAGAACACCGTCTCCGTCTCACCCTCATCATAAACGAAATCGGAAAGAGGACATATTTCAGTTTTTACCGATCCCCTGCCGACCTTGGTGAGATTTTCACAGATATACCTGCTGATGCTTTTAAGAACGAAAATAAAGGTACAGTCCTCACCGACGATAATATCACCGACAGTTTCTCTTTTGATTCCGAGTCCCATAAGAGAGCCGAGATAATCTCTGTGTGTAAGAGTGGAAAACCTGTCCTTGCTCACCTTCAAAAGGCAAAAGGGACAGTCCTCCTCGTTTTCGGAAAAATACTCCTCTATATCCTCCACACCGAAAACAGACGGAACAAACAGAGCTACCGTTCTTTCTGCCTCGCTGTAGCCTCCGTAATAAAAGGTCTGTATATCTGAATTAAATTCCCTTTCCAAAGGAACGAGAATGCTTCTTTCATCTGCGGAAAGGAAAGGCGTAGAGGTTATCATAAAGCTGTCGAGAGATTTTTTCTTACCGTCAAGACAGCGCGAAACAAGTAAATCATTTTCTTCCATAGCTTAAAAATTATGCGACTGCTGAAGCATCATATCCTTTATTTTCATAAGACGGGTAGTGTTGCTTCTTTCGTTTTCATCGAGCTTCATAGTAATATACTTAATGGTGTCCTCGTAATCGGGTATCATAACATATTCGAGGGCATTCACTCTTCTTCTCGTCTTTTCTATTTCAGAGGAAAGAAGCTGACAGGTCTTTTCCACCTCAGCCAGGCGAAGCATATCAGGCATAATGTCTGACAGTGTCCTCACACCCTCGTCAAGGTCGCCCGAGGTAAAGGCAAGACCGTAGGAATAAACCTCACCCTTATCGGCGAGCTTATATTCGGGAACAAATACGGGAGTCTTTACACTCATTATATTCTTTTCCGTAACCTCGATACTCATTCTCTGAGATGGCATCATAAGTGACACGGCCAAGCTTTCCTCACTCATTGAGGCCGCAGCCATAGAGAAATGCTTATTTGCCTCAGAGACGGCTCCTTCGACTCTTTCACGGAGTCTTTTGTTTTCCTTGACAAGCTCGAGAAACTGCCTCATAAGCTCGTCACGCTTATCCTTTAAAAGCTTGTGTCCTCTTCTGGCAGTAACAAGCTTTCTTTTTAAATTTGTAAGCTCCATACGGGTAGGATTAACATTCATTACTGCCATAGTGACACCTCCTTTTAGCCTTAATCATAATACTCGTCGAGATATTTATCGGAAATTCTCTTCAGCTCACTTCTCGGTAATATTTTAAGAAGCTGCCAGCCTATATCGAGAGTTTCTTCTACGGTTCGGTCAGCAAAGCTTCCCTGAGAAACATAGGTCTTTTCGAATTCGTCGGCAAATTCAGCATACAGCTTATCAATATCGGTAAGTGCCGCCTCACCTAAAATAACCATAAGCTCCTTACATTCCTTGCCTCTCGCATAGGCGGAGAAGAGCTGATTCATCGTATCTCTGTGGTCCTCTCTCGTTTTTCCCTCACCGATACCCTTGTCCTTAAGACGGGAAAGAGACGGAAGAACATCCACGGGAGGAGTGATGCCCTTACGGTAGAGAGCGCGGGAAAGAATGATCTGTCCTTCGGTGATGTAGCCCGTAAGGTCAGGGATAGGATGAGTTTTATCATCCTCAGGCATAGTGAGAATAGGAATGAGAGTGATCGAGCCCTCGCAGTCCTTCTTTCTGCCTGCTCTCTCGTAAATAGAAGCGAGATCGGTATACATATATCCCGGATATCCGCGTCTGCCGGGCACTTCCTTTCGTGCGGCTGAAACCTCACGCAGAGCATCGGCATAGTTAGTGATATCAGTCATAATTACGAGAACGTGCATCCCCTTATCGAAGGCAAGATATTCGGCGGCAGTAAGCGCCATTTTAGGAGTAGCTATTCTTTCAATGGCAGGGTCGTTTGCGAGATTTACAAACATAACCGTTCTGTCGATAGCACCGGTATCCTTAAAGGACTGTATGAAATAATCAGACTCCTCGAAGGTGATACCCATAGCAGCGAAAACTACAGCGAACTTATCGTCAGAGCCTAAAACCTTAGCCTGTCTGGCTATCTGTGCGGCAAGCTCAGCGTGAGGAAGACCCGAAGCAGAAAAAATAGGAAGCTTCTGACCTCTTACGAGAGTATTAAGACCGTCAATAGCCGAAACACCCGTCTGAATGAATTCTTCGGGGTACCTTCGTGCGGCAGGGTTAATAGGCGTACCGTTAACATCGAGTCTTTTTTCGGGAATAATGGAGGGTCCGCCGTCGGCAGGTCTTCCGAGACCGTCGAAAACTCTTCCGAGCATATCCTCGGAAACAGCAAGCTCCATCTGCTTACCGGTAAATCTGACCTTACTGTTTGAAAGATTTATACCTACCGAAGATTCAAAAAGCTGAACGAGAACATCGGTACCGCTGATTTCGAGTACACGGCAACGCTTTCTTTCGCCGCTTTGAAGCTCTATTTCACCCAGCTCATTATATGCCACTCCCGTAACATCCTTAACGAGCATAAGAGGACCTGCCACTTCGCTTATGGTTCTGTATTCCTTTGGCATAATCAGTCCTCCTTTTCTTCACCGCAAAGCTCTTTCTCTAAAAGTGCGATGATATTTTCAAATTCGTCTTCTGTTTCTTCCTCTTTAACATATTTGAATCTGCCGATTTTCTCACGGACGGCAAGAGAGGAAATGAAGTTAATGTCTGCACCGTTTGCCAATGCCTCACGGGATTTTTCGTAATATTCACAAACCAGCTTCATCATAAGATACTGCTTATGTGATGAAGTGTAGGTGTCGGTTTCGTGGAAGGCTGCCTGATGGAGAAAATCCTCTCTTACGGAGCGTGCAGCCTCTATTTTAAGTCTGTCCTCAGGTGAAAGGGCATCTATACCGACGAGCTTTACCATTTCCTGAAGCTCACTTTCCTCGGAAAGAAGCAGCATAACCGTATCACGCAAGCTGTTCCATTCTTCGGAAATATTATTTTTAAACCACTCAGAAAGTGCATTGGTATAAAGAGAATAGCTTGTAAGCCAATTAATGGCGGGGAAATGTCTCTTATAAGCGAGAGATGAGTCAAGTCCCCAGAATACCTTTACAATACGGAGAGTAGCCTGGCTTACAGGCTCTGATATGTCACCGCCTGCAGGCGAAACAGCGCCGATAACCGAAAGGGTTCCCTCACGGGGATTTTTACCCACGGACTCTACCCTGCCTGCTCTCTCATAAAACTGAGCGAGTCTGCTTCCGAGGTAAGCGGGATAGCCTTCCTCACCGGGCATTTCCTCGAGTCTGCCCGACATTTCACGGAGAGCCTCTGCCCAGCGTGAGGTCGAGTCAGCCATAAGCGCCACATTATAACCCATATCGCGGAAATATTCCGCTATGGTGATACCTGTGTAAATAGATGCCTCTCTTGCGGCAACGGGCATATCAGAGGTATTGGCAATAAGCACGGTTCTTTCCATAAGTGATTTGCCCGTACGGGGGTCGATAAGCTCGGGAAATTCATTGAGAACATCGGTCATTTCGTTTCCGCGCTCACCGCAGCCGATGTAAACCACTATATCAGCATCTGCCCATTTGGCTATCTGGTGCTGTGTTACTGTTTTACCGCTTCCGAAGGGTCCGGGAATGGCTGCCACACCGCCCTTAGCCAAAGGGAAAAGGGAGTCGATAACTCTCTGACCGGTTATAAGAGGCTCCTTAGGTGAGAGCTTTTTAGAATAAGGTCTGCCCTTTCTTACGGGCCATTTCTGCATAATAGTAATACCGTGCTCCTGTCCCTTTTCATCGAGAACGATAGCTACCACATCATCGACAGTGCATGTACCGCCGGTAATTTCCTTAATAATACCGCTTTTATCGGGAGGAAGCATAATCTTATGGGAAACCACATCCGTTTCCTGAACGGTACCTATAATATCACCGCCGAAAACTCTCTCGCCTACAGCTACCGAAGGCTCGAAAACCCACTGCTTTTCTCTGTCGAGAGAAGGCACCTCGATACCGCGGGGAAGATTCGTACCGCACAGCTTCACTATCTCTCTGAGAGGTCTCTGAATACCGTCGAAAATACTTCCGATGAGACCGGGTCCGAGCTCGACACTCAAGGGCTCTCCCGTAGAGACAACCTTTTCTCCCTGACGAAGACCCGAGGTTTCCTCATAAACCTGTACGGAAGCATCGTCACCGTGCATTTCGATGACCTCACCGATAAGATTAAGGTCGCTTACCTTAACCACATCAAACATATTTGTATTTTTCATTCCGCTTGCAACCACAAGAGGACCCGAAATTTTCGTAATTGTACCGTAGTTCATTTTTTCACCTGCTAATCAAGAATAAGTGAGCCTACTGCTTTTTCGACAGCCTTGCCGATATTTTCCATACCCTTTCCCGTATTACCCTTTACACCGGGAATGAGAATAACGGAAGGTGTAATCTGATTTTCAGTTTCAGAGATTTCACCCTTAAGCATTTCAGCACAGTATTCCGTAATATATATAACTGCATAATCTTCCTTTACGAGACGGCGGAACTGCTCTTTTGCGTCATCCTCGCCACAGACCGAAATCGTTTCCAAACCGAGACAGGCAAAGCCGCAAATACTTTCTCTGTCACCGAGAACTGCTATCTTATACATAAAGCGCCCTTACCCTTTCTTTGATTTCGTCAGCGGCAACGCCCGACTGAAGCGCTGTAAGAATTATACTGACACTTTTGATTTCGTTCTGCTTTCCGTAATAAAAGGCACATACGGGATCGAAGCCGAAGGCAGTATATTTCGCATCGGAAACTAAATCTATAATTCTGTCATCGCACCATTTTTCGTAAAGCGCCGTGCTTTCGGAATAAAGAGAGACGCCCTCGCTGTAAACTGTAGCAAGAAGATAGGAATAAAGCTCCTCCCTCTCTCCTAAAGCAAGATTAATCAGCCTGTTTCTGTCAAGCTTAAAGGTATTCCCTATAGCTTCTTCCGCGAAGTCTCTTCCTTTACCGAGTGCATTTATTCTCAAAGCTATTTTAATATTCGCCGTATCACAGAGAAAGCCGCAGACGGTATTAGACAGCTCAGATTTTTTAGCCGCGGCATATTCACAAAGGCAGTCAATGGCACCTCTGTCGATAAGAATTTCCGCACTCTGTCCGTTTTCGGTAATAAGAGCCATGTTATAGGCCTTCTCAGCCGTAGCTGCTCCGTAGATTTTCAGCGAAGAGAAATCACGAAGCCTTGCCCTTTCCGTCAGCTCGCCGAGATTCAAGGATGTAGGATAAAGGTAATAATTCTCCGGTTCCGCATCACAGAAAGCACACTTCACGGCTGTTTTTATATTAAAAAAGTCATTAAGCACGCAGAAAACATTAAGCTCTCCTTTATCGGGAACAGACTCATTAAGGAGTGTCCACAGCTCGTTATTTTTCAAACGGATTATTTCCCTTATGCCTGTCTTTTCCTTTATCCAGCCTTCTTCGATTAAGGCTGATAAAGCCTTATCAAGGTTTTCACTTTCACAAAGCTTCATCAGAAAGTCCTTTTTCAGCATGTATGCTTCATTGGCGCGGAGTCTTGCCACACAGTAGGCATAATCTGTTTTTTTCATATTTCCTCCGTCAGCTGAACAGCTCTTTGCTCAGCATATCCTTAAGAGCATCCATATTTTCATCAAAAACTGCCCTTAAGGTGCAATTTACCGTAATGTCACCGTAGTCGAGAATAAAGCCGTTCTCGATGTCCACAGCCTTTTCGCCGAGCTTAACCGATGAAACCTCGGGAAACTCCGAATTTATTCTTTCCGCGAAACCGGCAGGTAATCTCGACAGATCGTAGCCGTTCATATACATAACGCCTTCGCCCGGCTGTATGTTCTTTTTACAAAGAGAAAAAATCATATCAAAGTATTCCTCGTCAGAGAAATTATCGATACTCAGATATGCCGCAGAAATTATGTCATTAAGAATGGCGTTTCTGATTTCGAGATAACGGTTACGGGTAATGGATTCGGCTGTGCTTTTGGATACAGCGTTCTGTTTATCAGCCTGTGCCTGTGCCGCACCGACGATTTCAGAAGCGCGTCGGTTTCCCTCTTCTCTTGCCTCGGCTATCATCCTTTTGATTTTCAGATTAGTCTCAGCGAAAATCTTTTCGCAGCTTTCACGGGACTGCTCTTCGATTTTCTCTTTGATTTTATCAAGCCCTGTCATAAAATCTTTTTCTCCTTATTTCAATTTTTCTGTGCAGAATCAGCCGAGTCTGATATTGTTTACTGCGAGGAAAGAAATAAGAAGAGCGAGAACGGCGTAAAACTCTACAAGAGCCGCCATTGTCATACCCTTAATAAGCTCTGTGGGCTTTTTGGCGATAAGTGAAACAGCTGAGGCGGATACTCTGCCCTGGTAAATGGCTGAGAAATAACCGACGACAGCAATCGGAAGGCAAGCGGCAAGCACTGATACGCCCTGCTGCCATGTCATAGCTACGGGAGCACCTGCAAGTAAGCCTGTCTTGGTGAAAACGATAATAGCAATAAGAAAGCCGTAAAGTCCCTGAGTACCGGGAAGAATCTGAAGAACAAGCACCTTCGTAAACATATTGGTGTTTTCCGATAGAAGGCCTGCACCTGCTTCACCTACGAGACCGACGCCTTTTGCAGAGCCGACACCTGAAAGGCCTGCAGCGAGTGCTGCACCTAAAATTGCTAAAAAAAGACCGAGATTATCCATATTTATTTTCCTCCTTGATTGTAAAGAATTTAGAATTGATTTTAAAGGGTGTAAAGGCTCTTCCCGAGCCTTCATAAAACTTCGAGAAGAACTCGACATACTGAAGTCTGCCCGTGTGAACATAGGTTCCGATTAAATTAATGGCTATATTCACCGTATGACCTACTATGAAAATTATAATAAACAGTAAAATATTACCCATCATTGAGCCTAAAAGATTGATTACATTTGCGATAACGCCCGTCACAAGACTTAGAGCAAGAAGTCTCGAATAGGAAAGAATGTCACCAAGATATCCCGAAGCTGCATTGTAAAGGCCGTAGAGACCTCCGCCAAGCTTGCCGAGAATGTTTTTCGAGCTTCTTCCTGCCGTAAGAACGATAAGAACTGCACCTGCAGCAAGAACCTTGATGCCGACATCCATAATGTTTTCGGGTATTTCCGTAAAGAAGCCCGCACCTACGACCGCAAATCCGACAACAAAAACCATAACCGGAAGTGTGTCACAGAAGGCGGAAAGGTAGTTTTTATCTCTGAGAAGCATAAAGCCTCTTACTAAAAGTCCTGCAAAAAGATGGACTATACCGAAAAGGAAGCAATAGAGAAGAAGCTCTATGCTGTTCGACATCGGATCCATCCACAGTGCAAAGGACGGTACCTCCGTAATACCTAAAAAGCTTCTGCATACCGTAGGTATAAGGTCACCGAAAAAGCCACCGAACATCGCACCCCAGAAAACCGTCGAAATACCGCAGTAAAGTGCCATATCGGCCGTCTTTTTAAGATTTCCTCTGACCTTGAATTTTTTATTGGCTAAAACCGAAAAAATAATCATCAGCAGTCCGTAACCGGCATCGGAAAGCATTAATCCGAAAAAGGCGTAATAGAAAAACGCCATTACGGGGTTCGGGTCAATATCCTTATTTGACGGGGGCGAGTACATATCCGTAACGGATTCAACACCTGCCGCAAAGCTTTTATTTTCAATAAGAACGGGAACATCCGGGTTATCGTAGTCAGGCTCGGAAAGCTCCATTTGCGCCGTAAACTGACGCTCGACCTCAAATTTGATTTCTTCGGCATTTCTTTCGGGCATATAGCCCTTCAGAAAGAAGACACTTTCTGTGGCGGCAGCATTTTCTACAGCCAAGTATTTATCCGCCTGCGCCATAAGATAATCACTCAGATATCTTATATCATCATAATCGTCCTTATATTCCTTCAGCCTTTCCGCCGTGGAGGCGATTTCACTATTAAGGAAGGAAATATCCTCCCGGAAATCCTCTATTGCTTTGACGGGTATTTTAGGCACAGCCTTGTCGGGCAGAGAGAAGCCTTCATTTCTGAGTATTTCGAGAAGCCTTTCACCGCTTGACTGATGACACATTATTACCGCACAGGTCAACATTTTTTGCTTCGAAACTACCTCGATTTCCACATCCTCGGGATAATCCTCCCGTGAGGAAATGAGAGAAAGAATTTCTTCCTTGGTCAGCTCCTGAGGGAAAGAGCCGATAAAAATACTCGTCGCGGCCGTTCTTTTCGACGCCATCGGTATGTCAAGGCTTATCCACGGTCCGTAAAAGCTTACGAGAGCTTCCTTTTCGGCCTTCTGACTGTTAAGCTCACCGATTTTCTCCTCGAGAGAGATAATCTCCGCACACAGATCAAGCAGCTCATCAGCACGGTCTGAAATAAGTCTGTAGTCGCTGTATTCTATTTCCTTGCTGTCGCTGAAAGCCTCGACAAAGGGCTTTTTCAGCTGACAGTATTTTTCGAGAATTTCGTAGGCCTTAACAGCCTTATTATGCTTTTTTATAAACTGATTTACGATGTAGTCCGTCTGATATTTCGTGAGATTTTCATTCTCAGTATTCTCTAATTCGGCCACACCGCTTTTCTGCAGAAACTCGACGAGCTTTTTACTTTCATCGAGAAGTGACACAAGCTCAAAATGAACAAGCTTAATTTTCGCCAAAACAACACCTCCCCCGTTCTGAAGTCAAGGAATATCAGTTCATTAATTCATCAAAAATCATCTTTATAGCTTTTTCGTATAATTTCTCAGTATCTGCGATAGATTTTCTTTCACGAAGCTCTGCGAGCTTTTCAGCCTGCTTTAAAACACCCGCTGAAGAAAACTCCGCATCACTTAAAATAATATTGGCTTCCTTTTCTGCCTGCTCTACAGCGGTTCTGATTATAATGTCAGATTGAATTTTAGCGTCGCTGAGCATTTTTTCCGCCGCCTTAAGGGCCTTTGCTTCCATTTCCCTGCCTGCATTTTCAGCGGCAAGAACAGCCTTTATCATATCAGCAGCCATTTAAAAGAACACCTCCGTAGTTTTCTGCGAAAAGAAAAATATTATTTATTATAAGCGTAGTGCTTTCTGCATTGCCGTCGCTTATTTTCATAGCTACGGACACTATAAGAAGCAGAATAAGAGCTATAGCCACAGCCGCGATAATTACCATCCTTTTAATCTGAGACATATCGCCTGTCTTTTTCTTTTTTATTTCCGGAAGCTGAGCAAAGCTTACAGCCTTCTTTTTCTTCTGAGGAATATCGCTTTTATAAATAGGTGAAATCTCGGGGATAGTGATTTCCTCCCTGAGAGAAAGAACAGGTGTAACCTCTTCCTCCTTTACCTCTTCGGCGATTTCTATTTCGGGAATGATAATGCTCTCCTCTGTATCCTCCTCACTGAGATCGGCTACAGAGTAAACCTCATCGTAAACAGCCTCCTCGAAGGGCTTGTTTGCCAAAGCATTTTTAAGATCGGATAACATCTGATTCGGAGTAAAATATCTCTCGTTGATGTTAAAGGCACAAGCCTTACGGATAATCTGCCACAGCTCATCGCTGCAAAGTGCAGGACGGGAAATCTCGTTTCCGCTGACACGCATCTGAGTAGCAGTATTATAAGAATTAATGGTCACATTCTCAGGATAAGGCTCCATAAAGGGAAGTCTGTTTCTGTTAGTGAGCATATAGAGAATAAGTCCGAGTGAATAGGTGTCTACAGTACAGTTCACATTGCCCGTTCTGATAAATTCGGGAGCCATAAAATACTGTGTTCTCTTATATGCTATGGAGGTTTTGGAAGGCTCGAGACAGCTGAAGGTACCGAAATCGCCTAATTTACATCTGCCTGAACGGTCGAACAGAATATTCTCCGGCTTGAGATTAGGATAAATATAACCGAAGGAACGGCATTTTATAAGGGAATTACAGATATTGATGCCGAGTCTCAGGGTTTCGTCAAGAGTAAAGGACAGATCCTTGAGAATATCCGTAAGAGAACGGCACTCCTCGAGTCTTATAAGAATAAGCTTTCCTTTTCCGTCGCTGGCCTTACGAAGCTCTACATCCTCATATTTAACGAAATATTTTCCGTTATCGGACTTTCTGACGGATTTGATATTCTTTTTTATGTTTCTGATAATCTTTTCGTAATCGTCCTCATCCTCTTCCACACGGATATCTTCATTCTCCGTAAGGTCGAAGGTTTTTCTTTCGTTTCTGTTTTCACCGAGACGGAGAATTTTAAGAACGGAGCTCTCCTTGCTCCCGTCATATTTTTCACGGTAAATAGAAAAAACCTTACCGTCTGTGCCTGTACCTATCTGCTTATCGGTATACCATTCACCGAAAACGGGATTCAATGAATTTGACATAATTCTTCTCCTTTTTATATTTAACTTTCCTGTATATTCTAATAAAGACATAAGTAGCCATAATATATCTTTTACATTATAACACAAAGCATATTCAATTGCCAACAGTTTTTCGCCATTATTTATAGAAAATTATAAAGAAATAAGATGTTTTTCAGTTGACAAGAGAGAATTAATTTGTTAATATATTAAAGTTGCAAAGTAAATACAGGGAGAGTTGTCCGAGTGGTCGAAGGTGCAGCACTCGAAATGCTGTGTGGGGAAACTCACCTAGGGTTCGAATCCCTAACTCTCCGCCAAAAAAATGATGCCGATACCCTTGTGGTGTCGGTATTATTTTTTGTTCATATCAAAAGTTAGGGATTCGTAGTAGGAGCGGTAGTGAATGACAGTCCGGTGGACTGTCAGAGCCGCGAATGACCGAAGCGCGCAGTTCGCGCTAGAGTCGAATCCCTAACTCTCCGCCAAAAATAATACCGATACCCTTGTGGTGTCGGTATTATTTTTCCCTAAACATCTTGATAAATATTATCATTTCTTATATAATCAATGTATAAACCTTTAAAGGAGAGATATGTATGAGCAAAAAAATCATAATAGCAGGCGCAGGTCACGGCGGTATCGCCGCAGGTGCCATTCTCGCCAAAAACGGCTTTGATGTAACCGTTTACGAGAAGAACAAAAGAAAAGATGTCGGCTATGATTGGACAGACATTTTCGACCGTAAGGCTTTCACGGCTATCGGTATGAATGTTCCTGATGAAAGTAAATTTAATCTCAAGCAGGATATGACCTTCTTCGGTCCCGGTATGGGTATTGCCTTAAGACAGGACACCCCCGAGGATCAGCTGGAAATCCAGATGGAGAGAAAGACTATCTACGACTGTCTTATTTCCTATGCTGAGGAATGCGGTGTAAAGTTCGAATTCGGCAAAGCTGTAGACGGACCTGTAATGCTCGGCAACCGTATCGCAGGCGTTAAAGTCGGCAAAAAGGATATTCTTGCCGACCTCGTAATCGATGCCTGCGGTATCAATTCCCCCGTCCGTATGGGTCTTCCGAAGCATCTCGGTATTCAAAAGGAAGCACAGCAATTCGAGCGCTTCTATGTGTGGAGAGGCTTTTATGAAAAAATCGACTGCGGTGAGGTAGAGGATAAATTCAAGGTACTTCTTTTCCATAAGGGTAAGCTCGGTATATCCTGGGTAGCTGCAGAAGAGGAATACACAGACATCCTTATCGGCAGATTCGCTCCTATCGACGAGGAAGAGGTAGAAAAAACTCTCGAATGCCTCCGCGAGGAAAATCCCCATCTCGGCAAAAAGCTTGTAAGAGGCGGTGAATTCGTTCAGATTCCCGTAAGACAGCCCCTCGGTGTTCTCGTAGCTGACGGATATGCAGCTATCGGTGACAGCGCATTTATGACAGTACCCATTATCGGCTCAGGTATCGCTAACAGTATGAAGGCAGCAGCACTTTTAGCAAATGCAGTTATCGATGACAAAACTCAGAGCTACAGCGGTGCTACTCTCTGGAAGTATCAAAAGGACTTTTACGATAAAATCGGCTCTGCTCTCGCTCCCCTCGCCTGCGTGAAGCTTCTTCTTACGAGACTCGAATGCGATGAGCTCGATTACATATTTGAAAAAGGCATCCTTAACGCTGACGATATGACCATCGGTGCCGACTCCACAAGTCTCGGTGCTATGCTCGGCGGTATGAGCCTCGACGATATCAAAATCAAGGTCGGCGGTCTCCTTAATAACACCGATGTACTTAAAAAGGTTATCAAGCTCGGCACTGACATCGTAGCCGCGACGGCAGTTACAGCAGCTATGCCCAAGGAATACAACCTCAGAAAGGTATGTAAATGGGTAGAAAAGTATAACGGATGCTTTAAGAGATAATTGCTTTCTGACACATAAAAGTTAAAAGAATAAATTTAAACCCACAGAAAATCAAATCTGTGGGTTTTACTGTTATGTGATTAAATTATTGAAGCGGCGGAATTTAAATAAATCTGTCCCCTGTTCCGCATTACTTACCCGAGAATCGGTGTATCCACGAACTTTATTACAGGCTCTCCCTTGATTCCGTCAGACTCAAAGATAATAATTTCGTTCTCGCCCTCCCTAAGAAGAGAAGCAGGAATATAAAGAGTCTGCTGAGGTCCGATTTCCCAGTATCTGCCTATATTATAGCCGTTGACCGTTACGAAGCCTTTAGTGAAATTATCGAGCTTAAGGAAGGTATCAAAGGCCTCATCGACGGTGAATCTGCCCTTATAGAATACGGATTTTTCTTTTATATCCTCTTCGGTATAAACCACCTTGCTGAGATTATCCATAGGCAGAGTGTATACATCCCAGCCGAAATGAATTTTATTATCGAGAAGACATCTGCCGGCAATACCCTTTTTACGCATCATCTTACTGCCGAAGTTGGCTCTGCCCATATTCTCGCAAAGAACGGTAAGTCTGTCCCCTGCCTTGGCAGAAAAGACTGTTTCCAGGGAATCGTTTATGTAAAGAATGTCGATTAAATCTCTGTTTATATAAATCTGCGCTCTGTCACCGAGGCTTTCAAGGGAAAGCTTAACATTTTCGTAGTCTCTGCCGAGAACTGTGGTATAAGCGATAAAGCCGTAGCCCTGACCGTATTTCTCCATACAGAGAGGTACATCACTGCGGACAGGCGAAGAAAGCCTGTCGAGGTTATCAAAGATGCCTGCTTTCTCAGTCAGAGTGAATTTTCCGTAGGCCCTCTTGACTCTGTCAGCAGGAATTTCAGGCAACTCCTCACCCATATGCTTCATAATCACATTTCTTATAGCGTGATACTTAGCAGTAACATCACCGCACTCGGTAAGAAGCGCATCATAATCATAGCTCGTTACATCGGGTGCGAATCTCTCATAATGGTTTGCACCACTCATAAAGCCGAAGTTAGTGCCTCCGATAAACATATACATATTTACGCTGCCCTTTGTAAGCATATCATCTACTGCCTTTGCATAATCCTCGGCAGAGGTGGTATGATGCTGCTCGTCGCCCCAGGCATCAAACCAGCCGTTCCACATTTCCATACACATTTTCGGCTGGTCGGGAAAAAGCTCATCGTGAGCGCGGAAATTCTCCTCCACACGGCTGCCGAAGTTAAGAGTAGCCATACAGCCATCTATGTAGCCGTCTAAAAGATTATCCTTGCTTGTGCCGTCTGAGGTGAAAAGAGGTACATCTATCCCCTTTTCACGGTAGCTCTGATAAAGATACTTAAGGTATTCCTTATCGTCACCGTAGTAGCCGTACTCGTTTTCGCACTGAAGCATTATTACATTACCGCCGTTAGTGGAAAGGTGCGGTTTAACCTGCTCGAAAAGCTTCGCAAGATAACTGTCAAAGTATTTTATGTATGCCTTATTGCTGCATCGGATTTCTATTTCGTCGTCAGCCTGAATCCACCAGGGAAGACCGCCGAATTCCCATTCGGCACAGATATAAGGGCCGGGTCTTACGATAGCCATAAGTCCCTCCTCCGCTGCCTTCTTAAGGAAAAGAGAAATATCTAAATTTCCCTCGAAATCATAAACTCCCGGCTTTTTTTCGTGAAGATTCCATGCACAGTAGGTCTCTACACAGTTGCAGCCCATGGCTCTCATTTTCTTAAAAATATCACTCCAGGTATCGGGCATATTACGGAAATAGTGAACGGCACCTGAGATAATTTTAATGGGTTTACCGTCTTTTATGAACTCATTACCTTTAATTTCAAAATTCATATTTACACCGCCTGTTGTTTTCTCAGAAAGATTATAACATCTGTTTTAGCTTTTATCAATATTTACTTTCAGACTCTTTACCATCATAACCGAAGCGATTACGAAGGCACAGAGAGTCGCAAAAAGAAAATAGGGAAAAATACCTGCCGAAACCTTTTCCGCCAGAACACCAAAAACCGGCGGAAGGGTCATTATTCCCACATAGGTCGAGGCGAGCTGTACACCGATAACCGAAGAGGAAATGTCTCTGCCGAAAAGTGACGGAACAAGATAGGAAAGATTCGGAAAGGTCGGCCCCATACCGAAGCCGAAAAGAAGAAGTCCCAAAGCCGAGACAAAGGAAGGAAGCGGTAAAGCGATAATAACCGAAGCAGAAAGCAGAATACCGACACAGATGTAAAGTATTCTCTTGCTTCCGAGCTTATTTCCGAAAACACCCGACATAAATCTGCCCACGGTCATACCTACATAAAAAAGCATTGCCGTTTTTGCGGCTTTTTCAGGTGTGAAGTCCTTAAATTCGGCAAAGTAGGTACTGCTCCACACCCCTGCCGTATATTCTGCGGCGCAGATAAGATAAAAAACAATACAGCTTAGCACCACAGAAGGCATCTTAATCATCTGACTGAGAGTAAGAGTTTTCGGCTCAGATTCTTCCTTAAGAATATTATTCCTTTCCATTCTTCGCCAATAAGGAACGGCAAAGAAAATAAGAAGTGAAATCACCGTCTGAATAATTCCGACAGTAAGGTAAGCTCTGCGCCAATTATTATCATCGGCAAGACACAGCGAAACCAGATAAGGGCTAAGCGTTACGCCGAGTCCGTAAAAGCAGTGCAGATAACTCATCTGCGAATTACTGCAGTATAAAGCAACGAAGCCGTTAAGTGCCGAATCTACGGTGCCTGCACCCATACCGAGAGGAACTGAGAGAAGAAAGAAATAAACGGGACTCTGAGATAAGGAAAGGCCGAGAAGTGCCGCAGCCGTCATAAGTGCGCTTACGGCTGAGACAAGACCTGTACCGAATTTAGCCGTAAACCTCGTACTGAGAAGGCAGGAAATTACCGTACATCCGCTGACGGTCATCCCTATATATCCTGCCATAGACACGGGAAGATTCAAATCCTCGTAAACAGCAGGCCAAACCGTGCCGAGCACAGAGTCGGGAAGTCCGACCGCTACATAAGAAACAGCAATCAAAGCAAGCAAAAGCATTATGCTTCCTCCCTTTCAAGCCTTCTGAAAATATTTCTCAGAACAATAACCGCTGCTATACTCAGAACAAGCTCAGCGCAGAACTGTGCCCAGGCAAGTCCGTAAAGCGGGAATAGTCTGTTGAGAATAATAAGTGCCGGTATCTCAAGAAGAATTTTTCGTGTTACGGCAAAAATCATAGCGTTTTTACCGTTGCCGAGAGATTGGAATACACCTACGGCAAGGAAATCAAGACAAAGGAAGGGAAGAGCCATACAAAAACCCTTGATAAGACCCGTACCGCAGATGACAACCTCTACATTTTTCATAAAGAGCGTTATTATTCCCTCTCCTCCGAAGAAAAGAACGGCTACAGCCAAGAAAGCGAGAGAGGTAATAAGACTACCCGTAAAGGTTACCGTTCGCTTCATTCTTCCGTAATTTTTAGACGCGTAGTTATAAGCGATAAGCGGCGCCACACCCTGAGAGACTCCGAGGAAAACAAACAGAGGAACCTGGGTAATTTTTTGCACGATACCCATAGCTGCAATAGCAGTAGTACCGAAGGCAGACACAGAATTAGTAAGAATGGTCATACCCGTAACATTAAGAAGATTCTGTATGCAAGCGGAAAAACCTACTGTAAAGATACCGGTTACGATAGGCTTTCTTATATGAAAATCCTTCGGATTTATGCTGATAGAGGTTTTCTTTCGAAGAATAAAAATTATCAGCACAAGGAAATATATACAGGAAACACAGTTGGAAATAAAGGTAGCGAGTGCCACACCCTCTACTTCCATACCGAGACCGAAGGGAAGAGCAAAAACAGGGTCAAGAATAATATTCAGCAGACATCCGCTGATTGTTCCTACCGACGCAAAAGCCGCATATCCCTCAGAGCGCACGATATACGCCATAGTGGTCTGCAAAATAGCGGGAACAGCTCCGAAAACTACTGTCCATTTTATGTATGTCATAGTAGGAGCAATCGTTTCTCCGTCAGCACCGAGAAGCATAAGGATGCTTTTGCCGAAAAAGATAAAAAGAAGCGAAAAGAACGCACTGCAAATAAGTGCTCCGTAAAAGGAAAAGGCTGAGCTTTCCCTTACGGTTTTATAATCCTTTCTGCCCAAAGCTCTGCTCATCATACTCGAGCCGCCTACACCGAAGAGATTATTAACCGCATTAAAAGCGAGTAAAACAGGTGCAGAAAGAGTTACCGCTGCATTTTGTACAGGGTTATCCAGCATACCTATAAAATATGTATCGGCGAGATTATATATAATCATTACAAGGGAGCTCATAACGGTCGGGAGTGCCAGGGATGCCACCGCCGCAGGTATGGATTTATTTTCGAAAAGATAGGTTTTATCAGTCTTTGCCAAAGGTTTTACCTCCAAAATTCATAAAAGAGCTGTCGCACCATATCAGCACAACAGCCCTGAAAAATTAATATTCAGCTTCGCCTTCAAATACGAGAACAGCGTTACCTGTAAGGAAGATTCCGTCGTCGTTATAGGTTACGGCAAGGTCACCGCCCTTAAGCTTGACGGTTATCTCCTCGCCTTTTTTACAGAAGCCGTTCTCTACAGCGGCTACCACTGCGGCGCATGCACCTGTACCGCAGGCAAAGGTCTCACCGTTACCTCTTTCGTAAGCTCTCATCTTAAGAGTATGTGAGTTAACAACTCTGACGAATTCGGTATTGATTCTTTCGGGGAAGATGTCAGCCTTTTCGAAGGAGGGACCTATTTTCTGAAGGTCGAGTCCGTCTACATTTTTGTCAAATACTACACAGTGAGGATTACCGATGTTAAGACAGGTAATATTATAGCTGCTTGCACCGATAGTGATAGGATAATCAATAATATCCTCCTCGTCGAGAGTACAGGGAATAGATGCACAGTCAAAGGTGGGCTTGCCCATATAAACCTGAACAGCTGTTACACGCTTATTGGAGATATAGAGCTTAAGCTCCTTGATTCCTGCACCTGTTTCGACGGTGATTTCCTCTTTGTTTACGATACCCTTATCGTAAAGATACTTACCTACACAGCGTATAGCATTACCTGCCATAGAGCCTTCACTGCCGTCACGGTTGAACACTCGCATCTTAGCATCGGCTACATCGGAATTTTCGATAAGGATAAAGCCGTAACCGCCGATACCGTAATGTCTTTCACAGAAATTGATACAGAGTGATTCGGGGCAGGTAATCTGTCCGTCACGGTTATCGATAAAGATGTAGTCATTACCGGTACCGTGCATCTTTGAGAACTTAAAGATTTTTCTGCTCGTTCTCATGCTGTTTATGTCGATAAGCTCTGTGTTCTGCTGAGTGTAGTTACTTGCCATAATGTCGAGCATAGCATTAGCTGTGTCCAGAGAGGTAAAGCAAGCGATGCCGAGCTGAAGAGCCTTTCTGTGAAGTGCGATATAGTTGTCCATAGTAGCATCGAAGAGTGCGCCTGTGTAAACGATGAAGTCAATCTTACCGCTTTCGAGAAGCTTGAAGCAATAGTCACTTTCTCTGATGCCCTTTACATAGGTTACATTGATGCCGAGGTTTACGATAGCTCTCGCTGTATCCTTGGCCGCATAGATGTTGATGCCGAGATCCTGAAGCTTTTTAGCGATAGAAACTATTTCGTCAAGGTCATGCTCATCCACGCTGAGAAGCACACCCATTTCGCTCTTATCACTTTTGGCGTTTACCTTTATACCCGAGGAGGTAAGGCCCTTGAACAGAGCCTCGTTAAGGGTTTTGCCGATACCTAAAACCTCACCCGTGGACTTCATTTCGGGTCCGAGATAGCTGTTTACATCGTTGAGCTTTTCGAAGGAGAATACGGGCGCTTTTACTGCAAAGTAAGGAGGTGCCTCGTAAAGACCTGTGCCGTAGCCTAAGTCTTTAAGTGCAGAGCCTGTCATAACCTTGGTGGCAAGGTCAACCATAGGAACATTTGTAACCTTACTGATGTAAGGAATGGTTCTGGAGGCTCTGGGATTAACCTCGATAACATAAAGCTGATTTTCATAAATGAGATACTGTATGTTAACCAGACCCTTTGTACCGAGAGCAAGAGCGAGCTTTTCGGAGCAGTCTACAACTGTCTGTGTCATCTTGTCCGTAAGCGAGAAGGGAGGATAAACAGCGATGGAGTCGCCTGAGTGGACACCCGCACGCTCTACGTGCTGCATAATACCGGGAATAAGAACATCCTTACCGTCGGAAATTACATCTACCTCTATTTCCGTACCACTCATATATTTATCCACAAGAACAGGATTTTCGATACCGGTAGAAAGAATCTTCTTCATATATCTCTCTACCTCAACATCGTTATGAACGATCATCATATTCTGACCGCCGATAACATAGGAGGGTCTGAGAAGTACGGGATATGTAAGTCTGTTGGCAGCCTCGAGTGCTTCCTCTAAGGTCATAACACCGCAGCCTGCAGGACGCATAAAGCCGTACTTTTCGAGAAGAGCATCGAACTTTTCTCTGTCCTCAGCCGTGTCGATACCCTGCTGTGATGTGCCGAGAATCTTAATTCCGTTATCGTCAAGGAATTTGGTAAGCTTGATGGCTGTCTGACCGCCGAAGGCAACAACGACACCGATAGGCTTTTCAACCTTGATGATGTTCATTACGTCTTCCTCGTTGAGAGGCTCGAAGTAAAGTCTGTCAGCTGTATCGTAGTCTGTAGAGACGGTTTCGGGGTTATTATTTACGATAACAACATCGTAGCCGAGCTCCTTAAGTGTCCATACACAGTGAACGGAGGAGTAGTCGAATTCGATACCCTGACCGATTCTGATGGGACCTGAGCCGAGAACCATAACTACATCCTTGCCCGAACGCTGATAACGTCTGGATTCGCAGGCCTTATCGTAAGAAGAATAGAAATAAGGTGTGGTTGCGCTGAACTCTGCTGCGCAGGTGTCAACCATCTTGTAGCTTGCTTCTCTGTGGAATTCTTCGGGGAAGGTACAGAACTTACGGAGAGATTTATCAGTGTAGCCGAGCTTTTTAGCTCTGAGGTACTGCTCCTCGGTAATTTCCTTACCCTCGATTTCATTTTCGAAGTTAGCGAGATTTCGGAGCTTAGAAATAAACCATTTATCTATAGCGGTTATTTCGTGAATCTTTTCGTCAGATATACCTGCCTTGATGGCCTCAAACACGGTGAAGATTCTTCTGTCATCTGCGATGTCGAGTCTTTCGAGAAGAGGAAGATCGCTGAGGGGAGCGGCATTAAGAGTGTCGAGAGAGATTTCAGCACCTCTGACAGCCTTCATAATAGCCTCCTCGAAGGACTGACCGATGGACATAACCTCACCTGTGGCCTTCATCTGTGTACCGAGCTTTCTGGATGAGCCGAGGAACTTATCGAAGGGCCATTTGGGGAACTTACATACTACATAGTCAAGTGAGGGCTCGAAGCATGCGCAGGTCTTACCTGTGATGTCGTTTACGATTTCGTCGAGATTATAGCCGAGAGCAAGCTTGGTTGTCATCTTTGCGATGGGATAACCGGAAGCCTTAGAAGCGAGAGCTGAAGAACGGGAAACACGGGGATTAACCTCGATAACAGCATACTCAAAGGATTCGGGATTGAGAGCAAACTGACAGTTACAGCCGCCTACGATTTTAAGGGCGGAAACGATGTCAAGTGAAGCCTGACGGAGCATATTGTATTCCTTGGTGGAAAGAGAAAGTGCGGGAGCGACAACGATACTGTCACCTGTATGAACGCCGACAGGGTCGAAGTTTTCCATCGAGCAGATGGCGATAGCGTTACCTGCGCTGTCACGCATAGTTTCAAACTCGATTTCCTTCCAGCCTTTTATGTATCTTTCTACGAGAATCTGTGTAATGGGAGAAGCGTCGAGACCTGTTTTGGCGATAATGCGAAGCTCGTCCTCATTATAAGCCACACCGCCGCCTGCACCGCCGAGGGTGAAGGCAGGACGTACAATTACAGGATAACCGATTCTCTTTGCGATTTCGAGTGAGGTCTCGATGTCATTTGAAATATCCGAAGGAATGCAGGGCTGATTGATGGACTGCATAGTATCTCTGAAGAGCTGTCTGTCCTCAGCCTTATCTATAGCTTCTACATCAGTACCGATAAGCTTAACACCGTTAGCCTGGAGGAAGCCCTCCTTTGAAAGCTGCATAGCAAGGGTAAGACCTACCTGGCCGCCGAGACCTGCTAAAAGTGAGTCGGGCTTTTCGAGCTTGATGATTCTCTTTACTGTTTCTGCGGTAAGAGGCTCGAGATAAATTTCATCTGCAAGAGCCTTATCTGTCATAATGGTAGCGGGGTTAGAGTTAACGAGAACTACATTTACGCCTGCCTGCTTAAGAACACGGCAAGCCTGTGCGCCTGCATAGTCAAACTCGGCAGCCTGTCCGATAACGATAGGGCCTGAACCTATAACAAGAACCTTTTTAATATCTTTATTAAGTGGCATCTCTTACTCCTCCATCATCTTTAAGAATTTTTCGATAAGTGCATCATCGGGCTCGAACTGTACTGAGAATGCTTTCTTATCTTTGTATTCGATACCCTCTACCGTACCGTCGTTGCCGTTAAGGTGAGAGATAACGCCTTCCTTTACGCTGTCCTTATTAACCACATAGCCGTGATTCTGCGTAGTAATCAGAGTACGGGGAGTGCCTACGATTTTTACGGGCTGATTTGAGCCGTGATGGCCGTAGAGAAGCTTTTCTGTGTCAGCGCCCTGAGAAAGAGCCATAAGCTGATGTCCGAGGCCGATACCGAAAACAGGAAGCCTGCCCATAAGCGCTCCGACCTCAGCGATTATAGCTGAATTTGCCTTGGGACAGCCGGGACCCTCAGAGATAATAACTCCGTCAGCCTCTACCTCTGCTGCTTTGAAATCGTAGGGAAGAAGAGTAACCTTGCAGCCTTTTTCCATAAGAGCCTGTTCCATATTCTTAGTAGAGCCGAGGTCTACTATAGCGATATGCTTTTTGTATTCCCCTGTCGGTACAAACTCACTCTTTTCTTTGCTTCCCGTATTTTCTACGGCAGAAATTATTTTATATTCCTTGATGTCATCAGTCGAAGCGGGAAGCTCGTCGCAGATTTTAGCATTAACCGTACCGCCGTCACGGATGATGTTTGTAATTTCTCTGGTGTCAACACCGTAAATTCCGGGGATACCGTTGTTTTTAAGGAAGGTGTCAAGGTCATACTCACAACGGAAGTTAGAGGGAGCCTCGCACCATTCTCTTACTACATAGCCGTGAAGCTTAGGCTGACCGATAAAATCGGATTCGATAATACCGTAGTTACCTACCATGGGGAAGGTCTGCATAACGATCTGACCGTAGTAGCAGGGGTCGGTAAGGGTTTCGATGTAACCGACCATATTTGTGGTGAAAACAAGTTCACCGATATTTTCACCGTCGGCACCGAAGGCGTAGCCCTCAAAAGCTGTGCCGTCCTGTAAAACCAAATAACGCTTTTTCATACATTAGACCTTTATCACTTTCGTGATTCCTTTCTTTTCAGTATTTATCGGTATCAGTCAAGAAAACACTTGACAAGAACTGCTTTCTGCGCGTGGAGTCTGTTTTCAGCTTCGTCGAAAATCTGGTCTGCATGTTCTTCGAGAACCTTATCGGTAATTTCCTCGCCTCTGTGAGCAGGAAGGCAGTGAAGAACCATTACGCCCTCGTTGGCGGCATTTACTGCTTCGTCATTAATCTGATAATTCTTAAAGATTCTCTGTCTCTTTGCAGCTTCGCTTTCCTGACCCATGGATGCCCAGACATCTGTGTAAAGAACATCTGCACCCTTGCAGGCCTCGAGGATATCCTCGGTAACGAGAAGCTCACCGTTTTCCTTGGCCCATTCTACTATACCGTCATCGGGCTCGTAGCCCTTAGGACAGGCAATAACTACCTTCATACCTACCTTAAGACAGCCGACGATAAGACTGTTTGCCATATTATTACCGTCACCTATGTAGCAAAGCTTTTTGCCCTCAAGAGAGCCTTTATATTCACGGATAGTCTGAAGGTCAGCGAGAACCTGACAGGGATGGCAGAAATCCGTAAGACCGTTTATTATGGGGATGGAGCCGTACTTTGCGAGGTCCTCAACCTCCTGCTGGTCGAAGGTTCTTATCATAATACCGTCGAGAAAACGGGAAAGAACTCTCGCTGTATCCTGGACAGGCTCACCTCTGCCTATTTGTAAATCCTTAGAGGAAAGGAAGAGAGGAGTACCGCCGAGGTCATACATACCTACCTCGAAGGAAACTCTCGTTCTGGTAGATGATTTCTGGAAAATCATACCGAGGGTTTTGCCTTCGAGAAGAGGATGCTTTATCCCTGCCTTCTTCTCTGCCTTGAGCTTGTCAGCCAGATCGAGTGTGTCGAGGATTTCCTCCTTTGACCAGTCGAGCAATTTAAGTAAATGTTTCATTTGTACCACTCCTTTTCACTAAAAAAGAAACATAAAAACACATAATAATATTTTCTTTATATTATATAACAAATATATTAATAAATCAATAAAAATCAGTGCAAAAAAATAACGGATAACAAAAAAGTTATCCGTTAAAAGAAACAATATCAAAAAGAGAAAAAACAGGAATAAAAGGAGAAGAAATATGGGCGCCGACTGAACAGCTTCTGCACATATTTTTCACCTTCCTTCAAATTAATTCGATGTAGTATAGCATAAGAGCAAGGGAATGTCAATACCCTGAAAAGAAAATCTTTCAGTATTAAACTGAACACACTTATGTACAAAGAATAATTTACTTAATCCTTCTCCTGAATATGTACGCCAAAGCTAAGCATAAGCCTATGACGATAATAAAAGGCACAGCCGTCAGAAGCGCCGTCCCGGCAGGTGCGCTGAAGCCCTGATGCTCGATGCCGCATAAATAGCCTCTGTAATTATAGGCAGTGCAGACGCACATAATATGTGAGAGAATCAGTGAAACGATTAAAAAAATACGGGAAAGCTTTTTCATAAAATCACCTGTATAAATATTAATTTTCTGAAATTTAATCAAACAAAAGAAAAATCCAAGTCGGAAAGACTCGGATTTTTTGGTGCCGGTGGCGGGGGTCGAACCCGCACGGTATCGCTACCAACGGATTTTGAGTCCGCCTCGTCTGCCAATTCCAACACACCGGCTTATGATGTCAAAACGACAAGTGATATTATATAACACCCTCACACCGTTGTCAAGATGTAAGGGTGATTATTTTTATTTGGCATAAAGGCTTCCTACTATGTAATTTCTCACCGAGGACGGAAAAATCTTACATAAAACAGCTAAAAGCTTATAGGTAAAGCCTATGGCGTAGACAGGCTTGACTTTATTTTTCAAGGCTATTTTAGCTATGTACTCCCCTGCTTTTTCGGGGCTCATACCCTTTTCCTCGTCTCTTTCCATTCCTGCTACGCTTCTGCCGATTCTGCCCTCGTAAACATCGTCACCAACGAAGGATTTTTCTCTTGCGGCAGTAAATTCCGTAGCTATATCACCGGGCTGAACGGCAGTAACTGTTATACCGTAGGGTCTCACCTCATTGGCAAGACAGCAGGTATAGCTTTCGATAGCCGCCTTAGATGCGGACTAGTAGGTCTGAAAGGGTATATGCGCCACGGCGGCGACGGAGCTGACATTTACTATTCTGCCCTTCTTCTTTTCTCTCATAAAGGGAAGAACAGCCTTGGTTACATTTACCGTACCGAAGAAATTCACATCGAACTGCTTTTTAACCTCGGCCTCCTCTGTAAACTCCACGGCACCCGAAATACCGAAGCCGGCGCAATTAATGAGAATGTCGATTCCGCCTTCGGCGTTTACTACAGTCTCCACGGCGGTTTTTACTGCAGCCTCATCGGTTACATCAGCCGTGAGATGAATTATGCCCTGTGCAGGTATATTACGGCGGCTGATTTCGTAAACCTTACAGCCCATTCTTTTAAGTGACAGAGCAGTGCATCTGCCTATTCCCGAGCTTCCGCCCGTTATAAGGGCAATTTTCTCATTCATATTTTCCACCTGTTAAATCAGATTTGTTGTGTTCATTAATTCTGCATTTTGCATTTTGCATTTATTTTCCATAAGGGCATACCTTCATACATATTCCGCATACAGCACCTCTGCCGATATGCTTGAAATGATTTTTCATATAGCTGCTGCATTTTTCGGGATCAAACATCTCTTCACGAAGGGTATTTTCGTCCCATAATTTTCCGAGAATCGCACCCGACGGACAAGCCCTTACACACTTATCGCATTCAAGACAGGGCGAAACGAAATCTGTATTTTCCCTTTCGAAGGGGCAGTCCGTAACCACCGTGCCGAGTCTGACTCTTGCCCCGTAGAGACGGTGCAGAAACATAGAGCTTTTACCTACAGTGCCGAGTCCTGCAAGGCAGGCGGCCTTCTTATGGGAGTATCTGCCCTTATAATTCCACCCGTCCTTATTTATACTCTGAGAGGCAGCTACGGTGATATATTTATATCCTTTGCTTTGCAGGAAAAGTCCCGCCTTCAAAAGCAGAGAGTCAATAAAAGCGTTTACCGAGCGATAATGGTTAAAGTAGGTGTGAGTAGGCTCTGCTCCGATTTCATCGACGATGGCATCTGAAAGTCTCACAGCGATGCTGACGGCGTATCTGCACTCACCGAAATCTCCGTCGGGAATAAAGCAGAAGCCTACATCGGAAGCGCCCTGAGAGAGAAGATATTCCTTTAATTCATCCTGTAGTTTCATAATTATCCTTTATAATAAAACATTCTTTTACTTGCTTCAATTTTATTTCCGTCGCTGTTTTCGAAGGAAATTACACCCTCTCTGTCCTCATAATTGAGAAGTCCCTTTTCTTCGAGACAGAGCTTACAATACTTGGCGGCACCCTTACTGCCCTCAAAAACGAGAACATTTTCGCCCAGGATTTTCAGTATACTCTTACGGGCAAAGGGAAAATGGGTACAGCCTAAAACCACGGCATCCACCTTCCCCGCATAGGGAGCAAGAATCTCTTCAAGATAAGCTATTTCCTCTTCCGAGTCAAGATTACCGCTTTCGATGAATTTAACAAGCTCGGGAGCAGGTAATTTTATAAACTCAGCCTTACCCTCAAATCTTGCCATAAGATTATCGAATTTTTCCTCTTTCAGAGTCAGAGGTGTAGCGAGAACGAGAACCCGCGGATACTCACCGGAAAGTGCAGCAGGCTTAAGCGCCGGCTCGAGGCCGATAAAGATAAAATCGGGGTATTTCTCACGAAGATATGCGGCGGCGGCACTGGTAGCTGTGTTACAGGCGATAACTACCGCCTTGGCACCTCGCTCCATAAGAGACTCACAGGCCTTTACCGTCAGATTTTTTATTTCCTCTTTAGTTTTAATCCCGTAGGGAGCATTAGCCGAGTCGCCGAAATAAATGTAATCCTCATTTGGCATAAGCTTGTAAAGCTTTCGCAGAACGGTAATACCGCCCAGACCCGAGTCAACTACGGCTATGGGGCTTTGATTGTTATATTTCATATTTGCACCTTCATATAAAATAACGGGACGTCGGGGGGGCGCCGTCCCCTACATTTTAAAAATTATTACTGATAAGTTCAAATCTGCAGACAGTGCTGATTGCGATTATTACTATTGTAACCCAAAGTCGCACATTAAGTAAAGGTTTTATACTTTTGTTTTTAATAGAATGATATACTGCCATCGACAGTAAGCCCACAACAGCAGCTGCAGGCAGAGCAAAATATAATGTCATAATACTGAAAAAGAGAGATATTTCAGCCATAACTGCGAAAGCACTATAGAGTTCCGAGACATAAAGAATAAAAGAAATCACACAGTACAACAGCTCAACAGAACAGTAAATCCATACAGGTACTGTAACCAATTTCAATAAATCCTTATATTTATCTTCTTTCATAAAAAGTACCTCATATTTATTCAGACATAACCTCTCCGTCAGCCTATCGGCTGCCACCTCTCCTTTCAGGCCAGGCAAATATTCATCATTCAATATTCATTAAGGGGCTGTCATACAGCCCCTCATATTATGCTCTGTGCCATTTAACGCCCTGAGGTGTATCTTCAAGAACGATGCCCTGTGCCTTCAGCTCGTCTCTGATGCGGTCTGCCTCAGCCCAGTTTTTGTTCTTTCTTGCCTCGTTACGGGCGGCGATAAGTGCTTCGATTTCATCGTCGAGGCTCTTATCCTCTTTATTACGGTTATAAAGTAAGCCGAGAACATCCATAAGCTCGTCGAAAATCTTTACGGCATATTCTACGAGAGTCTTTGACTGTACGCCTTCGTTTACGTGAGTATTGATGTCACGGACAAGCTCGAATACGGCACCGAGAGCCTCACCTGTGTTAAGGTCATCCTCCATAGCTTCGATAAACTTATCCTTTTTGCCGTCGATAAGAGCTACGATTTCAGCATCTCTCTCCCCTGCTTCCTCTACCGCATTCTTAAGTGCGAAGTCAAGATTATTACGGCAGGTGTAGAGTCTTTCGAGAGAAGCCTTGCACTGTGCGATAGCATCAAAGCTGTAGTTAATGGGGCTTCTGTACTGGCAGGAAATCATAAGATAGCGGATAGGCTCGTAGCCGTACTGCTCAGCTACATCACGGACTGTAAAGAAGTTACCGAGTGACTTTGACATTTTTACCTTGTCTACAGTGATGAAGCCGTTGTGCATCCAATATCTTGCGAAAGGCTTACCGTTACAGCATTCACTCTGAGCTACTTCATTTTCGTGGTGAGGGAATACAAGGTCCTGACCGCCGCAATGAATGTCGATGGTTTCACCGAGATAGCGTCTTACCATAGCGGAGCATTCGATATGCCAGCCGGGTCTGCCCTGTCCCCAGGGTGACTCCCAATAGGGCTCACCGGGTTTAGCACTCTTCCAAAGAGCGAAGTCCATAGGTTCTCTCTTGACTTCACCTACATTAATACGTGCACCTGCTTCCAGATCCTCGAGAGGCTGATGGGAAAGCTTGCCGTATTCATCGAATTTCTTAGTGCTGAAATATACGTCACCGTTTACCTCATAGGCATAGCCTTTTTCGATAAGAGTGGAGACGATGTCGATAATTTCACCGATGTTTTCGGTAGCCTTAGGATGTACGGTAGCCTCACGGACATTCATACCCTTGGCATCGGTCCAGAATTCCTCGATATACTTTTCTGAAATATCCTTAAAGGTTACGCCCTCTTCGTTTGCACGGCGGATAATCTTGTCGTCAATATCGGTGAAGTTCTGTACGAAATTAACCTTATTTCCTCTGTATTCGAGATAACGGCGCATTACATCGAAAACACAGAGAGGTCTGGCATTACCGATGTGAATGAAATTGTAAACCGTAGGACCGCAGGCATAAATTTTATATTCGCCTTCGGTAAGAGGGATTAATTCTTCCTTTTCTCTTGTAAGAGTGTTAAAAATTTTCATTGTTTTTCCTCCATTTGCTTTAATTGCTTTTCTAATTTTTCTATTTTCATTTTTAATACACAAATTTCCTGCGAAAGCGGGTCGGGAGTGTGAATATGGTCGAGTCTGTCGACTCTTTTACCGTTTCTCCTTACTACTCTCGCGGGAGCTCCGACAGCGGTACAGTTATCGGGAATTTCCGAGAGAACTACCGAGCCTGCGGCTACATTCGAGTTATCACCGATGCGGAAGGGCCCGAGCACCTTGGCGCCTGCACCGACAAGAACGTTATTACCTAAAGTAGGATGTCTTTTTCCGTGATCCTTACCTGTACCGCCGAGGGTTACGCCCTGATAAATGGTACAGTCATCGCCGATTATGGCTGTCTCACCGATAACTACTCCCGTTCCGTGGTCGATAAAAAATCGCTTTCCTATCTGTGCCCCGGGATGGATTTCGATATTTGTCTGCTTAACACAGTGCTGTGAGATAGCACGGGCAAGAAAATACATTTTATGCTTCCAGCACCAGTGAGCGCGTCTGTAAGCTCTGACCGCCTTGTAGCCCGGATAAAGAAGCATAATTTCTATATTGCTTCTCGCCGCAGGGTCGCGGTCTTTGACACACTGTAGATCTTCTTTTAATCTATTAAACATATTCTACCACCTATTTACAAAAAAATAAACCTCTGTACCGAAAAAATTTCGGACAGAGGCGTTAAAACGCGGTTCCACTCTGACTTATCACTCTCAGCTACATTATAATAGCCTTACCGTTAACGCCGGTCTACGCCCTCAGATACTTATTTCCCCTCGGGTGCTGACGGGTGCATTTCATCACTTCTTCATCAAAGCACTCTCACCTTACTGCTTCTCTCTGAGATGAAGGGAATGTGATTACTTCTCCCTTTAAACGCATTTGAATATTTACTTAGTACATTATACACATCATAGTCAGTTTTGTCAACTTAAAAATGAAATATATCTTATGATGTAAAGACAGGGCCAAGAGTCAAGGAATTATAGACGAGTAGTTATTTAATACGAAAAG